>DASVVJ010000955.1:0-10120 GCA_036389955.1 Myxococcaceae bacterium
TCGAAGTCCACGAACTTCTCCACGACGGTGGCGAGATTCTCGACGGTGGCTCCGGGCGCGGTGGCGGCCTTCTGAACGTCGGCGTTGCCGGACTTGACGACCTCGAGGGGAGTGACCGGTGCGGCAGCGAGAAGAGAAGCAGCAATCAGGGATGCGAGCATCGTTTTCGAGTCTCCGGTGGATGTCGGATGAGACGACTGGCTGGGCCAGTCCGTTATTCACTTCCCGGTGGGAGGTGTGCCGGTCACGCGGTCCAGCGCAGCTATTCCCACTCGCACGTCATGCCAGCCCTTGGCCCTGCCGGCGGAGGCCTGAGCAAGCGCGGTGAAAGCGTCCACCAGCTCCCGGGTGTCGCCGGTGCCCAGGTCGAAGGCGGCGAAGGCGGCGGTGGCCCAGCGCTTGGCGTTCTTCTCTGCTTCGGTGAGGGCGCGGGCGCGCTCGAGCGCGGCCATCAGCTCGCCGTGCACCTTCGTCACCTCCAGGCGGATGCCGGCCTGAATCAGCCGCTGCTGGGCCTTGAGCTTGTCCAGCTCCGCGCGGGCCTGGTCGGCCTGGGCGCTCTTGATGGGGATGTCGAAGGTGCCACGGGCAGCGAGGCCAAAGCCCACGCCGCGATCGTTGTAAGGATCGAAGGCGAACGGCGTGCGCTGGGGCGTGGCGTTGGAGGTGTAGTTGAACCGGGCGAAACCGAAGATGCCCAGGTCCGGGTAGTAGGCGCGCTCGCGGATGATCACCTCCTGCTCGCGGGCGGCGATGCCGGCCTGAACGGCGCTCAGCTCGGGGCGGTATTGCTCGGACAGCGCCAGCGCCTGCTCCAGCTGGGGGGGTGTGTACTCCTCGCCCTCCCCGTCCATCGGCAGATCCACCTCGACGATCTCCAGGGGCTCGCCGGGCTTTACCCCCGAGAGCAGCCGGAGCGCCGCCAGTGCCAACTGCTGTCCCTGCTTTGCATCGCTCCGTTGCGCGGCCACCATCTGCCGGAAGAAGTTCACCTTGTACGTGTCCACCCTGGACACCTGCTCGGACTCCTCGGCGAGCAGCTCGCTGATGCGCTTGCCCGCGTCCTCCAGCCGCTTCTCGACGTCCTCGAGCTGAACCATGCCCGCGCGCGCCAGCTGGTAGCCGTAGAAGGCCTGGGCCGCCTGGAACCCGACCTCATCCTGCGCCCGTTCCTTCAGCGCCGCGCCGATGAGGGGACCTTGATCTCCCGCCTTTGCCAGCGCCGACAGCTTGCCGAAGGTGTACAGCGGCAAGAGCATCTGGGTCTCGGCGCGGACCGTCACGCCCACCTTGCCGAAGTTCCAGTCTCCCTCCAGCGAGGCCTCCGTCGTCGGTGGTCCGCCGAGCCCGTTGTTGCGCGCCTCGGGCGTGGGGCCGCCAACGCCCACCACCGTCTCGAACTTGGGGAACCACGCCCAGTGGGCCTGCCGCTGGAGCGCCTGCAGTCGGCGCAGCTCCGCCTCGGCCTCTTCCACCCGGGCATCCGTGCTGCGCGCGAGCTCGACGATCTGCTTCAGCGTGAGGGGTTCGCCGCTCCGCGCGGCCTGGGTGCCTTTGCCGCCCGGGGTGCCCACACCGGCCTCCTGGGTGGGCTGCGTTGCGTCCTGCGCCGTCTGGCCCTGCGCGTTCGGAGTCACCGGCCCCGCCGTGGGGGCGCCCGTGCTGGCCGGAGCGCTCGTCCCGGGGGCCGTTGGAGCAGGGGCTGCGGGTGCTCCCGGTGCGCTCTGGGCGGTGGCCCTTCCAGCCGCCAGCACCAACCCCACTCCTAGTACGTGTCCCAGCAGAGTCCTTTTCACCATTGGCCTCGTTCACGGCCCTTTCCTGCTTCGAACGGACCTCGGCGGCGCAGCATCCACCTTCACGGGGGCTCCGTCATCGCTTCTTTACGTTTGCCCGCCCCTTCGGGGGTAAGCGCCCCGACAGAAGGCCGCCTCGCGTATGGGTGCTGACACTTTTTCGCTGGATCTCCTTGCGCTCCTCGGGACGAGAAGCACAATCCGCGCCGTTTACGAATGACACGGCCCCCGCCGTGGCGGCGAAACCCAACCGAGGAGCCTCATGGCCTACACTGATCGCGTCAAGCAGATCCTCTCGTGGTATCCCTCCGACAACCCGGGCACCCTCACCAACCTGGCCCGGCTGCTGAACACCGGCACCCTGGCCGGCACGGGCAAGCTGGTCATCCTCCCGGTGGATCAGGGCTTCGAGCACGGCCCGGCGCGCTCCTTCGGACCCAACCCCGCGGGCTACGATCCGGACTACCACGCGCAGTTGGCCATCGACTCGGGCTGCAACGCGTATGCGGCGCCGCTCGGCTTCCTGGAGGCCGTGGCCGGCAAGCTGCAGGGTGAGATTCCCCTCATCCTCAAGGTGAACAACTCGGACTCGTTGGCCAAGGTGCCCAACCCCATGTCCGCAGTGACGTCGTCCGTGAAGGACGCGGTGCGGCTGGGCTGCGTGGCGGTGGGCTACACCATCTACCCGGGCTCGGGCGCGCGTAACGAGCAGTACCAGGACCTGCGCGACATCATCGCCGAGGCCAAGTCCTACGGCCTGCCCACGGTGCTGTGGGCCTACCCCCGCGGCAACATGTCCAAGGAGGGTGAGACGGGCATCGACGTGGTGGCGTACGCGGCGCAGATCAGCGCCCAGCTCGGCGCTCACATCATCAAGGTGAAGCCGCCGCAGGATCACGTCGAGCAGGCCGAGGCCAAGAAGGCCTTCGAGAATGCCGGCATCGCCACCAAGACGATGGCCGACCGGGTGAAGGAAGTGGTGCGCTCGGCGTTCAACGGCAAGCGCATCGTCATCTTCTCGGGCGGCGAGTCCAAGACGACCGAGAACCTGCTGGCGGAGATCAAGCAGATCCACCAGGGCGGCGGCTTCGGCTC
This sequence comes from Myxococcaceae bacterium, assembly GCA_036389955.1. GTDB lineage: Bacteria > Myxococcota > Myxococcia > Myxococcales > Myxococcaceae > DATHBR01. The sequence goes on from DASVVJ010000955.1 coordinate 2,892, forward strand.
GATCATGGGCCGCAACGCCTTCCAGCGCCCGCGCGACGAGTCCATCAAGCTGCTCAAGGACGTGATGAACATCTTCGCCGGCAAGGCGTAGACCGAGCGGCTACAGGCCGTAACGAGGAAGCCCGTCAGCTCCGTGCTGGCGGGCTTCTTTCATTCCGGGACTTCGCGCTCTCCGGCTGTCACAGCCAACTGGTTGGCTGCCAGAGCATGGTAGAGGCAGCGCTTGTTCTCACTCCGCGTCGAGCTGCACGGCGGAACCAGCCCCCGAGGATCCCATGTACCCGCTTGCCCCAGGTACCCAGGTTGGAGCGTGGCGAGTGGAGGCCTGGCAGGGCCATGGCGCTTTCGGTGCCGTTTACCGCGCGGTGCGCGTGGGCCGTGAGCACGAGGGGCCCGTGGCCCTCAAGCTCTCGCTGCTGCCGTGGAATGAGCGCCTGGTGCGCGAGGCGAAGCTGCTCTCCCGCCTGAACCACCCGGGCCTTCCCCGCCTGCTGGACCGAGGGACGCTGCTCCACCCTTGCGGCGCTGAGTACCCCTTTCTCGTCATGCAGTGGGTGGAGGGCCCGCCCCTGTACGTCTGGGCCGATCAGAACGCGCCCTCGTGCCCGCGGGTGTGCCAGGTGCTGGCCCGGTTGGCTCGGGCCCTCCAGGCACTGCATGCCGCGGGCGCCGTGCACCGCGACGTCAAGGGGGACAACGTCCGGGTACAACTGTCGGACAGCTTGCCGGTGCTGCTCGACTTCGGCTCCGGCCACCTCCCGGGGGCGCCACGGCTCACCTGGCAGTCTCTGGCTCCTTTCACTCCCGAGTACCTGTCGCCTCAGGCCTGGCGGTTCCACCTCCGCCTGGGCCGCCATCCCCACGGCTACTACCCGCCCTCCCCCGCCGATGACCTGTATGCCCTGGGCGTCACCGCTTACCGCCTCGTCATGGGCGATTACCCGCCTGCCCTGGATATGCGGGCAGAGCCGGAAGGCGACTGGCGGGTGTCGGTCCCCGAGCCGGGCCCGCTGCTGGAGCGCAACCCCCGGGTATCGCCTGGCCTGCGGAGCGTCATGCTCCAGCTGCTCTCGCAGGCTCCGGAGGCGCGCGGCACGGCAGCCCAGGTGGCCCAGGCGCTGGAGACCTTGGCGAACGAGCCCGTACCCCAGCGCCCCGCCGAGCCACAGCCATCCTCCGAGGTGCCGCCACCGGAGGTGCCCGCCCCAGCCGGTGGGAGCGAACGTCCCCGGCGTGTCAGGCCACCGTCGCGGAAGCGGGAGTGGAAGCCCTGGCTGGCCCTGGCGGCCGTGGGCGCCTGCGCGGTGCTCCTGTGGAAGGTGACACCAGCGCTCGTCCCACCCGTGCACGTGTCCGCGAGCACGCAGCAGTCTTCCGCTTCCCACGCACCCGACGCGGGCACGGCAGCCGTCGGAGACACCCCGCCCACCGAGCCTCAGGCGCCTACTCCGCCCTCCACGAGCAAGAAGTCCCCTGCCCAGGCGTCTCTGCCCGAGCCCCGTCCCGGACAGACCAAGCCCGACAAGAAAGGCCGGTGCCCAGGAAGCAAGCAGGTGCCCATCAATGGCGGCTGCTGGTTGGAGCAACTCCCGATGACCGCCGAGGAGTGCGTGGAGAACGACGGCGTTCTCTTCCAGGGCAAGTGCTTCGCCCCTGTCCTCCCGTCTCCCAAGAAGCCTCAGCCCACCTCGAACCCTCCAGGGAAATGAGCTGCGCTGGCTGCCAGGGCTAACCAGTTAGCCCTCAGCGCCAGGCACCGGCCCACCCGCCAGGCCGTCCGCGGCTGCCAGCGCTAACGGGTGAGCCTTCAGTACCGGGGAGCCTCCGCCACCCGCGGCGCACGCTCGGGTGGCCCCCACGCCCGGTGAGGACGTAGCGTGGCCGCATGGCGAAACCCACAGCAGGCGGCGGAGGCAGCTGGGCGTTGGGGCTGGTGCTCGGCATGCTGCTCAGTGGCTGCGCGGTAGGGCCCCGTGGCAAGGACCCGTGCGGCTTTCTGGCGGGCTGTGGGGAGCTCCGGCAGGTAGCGCGAAAGCGGAGCGCGCAGCAGCAATGGCCGTTGCGCCAGGAGCCCACCCGAAAAGACGAGGGAGGTGTTGCAGAAAAGGGAGCGTTCGGCACCGGAGCGCTCACCCCGTACCTGGAGTTTATCCGGGACACAGAAGCGCGGCTCAAGGGAACCGAGCCAGAACAGCGGCGGTTGGAGCAGCGGGTGCTGTGGGAGCTGAACCTGTGGGCACTGAGGCAGAGCGAAGCGCAGCTGCGGCGGCACACCCCGCTGGAGGTGTACGCGGAGCTGAAGGCCCAACAACGGGAACAGGAGCGGCGGGAGGCCGAACGCCAGGCCGCCGTGGAGGCGCGGCTGGAGGAGTACTGGCAGTGGGCCCTGGCGCGCTGGGCGCAAACGAGCCGGGAGCGGGTGCGCAGCGTGGCGCCCCGGCACCTGCTCACCGAGCACCCGCTGCGCACCCAGTCGTTGGATGCGCTCACCGGGGCGGTGCTGGACTGGGCCTTCACCCACACCCTGGACGAGGCGCTGCTGCGTAAGAGCCCCAGCGAGGTGGCGCTCTACCTGCTGGCGCGCCGCAGCAGCCTGGCCACGGCCATTGAGCTGGGACGCTCTGCCCCGCCGCACCTGGACTACACCCCTCTGCCGGACAAGCGACTTCCCCCGGAGGAGCTGGCGTTGGAGCTGCTGGTGGGCATGGTGCCCCTGGTGGGCGAGGCCACCGACGCGGCGGGGTTATTGACGGGCTACAGCATTACCGGCCGCGAGCTGGACGCCAACGAGCGGCTGCTGTGCGCGGTGGGCTCACTGGTGCCCTTCGTGCCGGGCCGGGCGCTATCCAGCAGCGGTGAGCTGGCGGAGCGGGCGGCGCTGCTCACCGGCCGCAGCGTGGAGGAGGTGCGGGTGCTGCAGCGGGTGGCTCGCCACCTGCGCCCCGAGGACGCCACGCACGTGGAAGAGCTGGTGCGTCAGGCCGCTCGCGGCAGGAAGCTGACCGAGGAGGAGATCGCCCTGCTCAAGCGCTTGGCGGGGCAGCTGGAAGAGCCGCTGCTGGCCGCGGCCAATGCGCTGCGCAGCGGGAGGAAGGTGCCGCTGGTGGGCTCACGGCTGGGCGAGGCGGGTGTGCGCCTGGAGCCGGGCAGCGCTGAGCACATGGCCGCCGCCTGGGTGGACTACCAGTTCCGCCACCCGGGCAAGTACCCCAATTTCCGCTACGCCATTGATGAGGACTGGCGCGGGAAGTACGAGCTCATCCTCAAGAACAAGGAGGCCGGCGGCGAGTTCGAGCAGGCCGTGCTCAGGGGGCGCGGCCAGGAGAAGAACACGGCGATGATGATGCCTCCCCGGGGGAGCGAGGCGCGGGGCTTCATCCCCGACTCGGTGCCTGGCAGTCCCACGCCGGGGGAACTCGTCTGGGGCCAGCCCTACCGCTTCGTCGAGGTGAAAGGACGCAAGGACCTAGCGCTGGGCGGAAACCTCAAGGCCATGCTCGACTATGTGGAGAAATACGGCGGCCACATCGAGCTATGGATCCGCTCCCCTAAGCATCCAGCCGGCGCGACGAAGCTCACAAGCCCTCTCGCCAAGCAGATGGCTGCCTTGGAGAAAGATGCTAAGGCGATGATAAGGCAATTTCCTTGAAGGGCATGTTGATGCCGGTGCGCTCCCTGACGACGAGCATCTCGTTGCCTCCAGGCACTCCAGACGGCTCCCTCGTCCGCGAGTTTCTTCGCGCAGTCTTCGAGGAGTACCGGTGGTTTCGCCCTACGCGCTTTGGCGGGGCCTTCATCGACAAGCCCCTGGTTCCAGAACAGATTGATCACAAGGCGCTGGGCGCATACTACGAACTCCATCGGAACATGACGGTCGCGGCCCGGACGGACCGGGACTTCCTGCTGATCTCACCTGCGAAGAACCGAATCCACGCGGGCGCCATCACCTGGGTCACCTCCGTCAAGGAGGCCTCCAGGCCCGCATGGCGCACGGCGCATCAGGCCCAGATCGTGGAGGTGATGCGGCTCTTCGGCTCGCCGCTCGCTCAGTCCACCGAAGACACCGCTCTGGAAGGAAAGGAACATCGGTGGGTTCCCAGTCCCGACGGCTTCGGCTCAACTCGGGAACTCACCGTCAACGACTACAGCGAGGGGCTGGTAGGCCTGTACTGGCGTAACTTCTTCGGTCCGCCTTTCGTGAAGATGTTCGGTGCGCGCCTGGCCACCCTGCCCGCCCAGTTCAAGCAGGAGCTCGGCGGCGGCATCGTCCTGGTGCAGCCCTACGAGTTGCCCACCCAGGCCGGCACCGCCGAGGGCGACGAGGTGGAGCGCCGCCTCATCGCCCACCTGGGGCCCGAGTGCTTCTACGACCACCAGCGCCACCTCAAGCCCTCACGAGTGCCCGAGCTGCACCAGAGTGCCGGAGGCTGAGGCGGCTGTTGCGGCGCTCAGGCTAGTCTCCCCCTCCATGCTCTCTCTGTACGCCGCGTCCTGGTGGTGGCTGACCCTGGTGCTCCTGGTGCCCGTGGGGCTCGCGGCGCGGAGAACGCCCAAGCGCGAGCGGCAGCCGCCTCAGAGGACTCCTCCCCCGCGCACCTCCTGGCGCTTTCCGCTCCTCGCGCTGGGGGTGTTCGTCGCCACGGTGGTGGCGGTCATCGCCCTGCGCGGGGGCTTCTCGCGTGAGGCGCGAAGCCCTGGGGGGACCGCCCCGGGCGCTCCTGGCTCCAGCACGAGCCCCGAAGCGCTCGCGAGCGCCATGGCGGAGCAGTGGAAGGCCATGGCCTCCACCGTCTGCCCGCGCTTCGCGACGCTCATGCAGGGAGACGCCGGAAGCCCGAGCGCTCGAGCGTTGGAGCTGGCAAACGTGGAGTGCCTCGAGCAGATCTGTGAGCGCCCCGAGCAACTCGAAGCGCGCAACCCTGGAGCCAGCAGCAGGATCCAGCCCGTCTGTCAGGCGCTGTCATCCGTGATGAGGACGCAGTGGGAGCTGACCATCTCGACGGACTCCGTCCGCCTGGCGTGTCCCGCGGCCATGGTGAAGTGGTCTGGCCAACCCTGGAGCCCTGGCAACCACCTGAGCTTCTACCGGGACATGCGCGGGTGCATGGAGCGCGCCTGCGCGGAGTCGGAGGCCCGCTCGGAGGCGGAGCTGTACTGCGGGGGCGCTGCGGAGCTGGCCGAGAGCCTGGGAGATGCCCCGGCCGCGGCGCGATGGAGACAGCGCATCCCAGCGGCCCCCGTGCTACCCGAGGAGCAGAGCCCCAACCGGAGCGTGCGCATCATGGCCCGGCGCTGGCGCGAGGCCTGTCAGCAGGGAAGCCAGAAGTACTGCGAGGCCGTGGTCGGCTTCTGTCAATCAGAGCACGAGCCTTCGGACGTGTGTCCCCACCCGGGAAAGGGTACGAAATAAAAAAGCCCGCCAGGGTTGAGCTGGCGGGCTTCTTCACTGTGGAGCTAATCGGGATCGAACCGATGACCTCTTGAATGCCATTCAAGCGCTCTCCCAGCTGAGCTATAGCCCCGAAACTCTGTTTACCGCTGGCGCTCTGGGGAGCGCCGTCTTGAAGGCGGCGACGTTCTACTTCTTTTTCGGTTTGGGCGCTAGTGCTGTTTGCGCCTTCCCGTCGTTTTTTCCCTTCAACCGCGCAGCCACCTCCACTCCTTCCTGGAGGATGTCGGAGATCTCGTGGGCATGCGCTGCCGCCCGCTGCTCGGCTGCTTCCACCGACTTGATCGCCGGAGCAAGCGAGGCAGGCAGCTCCAGCTTGCCCTTCTGCACCGCCCGCCACACCGCCTCGCCCAGCTCGCGGTACGCCTTCTCCTTCTCCATCTGCAGGTAGTTGCCCTGCGAGTTCAACCGGGCCAGCTCAGCGGTGTGCGTGACGGCCTCGCGAAGCTGGGTGAGCTGCGCCTGCGCCGACTGGAACGCCTGCTGAATCTGCCGCATCACATCGGCCTGGGACGGCTGCTTTGCATCTGCCAAGACGGGCCACTCCTGCGAGAACTGACACCGTGCGTAGCGTGGCCCGTCGGGGACTGTCAACCCTCGGCCTTGCGCAACCTCGCCGCGAAGAAGCCTCCGCCCGGTACCCGGGGGGGGATCGGCCGCAGGAACGGCCCGTCGCACAGCGCCGCCGCCCGCTCCGGCCCCAGCACCTCTCCCACCGGCTCCAGAGTGAAACCCGGCACCTTCGCCAGAAAGCCCCGCACCACCTCGTCATTCTCCTCGGGCAGCAGCGAGCAGGTGGCGTAGACGATGAGCGCTCCGGACCGGGCCTCCCGGGCTACCTCCTCCAGGAGTGTGAGCTGGGTGGACTGGAAGTCAGAGATCGCCTTGGGGGTGAGCTTCCACTTCTGATCCGGTTCCCGGCCCAGGGAGCCCGTTCCACTGCACGGCGCGTCCACCAGAAGCACCTGGGCCTCGCTCAGCGGCAGCGGGTGCGGAAAGGCCACGTTGCGCACCGACAGCTCCCTCACCCGCTCCCGTGCCTGCGCCAGCCGGCGCCGCGAGCGATCGCCCGCCAGCACCCGGCCCGAGGCGCCCACCATGTCCGCCAGGGCCAACGTCTTTCCCCCAGCGCCCGCGCACACATCCGCCACGACTCGCCCCTCGAGCGAGCCACCTGGAGGCCGGCACACCTCGGCGATGAGCTGGCTGCCCACGTCCTGCACCTGGAGCTTCCCGGACTTCATCACCTTCGTCTCGAAGACGCGGTGGCTGGCCTCGACGATTCGCACCGCGTCCGGGGCCGCCGCCACCGCCTCCGCGGACACGCCCTCCTCCGCCAGCGCCGCCAGCACCGCGTCGCGCGTGCCCGGAGGCCGCACCCGGAAGTGCAGCCCGGGCTCCTCGTCCAGCGAGGACAGGAGCCCCGCCAGCACGTCCTCCGGGTACACCTCCGCCAGCCGCAGCACCAGCCAGGTGGGGAACGAGTAGCGCATCGCCAGCCGCTCGGCCGCCGACTCCGGCAGGGGCGCCTCCGGCAGGGGGGACTCGGCCACCTTCTGGAGCAGGTCGTCCTTGATGGTGCGGGGGCGCACCGGGCCGGGCAGGCGCACCTCCGGACCGATGCGCGTCCACGCCTCGCCGCAGAACAGCCGGCGCCACAGCACGTAGCGCACCAGGGCCTGGTCCTCGGTGAGGCCCACCTTGCCCATGGAGTGGCCCAGCATCCGGGCCGCCAGGTCCAGCAGGCGCTGGTGCCGGGACAGCTCCCGCACCGTCAGGG
>DASVVJ010000956.1:0-3008 GCA_036389955.1 Myxococcaceae bacterium
CGGTGAGCTGGCAGTCGGTGATGGGAGTCGTCTCGCGCGCGGCGAGGGCGCCACTGGGAAGGCGCTCCAGCAGGGGCGCGGGGCAGAGCGTGTTCTCCCGCAGGGAGTAGTCCTTGCGGCCCACGGTCTGGAAGATGAAGACCTCCTCGGGATCGCAGTGCCAGGCGAAGCCGTGGTGTCCCGGCGGGGTGCAGTAGATGTGCAGGTTGATGCGCCCGTGCAGCTCGGCGCTGAAGGTGCGAGCCACCTCTGCCAGGGCCGCGTGGTGCTGATCGGGCTGGCGGAGCACCAGGGTGTAGCCCTCTTCATAAAGCGCCCGCGCTTGCCGGGCCGTCGTGGGGCGCGCTCCGGACCACAGGGAGCCGTCACGCACGAGCATCAAGTCACACGGCGTCTGCTCGACGAGCCAGTCGATGAGGCCCCAGGTGGCCAGGGGCTGAAGGCGCTGGGCAGCCGAGCGCCGCGCGAAGGGCTGTTGCAGGTAGTGCTCCCGCATGAAGGTGGCCCGGGGGAATCCACTGAGCAGTTCGTTCAGGAGCATGGCGCCATCGTTTCAGGCGCCCGGAGCGGGGGCACTTGGACGAAGGTCCACCTGTGCCTCCGTGGAGCGAACGAACGTACACATCCAGAGGTTCGGCTTGAGCTTAAGGACAATGTCAGGGACTTGGAGGCAGCTCCACCTTAGGGCAGCTACTCAACCGACAGGAGCAGGTCTCATGAAGATGAAGAGCTTCCGAAGTGCGGTGGTGGTGGGCGCGGTGGCCGCTGTGTCGATGCTGGGCTGGGGTTGCAAGAGCAGCCAGACGGCTGGCACCGGGGCAGGTGATCAGACGCAAGGTACGGGTGGAGAGACGGGAACCACCGGTGGAGGAACGGGAGGAACCACCGGCACTGGAACGGACACGACGGGTGGCGGCACCGGTGGTGGCACCGGCGGCGCGGGCCTTGGCTCGGGCGGCTCGGACGTCGGCTCGGGTGGCTCGGGCAGCGGCAGCACCAGGGGCAGCGACACCGGTGGCACGGGCGGAGCGGGCAGCGGCACCGGTGGTACGGGCAGCGGCACCGGTGGTACGGGCAGCGGCACCGGTGGCACGGGCAGCGGCACCACGGGTAGCGGCGCCACGGGCAGCGGCGCCACGGGCAGCGGCACCGGCGGCACGGGCAGCGGCACGGGCTCCGTGAGCGGCGGCACCACGGGCTCGGGCACCACGGGCTCGGGCACCACAGGCACCGGCACGGACACCACGGACACCACCCGGTCCGGCACCAAGTCGAAGCGCGGCACCAGCACGCCTCCGGGCTCCCAGCAGGGGGGCTCGGGCGACACGACTCGCTAGTGGAGTGTCTACGAAGTGCGTAGACATCGTCACGGCGGATGCATTGCTCTTCTTAGTGCGTCGTGATCGTGTCCTGGGTGCGTGCGCGGGGGCGCGGGCGAGCCAAGCCCATATTGGCCATGCGCTCGCCCGCCTCGTCCGTTACGGCCTTCAATTCGGCGCCCGCCTCCTTCGCGCCGAACGTCTCCCCAAGCCATCGGCGCGGGGCAAGCTGGGGTGGCTGGCTGTTGCCGTGCGACGGTAACGAACGTGTCCACGTCGGACGCGTGCGTTACGAGCACGAAAGCGGCCCGTGCGGGTGCCTTCCCATCCGCGAATTCGACTTCCAGCTCGTGGCGCTCGCCCTCCTTGAGACCCGCACGGACTTCTTGCGGATCTCCGAGCCGAACAGGAACACCGTGGGTGTTTCGTCGGAGACGTGAACCGGGTGCGTTGTCTCGGCTGGGTGGCCGGTAACGGTGACGGTGCGTTGTCTCGGCTCGCGTGCGGTGGGCTGGGCTCGCGCGGCTGTTCCCGCGAGGAGAACGAGCGCAATGGCAAGGGGCGCGGATTGGAACAAAGGGGCGTTACCTCCGAGGTAGGCACGCTACCAGAGCCCGCAGCCCTCGTGTTGAGCGGGGGGCACCAGGCCCCAGGCCCCGCACGTCCGACGTGGCCTCGCATCCAGCCTGCCTGGATGCCGGCCGCTGGGTTCTGCGCAGCCACGGCCAAGGTCCTTCCATGGACGCAGCTGGCTGTCACTGTGAACCGGTTCACAGTGAACGCCAGGCCCCGGGGTCCAGTGCCCTCCGGTTCCTCAGGGGGGCACTGCATGGGGGTGCGTCACAACACGCGGGCAGCGCGGGCCTCCTCCAACGTGTACTCCTTCCCAACGGTGGTGAAGGGGCCTGTCTTCTGGACGAGCCACGCCTGTGAGCCCGGCGGCAGGTAGAAGTCCTCCTCGAAGGGTGACAGCCCCAAATGGCGCAGGTAGTCTTTGAGCATCTCGAAGGTGAACCGGTCCCTCACCCGGCGCTCCTGGTACTTCTCCACCTGCTCGAAGGGGAAAGGCTCACCCGACTCGTCGAAGACCCAGCGTCCTCCGTCATTGGAAGCGCCCAGCGCGCGCACATAGTTGAGGATTTTCCCTGGCTGGTCGGGGCCATACACATCCAGCATCACCGCGCCATAGCGGCCGCTTCCATCCTTGCGCAGGGTGTGGGGCACGGCGACCACCCGCAGGCACCGGGTGCTGAGCCTCCAGGCCATGACGCTCATGGCACTGGCGGCATCCGTTCCGGTCCACCCGTTCTCGACATAGCCGGTCCAAGCGCTGCGCGTGGGGATGAACAGGCGCCGCTGTGTCTCGCCACCGCTCAGGGGCAGGAGGCTTGAGAGCACTTGCTCCAAGGGGCCCGACACGGGGAGTACCTCGATGGTGAAGCCCTGGGACGTCGGCAGCCCCCTGTACCACGTGGCGAAGGCTTGCGCCGCCGGCTCCGCCTCCCACTCCAGAAAGCCCATCGTCGAGGTGACAGGCGCCCAGCGGTCCTCCAGCAGCAGTCCCTTCATCTCTTGTGGCATTCAGGTACGCCTCATTCCTCAGGGAGGATGATCCGGATGACATCGGCGTCCGGGGCGTTGGCAGTGAGGCGCGACTGGTGGCCAGGGCCACGGCCCGAAGCAGGTGAG
>DASVVJ010000957.1:0-4107 GCA_036389955.1 Myxococcaceae bacterium
TGGCGCACCAGGCGAGCGTGGCGACGTGACACGTTTCGCTCGGTCAGGCGGATGGTGTTTCCCTCCTGCCGACCAATCGTTATTTCGTCGCGCACGAAGGGGACAACGGTCTTGCGCCCCTCGTCGTCTTCGATGATGAGCTTCAGCACGGGTCGGATCCGCTTACAGCTATAGCAGAAAGTCCCAAACCGTTACAAGGCATGCATCCCCCGAAAATGACAGGACTTTTCCAAGCATGTGGGGGAAAGAAGGCACCGTTGTCCATCGGACAGGTGGACGAAAGGCCCTCCTTCCTGAGGTGGGAATAGAAGGACAGACCCGCGTGAGTGTACCAGGACCAGGCGCCGGGGAGGGGCGATCAGAGATTCGACAGCGGGGCGGGCCCGGGGGGCTGCCGTGGGTGACGCTGGGCCTGGTGGGGGTGGCGGTGGCGGTCTACGGGGTGACGGCGGCTGCGGGGCCGCTGGACGTGGACGCGATGGTGCGCTTCGGCGCGAAGGTAGGGCCGCTCATCACGGAGGCGGGGCAGCCGTGGCGGCTGGTGACGGCGAACTTTCTGCACCGGGACGCGGTGCACCTGGGCGTCAACGTGGTGGCGCTGCTGGCCACGGGCGTGGCGCTGGAGCGGACGTACCGGCGGCGGGACTACGTGGCGCTGCTGCTGGCCTCGGGGCTGGCGGCGATGACGGGCTCGCTGCTGTGGGCGGAGGAAGTGGGCGTGGGGGCCTCGGGCATCGCCTACGGGTGCGTGGGAGCGCTCATTGTCCTGGGGCGCCGGCACCGGGCGGTGCTGACGCCGTTCGCGCGGATGATGGCGGGTGAGGGGGTGCTGCCCACGGTGCTCCTCTTTCTATGGATGGGGTGGACGTCGGTGGGCGTGGACAACGCGGGCCACCTGGGAGGCTTCGCCACGGGGTTGCTGGTGGGGCTCTTCCTGGTGCCGGCGCGGCTCATTCCGAGGGAGGCCCGTGGAGGGCGATGGCTGCCGGCGGCGGGCGTGGCCGGGGTGGCGGTGCTGCTGGCGGCGGTGGGCGTGCTGGGGCGCTCCACGTGGCGGGTGGAGCGGGACGATGTGTTCGGCGTGTCCGTGGCAATGCCGCGGGGCTGGCGGCAGGGCGCGGATCGGCTCGGGCGGCTGGCATTCTCCAACGGGCTGCCGGGCCTGGGCCGGGCCAGCTTCGCCGCGGAGGCCGTCGAGGCGGGCGAGCCGGGGGATGGGGAGGCGCAGGCGCGGCGCTTCATCGAGACGACGCTGGTTGGCCTCTCCGAAGGGGCTCCCGAGGAGGTGAGGGGCCCGGAGCCTGCCCGGGTGCAGGATCTGCGAGCGCAGCGGGTGCGGGCGCGGCTGAGGGGGCCTGAGGGGTCCACCCATCTGATGGCGCTCTTCGTTCCGCGCGGGGAGTTCGTCTACCAGCTCGTGTTCACCTGGCCGGCGGCGTTTCCCCGCTATGGGGGCGTGGTGGAGCGGATGGCGGCGGAGCTGCGGCTGGAGGAGCCGGCGCTGCTGCGCGAGGCGCGGGCGCGGGCGCTGCTGGTACCTGGAGCGGGGGAGCCGCTGCTGGCGCTGGGCGCATCGCTGCGGCGCTGGGGCCGTCCGGAGGAGGCCGTGGAGCCGCTCGCCGCCTCGGTGAAGCTGGAGCCCTCGCGGGTGGAGACGCGGGTGGAGCTGGCCCGGGCGTACTTCGAGGCGGGGCGGGTGGAGGAAGGGTGCCACGCCGCGGAGCAGGCCCAGGTGTACGGGCCGATGGAGACGGCGGTGCTCGAGGCGGGCGTGCGCTGTGAGCTGGCGCGGGGGGATGTGGAGCGGGCGCTGCAGCGGCTGGAGGAGGCGCGGCGGGTGGACCCGCTGGATCCGAGGCTGCGCGCGGCGGAGGCCGCTCTTCGCGCGACGGTGGAGTCGAGAGGCCGGTAGAGTTGCGCGCATGCGCAAGACCGACCTGCCCTGGTGCCGTGCTGTCCTCGTGGTGGCGTTGCTCGCGTTCCTGCCGGTGCACGCCGAGGAGTCCGCGGCGGACATTGCCCGGAAGAGCCGAGAGCGCGGGGCGCTCAACCTGCTGGGCCTGAGCGCTCAGCTGAAGCTCACCACCGTGAGCAAGGACGGTAAGAAGACGGAGCAGGTGCTGACCACCACGGCGAAGAAGCTGGGCGAGCGTACCCACTCCCTGGTGCGCTTCCAGCAGCCGGCGAAGGTGGCGGGGATCGCGGTGCTCACGGTGGAGGGGGCCAAGGGCGAGGCGTCGGAGATCTCGCTGTACCTGCCGAAGGTCAAGCGGGTGCGCAAGGTGGCGCGCACGCAGCGGAGCCAGTCCTTCATGGAGACGGACTTCACGTACGCGGACCTGGGCGGCACGGGCGGCGAGAACGATGACGCGATGAAGAAGGTGGGCGAGTCGAAGAAGCTGGACCGGCTGGTGTGGGTGCTGGAGGGGAAGGCCGGGGCAGACTCGCCGTACGGAGAGGTGAAGGTCTACGTGGACCAGGAGACGTACGTGCCCACGCAGGTGGAGTACACCGACAAAGAGGGCAAGCCCTTCAAGGTGTACCGGGCTGCCGAGCTCAAGCGCTTCAAGGACCGCGTCATCGCCGCGCGCTCCTCAATGGAGAACCTGAAGACGGGCTCGGTGACGACGATTGAGGTGCTGTCGCTCGACGAGGTGCAACTGGGCGACGAGGCCTTCTCCGAGCGGGCGCTGGAGCGCGGGTGAGCCGCACGCTCGCGCTCGGGCTCTGGCTCCTGGCCGCGAGTGCGTGGGCCACGCCCGTCGAAGCTCCGCCCGCCGCTGTGCCGGAACTGGAGAGCTTCGAGCCAGTGAGTTCTCCTTTAGAGGAGGTAGAGACGCCGCCAGTGGCGGCTCCCACGGTGCAGGTGCGCGGGAGCCTTCAGCTTCAGTGGGGCGTGGACACTGGCTTCGAGGCTCAGCGGAGCGACGGGCTGTCCGAGCACGTGACGGACGCGCGGGGCCGGGCCTCGCTGGCCACGGACGTGAAGCTCAATTCCTCGTTGCGGCTGCTGGTGGAAGGCCGGGCCCTGTGGCGCGCGGGAGCAGAGCGCGGGCTGGAGCGGGGGAAAGCCTTCTTCGAGCCTACGCTGGGCGAGGCGTTCCTGGACCTCTACACGTCCGGCGTGGACTTCCGAGTGGGGCAGCAGACGCTGGCCTTCGGGGCGAACGCGGCCTTCGCGCCCACGGATGTGCTCAACCCGAGGGACATGCGCGACAGCCTGGTGCTCACCGAGCCCGAGGACGCGAAGGTGCCGGTGTTCGCGGCGCGGGCCCTGGGCGAATTGGGGCCGCTGACCGTGACGGCGGCATGGGTTCCGTTCTTCGTTCCTCACCGCTACAGCGTCTTCGGCCAAGACGAGGCGCTCTTTCAGCCGGGGCTCGGCAGAAGCCTGCCCTTCGTGGTGGATGAGTCCATCGAGGATGCGCTCCAGCCCCACCTGCTCGAGACCGAGCGCCCCAACGCGTTCCCGTACCTCGGAGACGTGGGCCTGCGGGCGACATCCAAGCTGGGCGACGTGACGGTGGGAGGCTCGTGGGTATGGGCGAATGAGAAGCTGCCTCAGGTGCGGCTGGATCCGGAACTGGACGCGGTGCTGCGGGCCCAGGAGCGCGGTGAGACTCCGGACGCGGCACTGCTGCTGTCGGTGCAGAACCGGCTGAGGGAAGGGGAGACGCTCGCCACCGGACGCTATGAGCGCCAGCACGTGTTCGGCGTGGAGGCGACGGCGCTGGTAGAGACGGCCCAGGTCGACGTGGACGTGGGGTTCAGCCCTTCGCAGACGTTCACCGACGCGCAGCTGCGCCCACTGCGGAAGCCCGGGGTGACGTGGGTGCTCGGCGTGTCGCAGGCCGAGGACTCCGACTTCATCTATTCGGTGACGTACCTGGGGCTCGCGGTGCCGGGCGTGAAAGCCCAGGAGCTGCTCGTGGTGCTGGAGCCGGGAACGGCGCGAGGAGCCGACCGCACCGCCTTCTTCCACCTGCTGGTGGCGGAGACGAGCTACACGCTGCTCGATGGGGAGGTGGAGTTGGGCCTGCGGGGCGCCTTCGAGCCGGTGCAGCGCTCCTTCGCGCTGGCGCCCCGCGTGGGCTGGCGGATCAAAGA
>DASVVJ010000958.1:0-4976 GCA_036389955.1 Myxococcaceae bacterium
AGGATGATGGGCGGGGAGTGGATGCCGCCACCGTCGCCGCGCGGGCCGGGGTGCCGGTGCCGCACTCGTCCACCGAGCTGCTGGAGCTGCTGTGCCGCCCCGGCCTCACCACCCGTGCGTCCGCCGACGCCACCAGTGGGCGCGGCATGGGCATGGACATCGTCAAGCGCATCATCGTCGAGCAGTTGGGCGGCGAGCTGAGCATGGAAACGAAGGTGGGCGTGGGCACCACCTTCACCTTGCGCGTTCCCCTCACCATCACCATCGTCGAAGCCTTCGTGTTCGAGTGCGCCGCGCTGCGCTACGCCGTGGCCGTGAGCAGCATCGAGGAGGTCATCGAGGTGGACCCCGCGCGGCTCATCCGTCCCCCAGGCAACGCCAGCGGGGGGGTGACGATGCTGGAGCGGCGGGGCCAGGCCATCCCGCTGGTGCCGCTGGAGCGGCTGCTCGGGCGTGGCAATGGCCAGGAAGGGCTGCGGCCCCGCGCGCCCCTCGAGGTGTTGCCCAAGGCGCTCATTGCCCGCCAGCGCGGCACCCCCGTGGCCTTCGCGGTGGACCGGCTCATGGGCCAGCAGGAGATCGTCCTGCGCACGCTGGAGGATCCGCTGGTGCGGGTGCCCGGCGTGGCGGGCGCCACGGACCTGGGAGATGGCGTGCCCACGCTGGTGCTGGATCTGCCCGCGCTCGGCGCGGCGCGCGCGGGGACAGGGCGCTCCGAGCGCGGAGGCGCGGTGTCATGAGTGCGCTACACGTCGTCTTCAAGGTCGCCGGGGCCGAATACATCATCCCCGCCTCCGAAGTGGTGCAGATGGAGTCCTTCACCGGCGCCACGCCCGTGCCGGGTGCACCCCCGCACGTGGCGGGCCTGGTGCAGGTGCGGGGCCGGGTGGTGCCGGTGGTGGACGCGCGGGCCCGCTTCGGCATGCCGCCGGTGGAGCGCACGTTGGACTCGCGCGTGGTGGTGGGGCTGGTGGGCACGCGCACCGTGGGGCTGCTGGTGGACAGCGCCCGCGAGGTGGTGAAGCTGGCGCCCGAGCAGCTTCAGCCTCCGCCGCCGCTGGTGGCCGAGCAGGCCAAGGGTTTCGTGAAGGCCGTCGCCCAGGTGGGGCCCCGGCTGGTGATGTTGATCGATTTCCCCCGTGTCATCGGGGAGGAGAAGGTAGATGCCGACTGAAAACGTGAACAGCGCGCCGGTGCAGCAGGACGACGCACGTGCGCTCGCCGAGAGCGCGGGGCGCTCGGTGCGAGAGAGCGCGGGAGTGCTCCAGACGGTGGAGCAGCTCGCCCAGCGCCTGGCGGCCACCGGCAACGAGCAGGCCGCCGCCAGCGAGCAGGTGCGCGCCGCCATCGAATCCGTGGCGGCCAGCGTGGAGGAGACGAGCGCCTCGGTGACGGCCCTGGTTCGCTCGCAGCGCTCGGTGAGTGACTCGGCCAGGAGCGTTCAGCAGGAGGCCGAGCAGAACGCGGGCTCGATGGAGGAGCTGACGGCCTCCATTACCAGCGTACGCAAGGACGCCGCCGCGCTGGCCACTTCCGTGGAGGCCACCGTCGCCACGCTGGAGCAGACCACCCGCTCGGTGAAAGGCGTGAGCGCCAACGCGGAGGACCTGGCCGCCTCCAGTGAGGAATTGCTCGCCACGGTGACCGAGATGAACGCCTCGGTGTCGGACGTGGTGGCCCGCAACCAGGCCAGCGCCGCCGCCACCGAGGAGGTGGCCGCCACCATGGAGCAGATGTCCAAGGGCATCTCCCGCCTGTCCGCGGACGCGCAGGGCATGGGCGAGCGCATTGGCACGATGACCACGGCGGTGGTGCACATCGGCCGGGCGCTGGGCGAGGTCTCCAAGGACGCCACCAGCATGGCCGCCATGGTGGAGGAGACGGCCTCGACCACCGAGGAGCTGGCCCGCTCCGTGCGCGGAGTGGCCGAGCACGCCCGGACGCTGGAGCAGTCTGCCGCGGCTACCGCCTCCACCGTGACGGAGGTGGCCGCCAGCGTGGAAGAGGTGGCCGCCACCGCGGAGAAGAACGCCGCCACCGTGGACTCCAATGCCGCCACCGTGGAGCAACTGGCCCGCTCCGCCCAGGTAGTGGCCCGCGGCGCCGAGCAGATCAACTCCCTGGCCGCCACCAGCGCCAACGCCTCCACCCAGCTCGAGACCTCCTCGAAGCGCATCGCGCAGATGGCCGAGGAGGCGCGCGCCACCGGCGAGCGGTTGAGCACCACCGCGCGTGAGGGCGGCGCCACCGTGGCGCGTTCGCTGACCGGCTTCACCCGCATCCGCCAGTCCATCACCGAGTCGGCGGGAGTGATGAAGGAGATGGGCCGGCGCGCCGAGGAGATCGGCGACATCGTCCAGACGATCAACCTCATCGCCGACCGCACCAACCTCCTGTCGCTCAACGCCAGCATCGAGGCGGCGCGGGCGGGCGAGCACGGCCGCGGCTTCGCGGTGGTGGCCGAGGAGATCCGCGCGCTGGCGGACCGGGCCGCGGCGGCCAGCTCGGAGGTGGCGAAGATCGTCCGCGGGCTGCAGAGCACGGCACGCGAAGCGGCGGTGGCCACCGGCGACGGAGTGCGCGCGGCGGACGAAGGCGCGGCGCTGACGGCGGACGCCGAGCGGGCGCTCACCTCCATTCTCAAGGGGGTGGAGGATCTGGGCGGCACGGTGCGCGAGGTGTCCCGCGCCACCGGTGAGCAGGTGCAGGCGGTGCAGGCGCTCTCGCAGGCCACGGCGCGGGCCAGCGAGCAGGGCCGCCTCATCGCCGCCTCGGCCGCCGAACAGGCCCAGGCGGCGCAGGCGCTGGCCCAGGGCGCCTCGGAGATGCGGCGCATGGCCAAGCAGACGACGCAGGCCACGGGAGACCAGGCCCGGGCGCTGCGCGACGCGGTGCGCTCCAACGGGCAGCTCGCCTCGTCCGCCGAGCAGGTGTCCCGGGCCATGCAGGAGCAGGCCACCGCGGCCTCCGAGCTGGCGAAGACGGCGATGCACATGCGCACGCTGGTGCAGCAGGTGAGCTCGGCCGTGGTGGTGCAGAGCAAGGAAGTCACCGGCGTGGGCACGCTCTCGCAGGAAGTCACCAGCGCCACCCAGCGCACATTGGCGGGGCTGGCGGAGCAAGCCAAGGGCGCCGCCGAGGTGGCCCGGGCCATGGACGACACCCGCAAGCAGGTCTCTCAGGTGGCCAAGGCGGTGACCGAGCAGGGCCGGGCGGTGAAGCAGACCGAGCTGGCGGCGCGCCAGGTGGCCAAGCTGGCCGCGGAGGTGACACGGGCCACCGATGAGCAGAGCCAGGCGCTCATTTCGCTCTCCCGGAGCAGCGAGGAGATGCGCCGCGTGGCCCGGCAGACAGCGCGCGCGCTGGATGAGCAGACCGAGGCGCTCGCCGCCATCACCGCCTCCGCCAGCCGGCAGGCCACCAGCGTGGCCAATGTCGCGCGGGCCGCCGTGGAGCAGGCCTCGATGAGCGAGCAGATTTCCCGCGCGGTGGAGGACATGCGAGGGCGCGCCCGGGAGATCGCCGGCACCACGGCGCAGCAGGCCCGCGGCGCGGCCAGCAACGCGGGCGAGGTGCGGGAGGTGACGGCGAGGCTGGGCCAGCTCTCGAAGATCCACACCGAGCAGGTGGAGCAATTGACGCGGCTCAACGGGCTGCTGGGCGGCGCATGGAGGCCGGAGGCGAAGCCAACCCGCGCGGTGGAGCAAGCGTGAAAGCCACAGGTCATCCCCTTTCGCTCTCGGCTGACGACCGCGCTCAGGTAGAGACGGTCGAGGCGCTGGCGCGCCGTGGCGTCGCCAGTCTCCCGTCCCTCATCGACGAGCTGGATACGCCGAGCTGGGCGGTGCGCCGGGCCGTCATCGGCGCCCTGGCGCGCCTGGGCACTCCGGCGGCCGGGCCCCTGTGCGACGTGCTTCGCCAGCGCCGGGACAATGAGGCGCGGATCGCCGCGGCCGTGGAGGCGCTGGTGGCGTCCGTGGGAGATGTGGACGAGGCAGTCATCCTGCTGGGCGGGGACCAGAACCCCGCCATCGTCTGTGACGCGGCCCAGGTGCTGGGCCGGCGCCGCAGCCGGCGCGCCGTGCCGCTGCTGGCCACGCTGACGGTGCACCCGGATGACAACGTGGCGGTGGCCTCCATCGAGGCGTTGGGCCGCATTGGCGGCGGCGCGGCGGTGGACGCGTTGCTCAAGGCGCTGGAGAGCGGCAACTTCTTCCGCATCTTCCCCGCCATCGACGTGCTGGGGCGCTCGGGAGACCCGTCCGTGGTGCCGCCACTGCTGGGGCTGCTGGCCGACCCCTTCTATGTCACCGAGGCCGTGCGCGCCCTGGGCCGCGCGGGCCAGGAGGCGGCGGTGCCCGCGCTGGTGGGCCTGCTGCAGCGGGGCAATGACGCGGTGATGCGCGTGACGGCGGTGGCGCTGGCGGAGATTCACGACGCGCAGGTACAGCGCTTCGGTGGCACGCGGGTGGTGCAGACGGCGCTGCGTGGCAAGCAGGAGTCCTCGGAGCTGGGGCGGCGGCTGGCGCGGTGCCTGGCGGGAGCGGACGCCTCGGAGAAGGCCGCCCTCTCGCGGCTGCTGGGCTGGGTGGGAGGCCCGGATGCGGCCACCGGACTGCTGGCGCTGCTGGACGGCGAGCCCACGGTGGCGCGCGCGGCGGCCAGCGCCCTGATGGAGCTGGGCCCCGAGGCGGACGGCCCCATTCTCCAGGCGCTGCGCGAGGGAGACAGCGCCCGGCGCATGTTGCTGCTGCCGCTGGTGGTCCGGCGCCCCACGGCCGTGCCGGACGTGGTGCAGTGCCTGGAGGATCGCGACCCCTCGGTGCGCGCCCTGGCGGCGGACACCCTGTCGCGCATCGGGGATCCGGCGGCGGTGCGCTTCCTCTTCGACCGGCTGGGCGACGATGACGCTCGCGTGGCGCAGGCGGCGGTGGGCGCCATCCAATCGTTGGGCAGCGAGGAGACGGAGGAGTTGG
>DASVVJ010000959.1:0-6152 GCA_036389955.1 Myxococcaceae bacterium
CGGGCGGGTGGACGCAGCGGCTGGTGGCGCGCGGGGCGCGGGTGGTGGCGGAGGACCCGGCGAAGCTGATGCCGGAGCTGGCCGCCAACCCGCGCGTGCGGCACATCCAGGAGAGCGCCTTCGCGTACTCGCCCGAGGAGCCGGCCGACTGGCTCTTCTGCGACATGGCGTGGCGCCCGCTGGAGGTGGCGCAGCTCTTGGCCAAGTGGGGCCGGCGCGGCTGGGCCAGCCACCTGGTGGCCAACATCAAGCTGCCCATGAAGGACAAGAACCCCATCCTCCTGCGCGTGCGCCACACCGTCACCGTGGACGGCGGTTGGAAGGGGCTCACCATGCGCCAGCTCTACCATGACCGCGATGAGGTGACCGTCACCGCGCACCGTGCCTGACGCGCCGCTCCGCGCTACAAGAGCGGTGATGCCCTACCCCATCGACGACGCCACCTCCACCGCCCTCATCGCGCTCCACCCCTGGGCCGTTGCCCGCAGCCCTCAGCCCGTTCAGCTCGCCGTGGAGACGCTGCTCGAGGCCGAGAAGGCCCGCCGGGGCCAGCCCGACAAGCTGGGGGCGATTCAGGCGCTCGCGCTCACCCAGGGCAGCGTGCTCAAGGAGGAGTTCGATCTGTCCACCCACGCCCACCACGATGGCTGGCGCGTGGGTGCCGTCATCGCCGATGTGCGGGGGATGATCAGCGTCAACGCCCGCTTCGGCTTCGGCGTGGGCGACGCGGTGCTCAAGGCCACGGTGGACTCGCTCGCCGCTCAGTACCCGGGCGCCAAGGTGGTCCGCATTCACCCGGATGCGTTCGCCGCGCTGCTCACGCCCACCTCGCAACTCACCGTGCAGCCAGAGCAGAAGGAGGCCACGCGGACGAGGCTCTCGGAGGATGTGGCCCGGGTGCTGCCCACGGGCACCGCCGCGGCGGACGTGCCGGGACACACGGTGACCCTGCTGGAGTTCACCGTGGATCAGCCTTCTCACTGGCAGGTGCTGGGCCCACTGCTATGGGCCGAACTGGAGCGCGCTCACGTGATGGAGCGGCTGGGCCGGACGACGGAGCCCGTGCAGCGCAGGCGCATCCGTCTCGACGGCTTCGTCCCGGGGACTTAGGAACCCTCACCCCGGCCCTCTCCCGAAGGGAGAGGGGTCATTTCTACGGCTACTCCTCGAGGATGAACTTGCGCGGGTTCTGCGGGATGCCGTTCACCCGCACTTCGTAGTGCAGGTGCGGCCCCGTCGAGCGGCCCGTGTTACCCACCGCCGCGATCAGCGCCCCACGCTTCACCTTGTCGCCCGCCTTCACCAGCATCTTCGCCAGGTGGCCGTAGCGCGTCTTGATGCCGTAGCCGTGGTCGATCACCAGCACGTTGCCGTAACCGCCCTCGAGCCCCGCGAACACCACCGTGCCGTCCGACGGCGCGAACACTTCCTTGCCGTGCGGCGCCGCGATGTCCAGGCCCGCGTGCATCACCCGGTCCGCCGTGTACGGATCCAGCCGCGAGCCGAAGTCGCTCGTCACCCAGCCGCGCGCCGGCCACATCGACGGCGTCGAGGCCAGAATCGACTTCTGGTCCTGGAAGTACGCCTGAAGCTCCTGCAGGCTCTGCTCCTGCCGCGTCGCCTCGGCCGACAGCTTGTCCAGCCGGCCCGTCAGCGCCGTGGTCGACTCGGCCGCCGCCAGCTGCGAGAACTGGGTGTCCGTCGCCGGCGCCGTGACGCCCGCCTCCGGCTCCGTGGGGCCCATGGCCAGGTTGCGCTGCGGATCCGACAGCAGCGTGATGGCCCGAAGCTTCTGGTCGAACCGCTCCACCCGGTCCAGCGTCGAGCCGATGTGCTCAATGCGCTCGCGCACCGACTTCAGCTGCCCGCGCAGCGTCAGGTTCTCCTCGCGCAGCACCCGGTTCTCCGCGGCATCCTGCGCCACGCGGAAGTAATGAACCGTCGCACCCACCGACATCACCACCAACAGCGCCGCTCCCACGCCCAGCTGGACCAGGAAGCTCTTCTGAATGGAGTAACGCTTGACCGGAGAGTGGTGGTCCGAAACCACCATGACTGTGTAGGTCTTCTTCGCCACGAACAGCTCCCCTGCTTTGCGTGCGCGCTCTGGCGCGGAAACTTAAACCCTCGGCCCCCGCACCTCACCTGCCCTACAGCCCCACCTCGCTCCGCCCGTCTGTCATCGGCATTTCGCCGACGCTGGAACAGTTTGCGCAGCTATCATCTGCGTTTCTGGAGTGTCAAGGCGAACAGACCACCGGCAAGCCCGGCTGGTTCCCCTCGCCCCCCCGAAGATCCATCAAGCCTGAATTTTCACAACGATGACGGTGATGTTGTCGTCGCCGCCCCGATCGTTGGCCATGTCGATGAGCTTCTGCGGCATGGCCTGCACATCGGGCGTGCTGAGCACCAGCTCGTGCAGCTCGCGGTCCTCGAGCATGTTGGCCAGACCGTCCGAGCACAGCAGGAAGACATCATTGGGCTCGGTGATGACGCCCATCACGTCCACCTGGACTTCCTCTTCGAAGCCCACCGAGCGGGTGATGATGTTCTTGTAGCGCGAGTGCTTGGCTTCCTCGGGGGTGATCATCCCCGCCTTGATCTGCTCGTTGACGAGCGAGTGGTCCTCGCTGATCTGCTGAATGAGCTCGCCACGGATGAGGTAGGCGCGACTGTCGCCCACGTGGCCGAAGAAGGCCTGATCATCCTTCACCACCAGGGAGATGACGGTGGTGCCCATGCCGGAGAGGCGTGGGTCCTCCTGGGCGGCGGTGTAGATGGCCAGGCACGCCTTCTCCACGGCGGCGCGCAGCGCCTCGGGGATGAGCGAGTCCTGGAGGTTGGAGGTGGAGATGAACGGGTTGTCCCGTGACTCCCGGGCCCGGCGCATCTCCTTGTCGATGGTCTCGACGGCGATGCGCGAGGCGGTCCCTCCACCTGCGTGGCCACCCATGCCGTCGGCCACGACGTAGAGTTGAAGCTCCTCATCAATGAGGAAGCTGTCCTCGTTGTGATTGCGCTTCCGACCGACGTCGGTTTGACCCGCCGAGACGACCTTCAGCCGCGGTGCAGCGCTCTGTCCTGCGGTTTTGGACACGGGGCGGGATGCTATGTGACGACTTCGAGCGGAGCAAGGACGCGGATCTGCCGACGTGAGTTACGCGCTCCGTCGAAGCCGCCCCCGAGAGCCGCCCGGCGTCACCTCACGCCGGGGACGGGGGGCTTGCCCCGCCGCTCGGTTGGCCGAGCGCACCAGGGCCTCAGCCGCCCCCAGCGCCTCCCGCGTCACCTCAACTCCTGAGAGCATGCGAGCCAGTTCCTGGGTGCGCTGCTCGCCCGCCGCCAGGGGAACCACCTCGGAAACCGTACGGTCCCGCTTGAGCCCCTTGCGGATGAGCAGGTGGGCGTCCGCATAGGCGGCCACCTGGGGAAGGTGCGTAATACAGAGCACCTGGCGGTGGCCGCTGACCTCCTTGATCATCCGGCCGACCACGTCCGCGATGGCCCCGCTGACGCCCGCATCCGCTTCGTCCAGCACGTAACAGCCGCACCCATCGCTGTCGGCCAGGGCACGTTTGAGCGCCAACAGCAGGCGGCTGGCCTCACCGCCCGAGGCCACCTTCCCCAAAGGACGGGGTGGCTCGCCCGGGTTGGCGCTGAAGAAGAACTCCACTTCGTCGGCCCCCTCGGGCCGCAGCGTCTCGGAGGGCACCACCCGCACCTCGAAGGCGGCCTTGCCCAGCGCCAGCCCGGCCAGGCCTTCACGCACCTGGAGCGCGAACTCCCCCGCACAGGCAGCGCGGGCGCGCGACAGGGCTGTAGCACTCTCTCTCGCCCGGGCCTCGACGGCCTGCCGCTCCCGAGCCAGCTCCTCGAGGATTTCCTGCCGGTTCTCCAGCGTGGACAGCTCCGTCTCGAGCTCCTCGCGCTTCTTGAGCACGCCCTCCAGCGAGGTGCCGTGCTTGCGGCACAGGCGCTTGATGGCGTCCAGGCGCTCGTCCACCTCCGACAGCCGGGCGGGATCCGACTCCAGCCCGTCGGTGTAGCGGTTGAGCCGGCGCTGCGCCTCCTCGAGCTCCGCCACCGCCGAGCCCAGGGTCTGAACGATGGGCCCCAGCGTCGCGTCACACCGCACCGCATCGTTGAGCAGCCCCAGCGCCCGCCCCACCGTCTCCAGCGCGGAACTCTCGTCCCCGGCGATGAGCAACTCGGCCTCGGCGGCCTGGCGCTTGAGCTTCTCGGCACTGCTGAGCCGCTTGCGCTCCGCGTCCAGCTTCACGTCCTCGCCCAGCTCGGGCTCCAGCCGCAGAATCTCCTCGAGCTGGAAGCGCAGGAACTCGGCGCGCTCGCGCACCCGGGCCTCGTCGCCGCCCAGCGACTCCATGCGCTCTTCCACCTCGCGCAGCCGGGCGTAGTGCTGGCCGTAGGCCGAGAGCGCCTCTCCCAGGTCACCATAGAGGTCCAGCAGCGTGCGGTGCAGGCTGGCGTCGAACAGGCTCACGTGCTCGTGCTGGCCGGCGATGTCCACCAGCCCTCGGGTGAGCCGCGCCAACATGCCCACCGTCACCAGCGAGCCGTTCACGTACGCCTTGCCGCGCCCGTTGCGCCCCACCACCCGGCGCACCAGCACCTCCTCGCCCATCTCCGGCAGGCCCAGCTCTTCCAGACGCTTGGCCATCGCCGGGGAACAGGCGAAGACGCCCTCCACCGAGGCTTCGTCGCAGCCCGAGCGGATGACGTCTGCGTCCGCCCGGCTGCCGAGCAGCAGTCCAAGCGCGTCCACGAGGATGGACTTCCCTGCTCCGGTCTCTCCCGTGAGCACGGTCAGCCCCGCCCCAAACGCCACCTCCACCTCTTCAATCACCGCGACGTTCGAAATCCGAAGTCCCAGCAGCACACGCCCTCCGATGTCGGCTTACGGCACTGGCACTGAACACCCTAGCAGGTAATGGTGGCACTGCACAGGTGTTCCGTGCAGGCTTGGCCTGCCGGTCGGGTAGGAGAGTGAGCGACGTGGTAGGTCAGCCGCCGTCGGTGAACAGGTCCTCGAGGTCCTGTTCTGTCAGCATTTTGCCGAAGTCCCCCTCTGCGCCGAGCACTCCGGCGGCGAGGTCCTTCTTGCGCTTCTGCAAGGAGAGGATCTTCTCCTCCACAGTGCCGCGGGTAATCAGCTTGTAGCTGATGACGGCCCGGGTCTGACCGATGCGGTGGGTACGGTCGGTGGCCTGGTCCTCCACGGCCGGGTTCCACCACGGGTCATAGTGGATGACGTAGTCGGCCGCGGTGAGGTTCAGGCCGGTGCCGCCCGCCTTGAGGCTGATGAAGAACAGCGGCGGGCCGTCCGGACGGTTGAACTCGTCCACCTTGGACATGCGGTCCTTGGTACGGCCGTCCAGATAGAGGTAGCCCATCCCGCGCCGGTCCGCCTCGCCCTTGAGCAGCTCCAACATCTCGGTGAACTGACTGAAGACGAGGGCGCGGTGACCCTCGGCCACCAGGTCTTCCACGAGCTGGCCGAAGCGCTCCAGCTTGGCGCTGGAGGGCAACAGCGTGTTGGGCGGCAGCTTGAGCAGGCGCGGATCGCAGCACACCTGCCGCAGGCGCATCAGCGCGGCGAGGATGGACACGCGGCTGCGCTTGAAGCCCACCTTCTCGATGCTCTCGTGCACCTTGCGGCGGCTCTCATCGAGCACCTCGCGGTAGAGCGCGGCCTGACCGGGCTCCATCTCGCACCACGCGACGCTCTCCGTCTTGGGCGGCAGGTCGCTGGCCACCTCCGTCTTGAGCCGGCGCATGATGAACGGCTGGATGCGGCGGCGCAGCCGGTCCCGGGCCGTCGGATCATTGGCCACCTGGATGGGCTGCTCGTACCGGTCGCTGAACCCCTCGGCGCTCCCGAGGAAGCCCGGCATCAGGAAGTCGAAGAGGCTCCACAGCTCGCTGAGGCGGTTCTCCAGCGGCGTACCCGTGAGGGCCAGGCGCGTGTCGCTGGGCAGCGTCTTGCACGCCTGCGCGGTGGCGCTGTCGGCGTTCTTGATGTTCTGCGCCTCGTCGAGGATGACGTAGCGGAAGCCCACCTGGGCCAGCTGGTCCAGGTCTCGCCGCACCAGGGCGTACGAGGTGAGCACCAGGTCCATGCCCTTGAGATCCTC
>DASVVJ010000960.1:0-2226 GCA_036389955.1 Myxococcaceae bacterium
CATCGCTTCACGAGCGAGGAGCTACGAGCCGTGGAAGCCAGTGCCGCGAGGCACGGCGCCCGGGTGGTAACGACGGAGAAAGACGCCGTACGCCTGCCGAGGGACTTCGAGGCCTGGACAGTGCGCCTCGGTGTGGAAGTGCTGGAGGGCGAGCCGCTGCTCAGGCATGCCCTGGGCCTGGACTGACACTCGGAGAGGCCTCTGCGACTTGAGAGCCGAGGGAGGCTGTGGGACAACGCGCCCGCCATGGCTGCCGGCCCCACCGCTCGTGCGCTCTCCGCGCTCACCCAGCTTCCCCCGACCTTCGCGCGCAGGAGAGTGCTGATGGTGGGGGACCTCGTTGCCGATCACTACATCTACGGCCAGACGGACCGGGTGAGCCGGGAGGCGCCGGTGCTCATCGTCCGGTACGAGTCCTCCGAGGTGAAGCTGGGCGGCGGTGCAAACGTGGCGGCGAACGTGCGAGCGCTCTCGGGGAAGGTGACAGCGGTAGGGGTGCTGGGAGCGGACGAGATGGGGCGTGCGCTGCGCGGGCTGTTCGACGAGGCGGGAATCCGCCTGAGCGCGGCGGGAGCCAAGGGCATCCAGACGGAGACCAAGACGCGCATCCTGGCGGGAGGGATGAACACCACGCGCCAGCAGATGCTCCGGCTGGACCGTGGGCAGCGGGGGGCATTGCCGCCAAAGCTCCGGCGTACGCTTGCGGGCCTCGTGGAGGAGGCCGCGAGGGACGCGGACGCAGTGGTGGTCTCCGACTACGGCGCGGGAGTGGTGGGCGACGAGGTGCGAGAGGTGCTGCGAAGACTGGCAGGGGAAGGGCTCCCGGTGTGCGTGGACAGCCGCTATGCGTTGGCGTCCTTCGCAGGCGTCACGGTCTGCAAGCCCAATGAGCCCGAGCTGGAGCAGCTCACCGGGCACCCGCTGCGCACGGAAGCAGACCTGCTGAAGGCAGGCCACGCGGCGGTCAAGCGGCTGGGGTGCCGCGCGTTGCTGGTGACGCGAGGCCGGCACGGGATGGCGCTCTTCGACGCGGAGGGCGGGGCGGAGCTGATTCCGGTGTACGGCGCGAAGGAAGCGGTGGACGTCACGGGAGCGGGAGACACGGTGATCGCGAGCTTCTCGCTGGCGTTGGCGACGGGAGCGACCTTCAGCCAGGCGGCGTGGCTGGCGAACGTGGCGGGAGCGCTGGTGGTGCAGAAGCAGGGCACGGCCACGGTGTCCCGGGAAGAGCTGCTGGGCGAGCTGAGGAGCGCGCGATGAGCACGTTGGACAAGCTCCAGACGCTGGAGCAGGTGGCCCGGGAGCGCGAGCAGTGGCGAGCGCAGGGGCGCACAGTGGCGCTGGCCAACGGAGTCTTCGATCTGCTGCATGTGGGGCACGTGCGGTACCTGCAGGGAGCCAGGGCCCTGGCGGATGTGCTGGTGGTGGCGGTGAACTCGGACGCCTCGACGCGGGCCTACAAGGGGCCGGGCAGGCCCTACATTCCAGAGACCGAGCGGGCGGAGCTGGTGGCGGCGTTGGCCTGCACGGACCGGGTGATCCTCTTCGACGAACCGAACGTGAGGGGCATCATCCGGGCGCTCAAGCCGGATGTGCACGTCAAGGGCACGGACTACACACCGGACTCCATCCCCGAGGCGGACGAGGTCCGTGCCTACGGTGGGCGTACCGCCGTGGCGGGAGACCCGAAGGACCACAGCACCACCGAGCTGGCCCGGCGAATGGGCCGCGAGGGCGGGAAGGGCTAGGAGCCCATGCCACTGCCGGAGCATCTGAAAGCGGTCCTGGCCTGCCCCATCTGCAAGGGGGCGCTGGAGCTGCACGAGGACCGGAGTGAAGCCCGGTGCGTACCGTGCCAGCGCGTCTGGCCCATCAAGGACGGAGTCCCAGACCTGGTGCTGGAGAGTTCACGTCCGCTGCGGAGCTGAAACAGGGGCGGAGAGGCTTGAGGCGAACGAGCGAACCTCTTCGAAGACGCGTTCCTCCAGCCCCTTTCCAGCCTCTGCCAGGGGAGTGAGGTCCACCATGCGATGGGGAGCGTAGGGATGCCCCCATCGCTCCATATCGATGCGGAAGAAGAGTCCCAGTGTCGGAGCCCCCACAGCCACCGAAAGGTGCATGGGCCCGGTGTTGTTGGTCACGGTCAGCCCCGCGGTCCGCATGAGCGCCGCGAGCTCATCCAGATTGGTGGAAGGCGCCAGACGAGCACCGGGAGCACCCTGGACG
>DASVVJ010000961.1:0-1890 GCA_036389955.1 Myxococcaceae bacterium
TCCCCCTCACCTCTTTGGAATTCTTGATCTCGGCGCCGTCGAAACCCCATAGGAACGTGTCGGAGTACGGATCGTGCCGCAGTTCCACGTCGTAGCTCTTGGACTGCCGCGTGCGCTGGTCCGCGAGGGCCTGGCGCCCCAGGGGCATGATCTCCAACCGATCCACCTGCCCGAGAAGCTGCCGCTGAAGCAGGTTGACGATGGTCGCGGGGACGATAACGCCCGTATCGAGCCCCATCAGCCGCGTGAGCTCGCTGGGGTCATGGACACCCGCGCTGACGAGCCGCAGCACCGTCTCCTCGGCCAGCGCCAGGGGACGATCAAACTCCACCTCCAGCGTCACCTTCCAGACCGTGTGTGGAATCGCCACGGCCTGAACCTTCACCCGCTCGAAGCCCTCGGCAATGAGCTGCCTTGCGCGATCCAGGTTCATGTCTTCCTCCCGGGGGTCAAGACCGCACTGGCTGGCACAGCCTCCACGACCTTGCGAAGATCGGAATGGAGCTGCGCGGTCTCACGGTGGCCCACAATCACCAGCAGGCGCTTGGCACGCGAGAATGCGACGTTCAGCCGCCGGCGGTCCGCGATGAAGCGCAGCTCCGTCGTGTTTGCCCTCACCATCGAGTAGAGCATGATGTCGTCCTGCTTGCCCTGGAACGCATCCACTGTGTCGATGCGGATTCGCAGTGCCTGCCACCGCTGTGAGCCCGGTCGGATGCGGTCGAGCAGCTTCTCGCGCTGGTCGTCGTAAGCGGCGATGACGCCGACGGTGAAGCTGGCTTTCTTACGGCGCAGCTCCTGCTCCCATCCCGAGAGCAATCGATCGATGGCAACCACCTCCTCGTGGTTCCACCGGCTCGTGCTGCCTTCGGTCTGGCGCTCGCGTCCCTCGGCCACGTTGAGCCAGAACACGCGCTGCTCCCCCTCAAGACCATCAAGCGGGAGTTCGCGAAGTGCGTCAGACACCCCATGCTCAATGCCTATCTCCGGGTAGTAGAGGTCGGCCACGAGCTTGCCGATCGAGCGGTGCATCCGGAACTGCCGGCGCAACGTCGCCCGGTTGCTCGCCGCCGTCTGCTCGAACAACTCCTCGAACAGCGACTTGCTGGCTCGCTCCACATCAACCTCGGCCTCTCGCAGGTCTGCCTTCGTCTCGCTGTCGAAGAAAGGCGGGAGCTGGCGGTGGTCGCCGACGAGCAGGAAACGCGTGCCAGTCACAAGGGCCACCAGCAATTCGGAGGTGGTTGCACGCGCAGCCTCGTCGACAATCACGTAGTCGAACCGCACGCTCCGCATGCGCTGCCAGAGGGTCGGCACCCTCAGCAGCGTCATCGCCCAAACCTGCACGGACTCCGCGTAGTCCTGGCGCACATCAGGAATCTGCGCGAGCTTCCCTCGCCAGTTTGCCAGCGCGTCCCCTACCGCCTTGCGTTGCTCGTCGCTGAGCCCAGCCGGAAGCGTCTGCGCCTCCTTCTCGCAGCGGGCCTTGGTGTCCACTGCCCAGGCCGCGAAGTCATAGTCAAAGCCGACGAGAGCGGTCTTGCCGGACTCCTGGCGCTGATCCCGCACGATGCGCCAGTGGTTCCCAAGAGTCTTGTCCTGCTTGCGTACGGCCTCCACGGCGTTGTTCACCGCCTCATTTGACTGGGAGGTGAGCAGGATTCGAGCGGAGGGCTCCCTGAGGAGAATCTGGCAGATCACCTCAGTGATGAAGGTCGTCTTGCCGGTGCCAGGCGGCCCCTGAAGGAGGAAGAAGTCCCGGGCGGCCAGCGCGCGGCTGACCAGATCCGCTACCTCGTCGGCAGGCTCCAGCCCCTGCTGCACCAACTCCAGCGGCTCGCGCTCGTCGAGCGCGTTGGTGTCGGGATGAAGCAGGAGTTTGGGTAGGCG
>DASVVJ010000962.1:0-11442 GCA_036389955.1 Myxococcaceae bacterium
AACACGGATCTCTAGAGCAGGGGTCTGACGTTCACTCGCCGCAGGGCAGGGCTCCGCCCTCCCAGGGCGGGTTTTCAGGGGGTTGGAGCGGAGGTAGGAGGATGGAGGAGGCAGCCCGAGGGGCAGGCGAGCAGGCAGGGACGGGCGGAGGGGCGGGTCAGGGTCGCTGACGTCGGCCCAATTCCTGCTCGATGATGCGTTCGAGCCCCTCGGCGACCTCGCGCAACGCCTTGTCCTCGTCGTGCCACAGTGTGACGGCGATCTCACTTCTGGGTAGGACCCGGAGCTTGGCGAATGGTGTCCTGCTCCGATCTACATCACGGAGGAGCACGGGGACGACAATGGCGGTTCCCTCCTCCTGACGCTTGAGGGCCGCCGGCACCTCGACCTCGGAACAATACTTCGACGCGAGGAAGTTCGAGCTCACGAGCAGCAAGATGATATTGGACTGTTCCAACTGCTTGGGTGGTTGGTCCTGCCAGTTACCTCTCGTGCCGATCCGCTCGTCCCTCCACGCGGAAAGCAGACCCCGGCGTTTGAGCGGCTCGAGGTGTGTGTCCAATCTGTGCAGCAGGGCTTTGTCCCTGATCGAGTAGCTGTAGAAGAGCCGCACGGGGGCGTCGAACATGGGAGCGCTGCTGGAACTGGACGTGGTCTTCTGAGCACTGGGTCGAGGATCTCTTCTGGGAGTAGACCTCTTCGTGGCTACGCTCCGGATCGGAGCCTTTGCCCTTCTGCGCGGCCCTGCTTGCGGTTGGACCGCCACGATCTCGATGTCCTCGATAGCGGAGACGTGCACCGCAGAGATCATCTCCATGCCGTCCTCTGGCGTGTCGGTTTCGATCTGGACATGCACGAGGATCCGTAGCGACGCGATGGCCTCTACCTCTTCTTCCTCCGCACTCCAGCCCTCGGGGCGGCGCAGGAAGTGATCGGCATCATTCGCACTCCAGCCGAAGAGGTCGGCGTGCAAGAGCGGCAGCGTCAGCGTCGCCTCATCGATCTCGGCCGTCGCGGCGATCGTCACGGTGTTCCCGCTGTCCAACTCCATGCTGTGCAGGTCCAAGGAGAGCTGCGAGATCTCGCCAATACGGGCGATGAAGGCTTTGTGCTTCCTGGACGGGAAACGACCGCTCGTGATCTGCCGGTCCACTAATTGATCCGGTAGCTGGTCGAGGATCAGGGACTTCACAGAGCCATCATTCAGGATGAGCCTCCGCAGCTCATCGAGCCGGTCGTCCTGGGCCCGACGGGACGCCTCCTTCTCGGAGAGGTCTTCTTCCTGGCTGATCTCTTCAGGGGCTGAGGTGCTTTGCGAGAGAAGCTTGCGCAGGTGTTCTTCGCGCAGCCTCGTGAGGGCTTGCTGGGCGTCGTAGGTGCCTCCAATGAGCACCCGCTCTCCAAGCCAGCCGTTGATTTGCCCCATGAGGAAGAAGCCCTCCAGAAAGATGGGCAGTCCCATGGGCATGCCCAGTTCTTCGAGCGGCACGGAGCTTCGGGTGACCTGGAAGCTTGAGGTTTGCGCATCCAAGGTGGGACGGTAGATGCCTTCGAGCCAGTACTCCTGCCCGTTCTCCAGCACCGCGTAGGCAATCCAGTTCCTGGGCGCAGAGGCATCGAGTTCAGGCCGCTCGAAGTCGAGGAACTCCTCGCCCGTAAGCGGAGTGGCGGAAGGGGAACCCTCCGGCAGCTCGAGCAGCACATAGCCACTGTCGAAGTTCGCTTCCAACAGGGTGACTGTGAAGGGCTTTCCCTTCCAAACGACCTCCAACCGTTCGCCCAGGGTGATGCTCCCGAAGGCGGTAGTCGAAGTCACAATCACCGAAGGATCGATGAAGAACCCTGTCGCTCGAGTGAGCCGGCCTGGGATCCAGACACAGGACTGCCAGACCGTTTGATCCAGGTAGGTGGGCGTCGGGCGGCCTTTCTTGTCGAGCTGGTCTGTCAGCTCGTACTCATCTCCCGCCACCGTCCTGAGCTGGACCGTTTTGACCTCTGCGGGAATGGGAAGCGTCGTGCCGGGCCTGGGTTCAATGAGCTGGTGCTGCTCCTGGTTGTTGTGCCGCCACAGCACCTCGAGGAGCACCGGTTGGGTCGCGGGCACGAGGAAGTAATGACCGCGCTCCCGCTCCTGGCCACTCAGGAAGGTGAGCCCCGCCGTGCTTCGCTCGACCCGGAGGTCACTTCGCTGCTCGGTCCTGGAGTGGGGCAGGAGCCAGCTCGTGTCCTGAACCGGGAGCGGCCCGGTGCTGTAAGCCATGGGGCGTGTCCCCAGCCGCGCGGCAGCGCCAAAGGCGAGCAGCCTGGCGGTGCTCGCCTCTCGGACCAGCGGGGGCAGCCGGGGAAAGGCTCGGAGCGCCCAGCGTGCCACTCCCGCGCTCTGCCGCTCGTCATGGAGCATGGTGCGGAGGACCGCCTGCAACTCGCGCTCAATCTCCGGCAGTGCCTCCGTGCCCCGGGACAGCGCCAGCCATGTCACCCGCTCCTCTACGGCGATGATGGGGGGCACTCGGGAGTGAAGCTTCTCGATCAGCTCCCAGGCACGCTGGGCCCGGGCCCCGTCTTTGAGCAGCTCAGCCTGGAGGAGGGCGGCGACTGGCGCGCTCAGGACGAAGGCCCGCGCGCTCCAGGACTCGACCAGCGGGCTGAACCACAGATCCGCTTCGGCCCCAGCGTCCACCCCTGGTGCCAGGCGCAGCCGGGCCTCACGCAGCAGCCCAGGCTCGATGCGGGTGGCCAGGCACACCAACTCCGCGAGCTTCCCCGCTTGCGGTTTCTGCTGGCGAAAGCGCGCCAGCACCTCCTCTGCTTGCTGGGAGGAAACGCTCATCGCGAGGTCCCTCTTGGGCGAGCGCCTCGACGGTGCCGGACAGCGCCCGCGGTCGTCCCCCGGTCCCAGTGCAGCAGGGTCAGCCGGCCGCGCAGCGTGCGTGGCCACCGCTCCGGCGGATAGGGCACCAGGACCACTGGAGGGCACTGTGCGTGGTGGGCGCTCTCCGCGAACCGGGCCCATTCCGCCGCGTAAGCCCGGTGGAAAGAGGTGGCTGGTCCCCCGAGTCCCAGGTCCGTGAGGATCAGCAAGGGCGTGCCCTGCATGGGAGGCCGCCAGGGTTGGCCATCCACGGAAACGTCCGTGCCCACTCCTCGCAGCGGGCTGCCCGTGAAAGAGAGAACCTCTGTCCGGGCCTGGCCCACGCTTCGACGCACCCCCTCCACCAGGGTT
Source organism: Myxococcaceae bacterium (assembly GCA_036389955.1). Lineage (GTDB taxonomy): Bacteria > Myxococcota > Myxococcia > Myxococcales > Myxococcaceae > DATHBR01. The sequence goes on from DASVVJ010000962.1 coordinate 3,224, forward strand.
CGCACATCCGCGTCGAACGGGATCAGCCCTTCCCCCACGTCCACCAGGACCTGAACGCCCCGGCGGAGCGTCGGGCGGCTGCGGCGGGGCAGCTCCGTGAGGAGGAGGGCACGTGAGATGGCCTGGATCATCGGTTCGATGAGCGGCCTGCCTTCGGGGACGTGGGTGGCCAGCGCCGCGGCCAGGATGGGGGTCCGCTTGCGAGGCTCGATCAGCGGGGGCACCGGGATGGGCGCCGAGGGCTCTTCGGGAGCAAGCTTCGCCCCCATGCGGCTCCAGGCCGGAGGCTGTCCGGACGAGCCCCGGCGCAGCCGGATAAGGCGCGTGCCCACGAGGTTCTGGGAAGCGGTGGTAGGGGAGGCGGGTGGTGCAGGCGGTGGTGGAGGCGGTGGCGAAGGCGGGAGAGGCCGCTCGGCGGCACGGGGCGTGACCTGCTGGCGTGGCGTGTCACGAGGACCCTTGTGTTTACCCAGGTGAAGCATGGGCAAGAGTCTCTCCACCACCTCCGGCCCCGGAGAGGAGAGCGCGTGGAGGATGTCCAGGAGGTCCGCGAGGTAGACCTGGCCGTGTGCGGTCATGGCGACTCCGCAAGCGGAGGAGGAGGCCGGAACTTGGAGAGCACCAGTTTGGAGAGGCTCGCCCAGGCTGGAGAGGAGGGGCGCAGCCCCAGGCGGAGGCATGCCGCTACCGCGTCGAGGTACTCCGCTGTGCTGGGCGGACGGCCTCCCGCCTCTTCGGCCTTCTTACGGTCCAGCTCCAATTGAATGGCGATTTCGGTAAAGAGGGTCTCGTCCTCTCCAGGGAAGTGCTCGCCCGCGATCTCGACCAGCCGCTCTCTTCGGTGCGGCTCGAGCGTCAGCAGAATGCAGCGGCGCACGAAGGCGGGGGATAGGTCGCGCTCATCGTTGCTGGTGATCACGAGCAGCACCTGGCGCTTGTCCTCCCGGGTGATGACACTCTGGAGGTCTGTGACCTCGAATGAGCCCTCTCCCAGTGGGCCCAGCAGGTCATTGGGGACATCGGGGTCCGCCTTGTCGATCTCGTCCAGGAGGACCACCGCGTGAGGCACTGGTGCCTTCTCAGCAGGATCCTTCGCGGCTGGGAGCTTGCTGGAGGCACTGGCCCCACGCAGCGCCGCGCTGGCTGGGCTGAGTGCCCACCAGAGCAGCTGAGGCTGGACGTACGCGGCGTCGTTCTTGGCCAGGGTTTTGGTCTGCGCATCCCTCAGCCGGCGCAGCGCATCGAAGGTCCAGAGCAGGTCCTGCGCCTGAGTCCTCGAGGTGATGATCTTCTGGTAGAAGCGCCAGCCCAGGTGCCGGGCGATGTGCTGCGCGAGCGAAGACTTGCCCGTACCCGGAGGCCCCATCACCAGCAGCGGCCGCTGCGTGGCCAGCGCCGCGTTCACCGCGAGGACGATGTCTTTGTCGTACACATAGACACGTCCCGTCTGGGGAACCTTGTCCTTCGCGCCAGAAGGCTTGGGCGTTTTGATGCGCGGCGGCTTCCGGGGATCAAAAAGCTTCGGTTCGAAGTCGAGGTTCAGGTCCATGAGTCTCTCCGGCCGCGCTCAGCTCCCGCGGAGCATGGCGATGGCGTCGTTGAAGGCCCGCTGGGCCTCTTGCTCTTCATTGAGATCGACTGCGGGTTGCAGGTGGGTCAGCTCGGTGTAGCCCTCGCTGCTCAAGTCCAGCAGCGTGTCGCCCGTACCGAGGATGAAGGTCACCCGGGGAAACCGGGCCCGGAGCTGGGACAACCCCTGGCTATCCACCAGTCCCCGGTCTGGCAACAGCACCAGAACCGTGTTCTTCGTCTGCCGCAGCCACCCCTCGGGATCCCGCCTGCTGAGGGCATTCAAGCGGCTGATCCCCTGCAAGAGAGAGTCGGTGACGTGGCGGACGGCGTCCGTCCCTGCTCCTCCCTCCACGGGGATGATGTGCCACTGGCCCTTGGGCCAGAAGGCTCGCCGCACGTAGGCGTCCGCGGTGAAGTCCAGCAGGTACTGACCGTTGAGGGCGATTCCCCCGCAGCCGGGCTGCTTCAGGGAGGCCTCGGTGATGGGCTTGGCCGCTTCCGCTCGAACCCAGAAGGCGGAGAGCGCCCGGCAGATCGAGTCCTTCGCCTGGGCATCGATGGCCCCTCCCAACGCGTCCACGATCTGATCCGCCTGGTACACGTTCATGGTGAGGAAGCGCCACGCCAGCGCCCGGGCCATCGTCGTGCTGTTCTGGCTGCCCGCGCGCCAAGGCGGCGGTTCCATGTCCAGCCGGGTGAAGACGGTGCCAAACTCGAGCTCCGTCATGCGCGATAGCGGCGCGGCGATCGTGTCCACTAGCTGCTGCTGCTCGGAGGGCGCCGTGGGCACCGGTGACCCAAGCGCCTGCAGCACCGCGGGGGCGCTGCTCTCCGCAGTGGCCGCCTCCAGGAATTGGAGGGTCTCGAGCCTGAGCAGCTTGTGGCGATCCGATTTCCGGTACTGGGCCCGGGTGACACCGCCGATCCCCACCGGGATGATCGTCAAATGGGAATCGAACCGCCTCCTCCACTGAAGAATCCGGGCCTCGGTGAGGACCCAGTCCGATTCGAGTGCCGCCGGTGACAGCAGGATCACCGCCGCCCCACACTGCCTCATCCAGTCGTCGATCTCGTGGTTCCAGTCCTCGCCGCCCTTGAGGCACCGGAAGTCCAGCAGCACCTGGAAGCCCGCCTGGATGAGCTGGTTCCGCAGCCCGTCCACGTCCGCCAGGGCCGCTGGCGTCTTGGTGCTGTGGCTGATGAAGACTCGGTTGTTCAGCATCGGCGGGGCAGGGCGGTAGACCCTTACGATGCCAGAGGCTCGACGGTCCTACCCGCAAAGAAAAACGGGAGCGTCGCCGCTCCCGTCTCTCAGTTACTGCGCAGAACCCTCACCCCGGCCCTCTCCCGAAGGGAGAGGGAGCTTGGGCCCCGGCCTACTGGAGCGACGGGGTGTTCTCGGCGAAGTACTCGTGGTTGTCCGCGTTGTTCAGCGCCTTGGACGGATCCGACGAGGCCAGGCTCTTGGCGTTCGTCTGGCCGTAGGCCCAGTCATCCGTGCCCGCCACCGCATCGAAGTGGCTGATCTCGTGGATCAGCGTGCCGCCCTTGGAGTCGGTGCCCGTCATCGGCGCCGCCCAGAAGGCCTTGCACACGTACACCTTGTACGGCTGATTCGGGTACACGTAGGCGTAGTAGGTCTTCTTGCAGCCGCAGTCGATCGTCAGCGTCTTCGTGTCGAACACATCCTTGATCGAGGTGAAGTGGTTCTTCGCCGTCGTCCAGTTGCCGCTCGAGAAGGCGCCGAACCAGGTGCTGTAGCGCGCCGTGCCCGACGGCGCCGTGGTGCTCAGGTAGTTGAGCGAGTTGGCCGCCATGGTGTTGCCCGCGCTCACCGCCTGCTGCAGCGTGGCCTGCTGCGTCGCGTCGCACTTGCTGAACGCCAGCGTGCCCAGCGTCGTGATCGGCCCCGCGTCCTCCACCGGCCCGCTCTTGCGGCCCTCGACGAACACCTCCACCGTGTTCGACTTCAGCCCCTTGGCGTCCACGGTGATGCGGTAGCTGCCCGACTTCGACAGATCGTAGTAGGTGGACAGATCCACCGTGCGCGTCAGGCTCTCGCCCGGCTTCAGCTGCACGTAGTCCTCCGCCTTCGCCGGGCCACGCTTGAAGTGGGCTCCGAGGTACTGCACCGACTGGCCGCCCAGCTTCACGTCGAACAGCGCCTCCTCCAGCTCGCTGTCCGGCACCGCCCACTTGAGCAGCTTCACCTTGGACTGGCTGTCGTTGCGCACCGTGACCGTGACCAGGGCCTGGTTCGTGGCGCTGAAGGTCTGCCGCTCCGTGGACAGGGTCACCGACATCCTGCTCGCGGCCGTCTCGCCCGAGAGCTCCTGGCCTACCGTGGCCTGCTCCTCCTGCAGCGCGCGCTCGTTCTCAGGAGCGCCGCACGCGCCCAGCAACGACGCGCCAACGATGCTGCCGATCAGCCAGCTACGGACTTGAAGACTCTTGCTCATGTGGCGGACTTCCTTGTTGGGGGATGTGCCCCCAGCCGCTCGGCCGGAGGTGATTCTCCTTATAGCAAGGCTTAACCACATTTCTGGGTTAAGCAGGATTCTGCGCCCGGAGTTTTCTGTGAACTGTCCAGCAGTCAGGGAGAAATGAGGCTGTTTTCGGATATTTTGTTCTTAGTGTTTTGGGTTTAAGCCTAGTAGGGCTTGAAATTATCCTAGCCTAAGCCCATTCTGCACCGCGTCAGTTCCTTCTCGCGGGAGGCGGTATGAAGAAGTGGGCGGCTGTGGGATTGCTGGCCGGCATGGGGGTTCTCGGGATGGTGGTCGAGCCGGCGGCCCAGGCCAAGCAGGGCGGGCCCATCAACGCCGCTGACACCGCCTGGATCCTCACCGCCACCGCGCTGGTGCTGCTGATGACGCCCGGCCTGTCGTTCTTCTACGGCGGCATGGTGCGGCTGAAGAATGTCGTCTCCACCCTGCTGCAGAGCTTCATGGCCATGGCCGTCATCAGCCTGCTGTGGGTCGTGGTGGGCTTCAGCCTGTGCTTCGGAGACAGCTTCCACGGGCTCATCGGCGATCCGCGCACCTTCTTCATGTTCAGCGGCGTGGGCGGCGAGACGCACCCGGATCTGGCTCCCACCATCCCGCTGCTGCTCTTCGCGCTGTTCCAGCTCAAGTTCGCCATCATCACCCCGGCGCTCATCACCGGCGCGTTCGCCGAGCGTGTGCGCTTCAAGGCGTACGTGCTCTTCATGGTGCTCTTCAGCCTTGTCATCTACGCGCCGCTGGCCCACGCGACGTGGCACCCCGAGGGCTTCCTGCGCCAGTGGGGCGTGCTGGACTTCGCCGGCGGCACCGTGGTGCACATGTCCGCGGGCTTCGCCGCTCTGGCCGGCGCCCTGGTGCTGGGCCGCCGCCAGGTGCACAAGGAGAACCTCACCCATACTCCCGCCAACCTGCCGTTCGTGATGCTGGGCACCGGCATGCTGTGGTTCGGTTGGTTCGGCTTCAACGCGGGCTCGGCGCTGAGCGCCTCGTCCACCGCCACGCTCGCCTTCGCCACCACCAACACCGCCTCGGCCGCCGCCATGCTGGGCTGGATCGCCTTTGACTGGCTGCGCGGCCGTAAGCCCGGTGCCATGGGCGCCTGCGTGGGCGCCGTGGTGGGCCTGGTGGCCGTCACGCCCGCCGCCGGCTTCATCACCGTGGGCCAGAGCATCATGGTTGGCCTGGTGGCCAGCTTCGTCAGCAACGCCGCCGCTCACTTCAAGAGCCGCACCGCGCTGGATGACACGCTCGATGTGTTCCCCTGCCATGGCCTGGGCGGCGTGGTCGGCATGGTGCTCACCGGCGTGCTGGCCAAGGACGTGGGCCTCATCTACGGCGAGACCCGCACCTTCCTCATGCACATGCTGGCCCTGGTGCTCGTCTCCGTCTTCTCCTTCGTGGGCTCGTATCTGCTCTACAAGCTGGTGGACCGCATTGTCCCGCTGCGCGTCAGCCCCAAGCAGGAGGAGCAGGGGCTCGATCTCAGCCAGCACGGCGAGACGGTGGGCGAGGTGGCTCTGCCTCCCGAGGTTCCCGTGGCCGCCGCCAGCTCCAGCCCCGCTCCGGAGACCCGGCCCGAGGGTTCTGTTCCCGCTCTGGCGTAACGCGTGTTGATGGACTTGCCGCTCGCGGGTAGCTTGCGGCTCGCGGTGAGGGCCAGTGTCACGGTGACTGGGCTCACGGGGGCGGGGGTGGAACCCTCACCCCGGCCCTCTCCCGAAGGGAGAGGGAGCTTGTTTCCGTGAGGCGCTGGGTTGTTGCCGCTGTCACTCTGGTGGGCGTGCTGGCTCTGGTTTCCTGGGCTCGCCAGCCTCCTGCGCCTCTGTCCGTTGAGGCTGCCCCTACCGTTTTTTCCGAGGCTCGCGCCGCGCCTCTGTTGCGGCAGCTCGCGGCGGAGATTGGCTCCCGGCCCCATGGCAGTGCCGAGGCCGACCGGACGGTGGAGTTGCTGGCCCAGCGCCTGCGCGAGCTTCCCGGCCTGGAGGTGCAGATCCAGGAGGCCGAGGGGGCTCTGGTAGGGCCCGAGCGGGCCTCGGCTTACCGGGTGCGCAATGTCCTGGCCCGTCTGCCGGGACGTGAGCCGGGCGCCGCCGTGCTCATCTCCGCGCACTACGACAGCCATGCCGATGCCCCCGGAGCTGGCGACAACGGGGTGGCTGTCGCCGCGGCCGTGGAGGTGGCTCGGGCGCTCGCCGCCGGGCCCCCGCTCCGTCACGCGGTGATCTTCAATTTGAATGGCGGCGAGGAGTATGGGCTCGTGGGCGCGGACGCGTTCCTCCAGCACCCATGGGCCCGGGAGGTTCAGGCCGTGCTCAACCTGGACTCCGCCGGCCCGGGAGGAAAGTCGCTCCTGTTTCGCGCCACGCAGGGCGCCTCGGGACTGCTGGAGGCCTATGCCCGCGCCGTGCCTCGGCCCTTCGGCTCCGTGGTGGGCGAGGACCTGTTCCGCGCGGCGCTCGTTCCCTCGGACACGGACTTCCGCGTCTACAACGATCGGGGGCTGCACGCCCTGGACATGGCCTTCATCGAGGACGGCTACGCGTACCACACCCGGCTGGATACCCCGGACCGGGTCACCTCCGGCAGCCTTCAGCACGTGGGCGACAACACCCTGGCGCTCGCCCGTGCGCTGGCCGAGGGCCCGCTGCCTCCGAGCCCTCAGCCCGGGCCTTTCCTCTATTACGACCTGCTGGGCGTGGTGATGTTCGTCTACTCCGCCCGCACCGCGCTCGTGCTCGCGGGGCTCTCCACGCTGGGCGTCCTGGGCGCGCTGTTCGTGGCCTGGCGACGGGGCGGGGTGGCTCCCGCGGCCATGGGGTGGGGCGCGGGGGTCGCGCTGGTGGGGCTGCTGGCGGGGCTGATCGCTCCCGCGGCCCTCGCGCTGGGCGTCTCGCTCGGGCTCGGCCGTCCCCACGGCTGGTACGCCACGCCGGCCCTGGCCTGGCTCGCCTTCGGGACCGTGGCGCTGGCCGCACCGCTGGCGGTGAGTGCCGCCTGGGTGCGCCGCGCCGAGCGGCGGGGCATCCCCGGTGAGCTCCAGGCGCTGACCCTCTGGGCCGGTGGATTGCTGGCGTGGGTGTTGCTCCAGGGACTGTTGGTGGCCCTGGGCGCCGTGGTCGCGTACCTGGCGAGCTGGTGGCTCCTGCCCGGAGCGGCGGGGCTGGCCGCCGCCTGCCGTTGGCCACGCTGGAGGCCCCTGCTGGCGTGGGCCGCCTTTCTGCCTGGCGCGCTGATCACCGCTCAGAGCGGGCTGCTCCTGTTGGAACTCTTCATCCCCATCGCGGGCCGTTCAGGCCCGGCCATTCCCTTCGATCCGGTGATCGCACTCCTGGTGGCGCTCCTCGTCACACTGGCGGCGTGGACGGGCCTGCCGGCCCTGTTGCCACAGCGGGGCCTGGGCCGCGCCTCGCTCGTGCTGGCCGCGGCGGGCCTGCTCTCCGCCGGCGCTCTGGCGCTCACGCCTCCGTATTCGCCGCAGCGCCCCAAGCGCGTCACCCTCACGCACGCGGACGAAGAGGATCAGTCGCGGCTGTGGGTGGACGGCGCGGACTTCCTCGATCTGCATGGCCTGTTGCCCAGCCTGAGCGTTCAGTCCCGGCAGGGCACACCCCAGCAGCACCGGCTCCCGGAGAAGCCCACGGGTAGGGCGCCTGCCTCCATCGAGGTGATCCCCCTGGGAGCTGGGTCGAACGGGACTCGCCAGGTCACCCTCCGGTGGCGCGGAGAGCCCGGAGAGCGGCTCTCCGTGTTTCTCCCGCGCCGGGCCCTGGCGGGCTGGTCGCTCGAGCCTGCGCTGCCCGCGCTACCCGAGGACGAGCGGCCATACGCCCTCCACGTGTTGGGCCGGCCCGAGGCAACGTGGGAAGTCACGCTGCGGCTGCGCGGAACCGCTCCTGTCAAGGTGCGGTTCCGCGAGGTGGATGACCGCCTGCTGACGCCACCCCTCGAGGCCACCCGCGCGGCGCTGCCCCCCTGGGTGAATGTGGGTACGCGCGTCTTGTCCCTGAAGACAATGGCGCTCTGAGTTTCGTGAACCGGGCGGTGGGCCTCGCTAGAGATGTTAGCCAGGTTGAACAAACCCTGCGCTACGTGCGATGAGCGAATTCCCAGCCCTCTCTTGTTACCATGTTCGCTGAGATCCCC
>DASVVJ010000963.1:0-3263 GCA_036389955.1 Myxococcaceae bacterium
CAACGAGTTGGCCACCGCGAGCAGCTCCTTGGACGCGTGGAGCCAGCCGTCCACCTGCCACTGGGTCCTGAGGGAGTCCCGTCCCCGGAGCGCTTCCTGCGGAGGCGGCGGCAGCACCCCGAGCGCTCCTGGAACGACCCGCAGCACGAAGGCATCGAACTTCGGATTGCCCGAGGGCTCGGAGAGCTTCGCTTCCAGCAACTCCCCGCTTCGGGAATGGTGCACGTCGAGGATGACGGTGAGCAGCGCACCCCGGTTGTTCAGGGCCTCGAGCGTCTCGCGGCCCTGGACCCACATTCTCAGCCGTTCTGCCGCGGGTTCGTCCTTGAAGCGCTCCGCGAGCTGCTCACTGTGCGTCGGAGCCGACGGGAGCGGGCCGCCTCCCGGGTTTCCTGTCCGGGCGTACTCCTCGGCGGCCTTCGCGTAGTTCTTCAGCACGCCCGCGACGGGGTTGCTGATCCCGAGCTGGCGGGCGTCTCCGCCTTCGGTGCTGGCGAGGGCGCCCTCCAGCGAGCCGCGGGCCTGATCGAAGTAGGGGTGTCTTCCGATGCCTTCCGCGCGCACCGTCGCCGCTCCATCGTCGGCCCACTGTTGAACGCGTGCGGTGAGCCGCTCCGAGGTCTCCTCCGGAGACTCGGGCTCGAGGGCAGGGTCACCCGGATACAAGGTCCGTCCCCGGGACTCGGGCTCTCCCCCGGGAGCCCCCGCGCCGGGAACACCCGCGGGCCACGAAGGCACGAGCACCAGCTTGCGTGGAGCGTCCTGCTCCCCTGCTCCAGGTGTGGGCGGGGCCTCTTCCTGCTGAGGCGGGGTGGGCTGGGTGGGCTGGGCAGCGGACGGGCGCTCGGCGACAGGCTCGGTGGGCTTCGGCTTGCGAACCGGCCGGGGAGCGGGGCGCGGCGGGCTCGCTGGGCTGGCGGCAGGAGGCTGCGAGGGCGGCTCAGCAACGGGCGTGACGTCCGTGAACTCCAGCTCCACGAGGGTGGGGTTCTCAGCCTTCAGCCCCCAGTCAGGCGAAGTCCCGGGCCCGGCGTGCCAGAGCCACACCGCGATCGCCAGGTGCAGGAGCACCGAGGCGATGAGGGCGGGAGCCAGCCTGTGCCGGAGGAAACCGGGCTTCATGACCATGAGTCTATTCATCACCGAAGTGGGCTGCTCTGGCCAGAGGTTCCCTGGCGAAGAGCGCGTAAACTGACGCTGTGAGCCCTGCACGCCTCCCGCCGCTGGCGCCGGGGGTGGGGCTCCATGACCGCGATCCGGAGGAGCCTGCCGCTGAGCCCCGGAGCCTCAGTGCTCCGTCACCCGCGACAGCGCCAGCATCAGGAACAATCCCACCAGCAGCGCCACCAGGTTGCGGCCCCGCCGGTCCTGCCCGTGGCGGTTGACGTGGGGCAGCAGGTCCGACACGGCGATGTAGAGGAAGGTGCCTGCGGAGAACGCCAGGGCCCAGGGCGAGAACTTCTCGAAGCGCAGCACCGCGTCGAAGCCGAAGTAGATCGCCGCGCCCACCGGCACCATCAGGCCGTAGAAGATGGCATACGACAGGATGACCTTCGTCTCCCGCCCTTCCGCCTTGAGAATGGAGGCGAGCGACAGCGACGAGGGCACCTTGTGCGAGGCGATGGCGATGAAGGCCATCATCCCCACGCCCTCCTTCACCGACGAGCCCAGAGCGATGCCGTCGAACAGCGTGTGCACCGCCAGGCCCAGGAACGCGGTGAGCCCCAGGCCGTGGCTCGCGTGCTCCTTGCAGTCCAGGGGTTCCTCGCAGGTGTGCGAGAGGAAGAAGCGCTCCAGCACCAGCAGGAAGACAAAACCCGCAGGCACCAGCGTGAAGGCCCGGTAGCCCCCGTCGTGGTAGGCCTCGGGCAGCATGTGGAAAAAGGCCGCGCCCAGCATGACCCCGGCGGCGAAGGCCAGGAACGTCACCAGCCGCGTGGGCCGCTGGGTGGCCACCACCACCAGCGCTCCAGCGATAGACCCCAGGACGATGATGAGCGAATAGGCCGCCACCGCGGCCACGACCGACGACATGGGGCGCGGACCCTACATCAGTTGGCGCAGGCGCAACACTTCCGTTGTCCCGGAGCGTTCAGCGGTAGCGCCGCGTGACCATGACGGCGATGCGCCCCGGCTTCACCTGCACCTCGCGCGAGGTGACCCGGCCGCCGTAGTTCACCTCGACGAGGTGTGTGCCCGCTGGCAGCCGGAAGCGCGCGAGCTGGAACTCGCCCGGCAGCGACAGCCACGAGCGCAGGTCCGGCGCGTTGGCCACGTTGAGCAGCAGGAACGTGAGGTAGCCCACTTCCTCACTCTTGGTGAGGGCGCCCGCGCCCGCCGCCACCCCCGCCTTCACCACCGCGCCGGCCAGCTGCTTGGCCAGCATCCGGCCAATGCGATCGTCCAGGTGCACCTTCGCCACCTGGGACAGCGACGTCACCGTCACCGCGTTCTGCAGTGCCTGCCCCACGCGCACCTGCGCCACCTGAGGATAGTCCCGGTCCCGGTACACCGGCACCGTGATGAGTTCCACCGCGTTAGGATGGTAGTTCCGCGAGTGGGACTCCTTCTCCGGAGAGAGTCCCGCCTCCACGACGACCACCACCTGCCCCTCGCCCGGTCCGATCGGCTCGTGGGGCACGCCCGGGAAGCGCTGCAGGAGCTGGGCGTAGACCTCGTCCCGGCCCGTCTTCTTCGCCAGGCGCAGCAGCGGCTCCGCCAGCGGGCCCAGCCCCGGCGACAACTCGAGCGCCTTCGCGTAGTCGATGTAGGCCGAGTCCCACTCGCGCTGATCCTCGTAGAGAATGCCGCCGATGTAGCGCGCGATGGCGAGCTGCTCGTACGGTTTCTTCTCGTCGACGATCATCTTCTCCAGCCGCTCGTTGACGCGGCGGACCTCGACGAGCGCGTCCTCGTCCTGGCCCAGCTGCGCGTAGTTGAGCGCCTGGAGCACGGAGATCATCAGCCGCTCGAAGTCCTCGCCCCGGTAGGCGCGCTCCCGCTCGTTGGTGAGGAGCGTCCCGGCCTCCTCGCTCACGGAGACGACGTCCAGCTCCGCGGCCAGCCGATCCGCCTCCGCCAGCACCTGGAGGCTCTCCCGCCACCGTCCCGCGGCATGCAACACCATGCCCCGGTCCAGCAGCACCAGCAGCCTGTCCTTGCCCGTGTCCTGCCGGGCCACCGCTTCCAGCTCGGTCAGCGCGTGCTCATACGCCTCATGCTCGTAGGCGGTGCGAAGCCCGCGTGTCCGGGCGACGTAGTCC
>DASVVJ010000964.1:0-13122 GCA_036389955.1 Myxococcaceae bacterium
CCGTGTGTTCGGGACCATCGTGGTCAGCGGCGTGGTGCAGGTCTCTCTCGCCATCCTCGCCGGGGCCGAGGTGCTGGACGGACAGGGGCAGGCGCAGATTTCGGATCTCGTCTTCTTCGAGCCGTTCACGCTCGATGAGGAGGCTCCGGTGCGCGTTCGCCTCCTGCTGTCGAACCCAGAGGCGGGACAGTCACGCTTCGAACTCCACAGCGCGCCTACGTCGCAGGGGGGCGCGCCGGAGTGGAGGCGCCACTGCGCGGGCACGCTGGGCATGAGCGACGAGGGCAGCACGCCAGCCGGCGAAGCGGCGGCGCTGGACGAGATCCGCGCCCGTTGCACCACCGAACTCTCGGCCGAGGAGTTCTACCGGACCTGCTGGTCGGACGCGGACCAATGGTTCGGCCCGAGCTTCAAGGGGCTGACGCGAGTGTGGTGGGGCGACGGCGAGCTGCTTGCCGAGATCGAACCGACGGAGACGGGACTCGCCGAGCCCGAAGCGGCGGGATTCGCCGGCCGCGTGCTGACGGAGGCGTGCGCGGCGGAGGCGTGCGCGCAGGCGATGAAGGTCCTGCGCCCGAAGGGGTCCGAGTTCGCCTCGCGCGCCTACCTGGGGGTGGGCATGCAGCGCTCGCACGGCACCCTTACGTCCGTGCGCGGGAAGCGCTTCGGTCATGCACGCATGCGTCCGTCAGCGCCCGGGGAGACGCGGCTCTTCGCGGATGTGCGGCTCCTCGATGCGGACGGCCGGGTCATCACGACGTACGAGGGCCTGAGCTACGCGCCCATTCAGCCCGAAGTGCTCCGGAGACTGGCGGCGCGTCCGAAGCGAGTGCGCGCCAGTGGGCTGGACCGCGTGCAGCTGCTCTCGGCCGCGAAGCCGGAGCGCTCGCGCCTGTTGGAGACGTACCTCCTGCGACAGATGGAGGCGCTCCACGGCGCGCCCCTGCCCGGACTCGAGCCAGACGCACTGCTGGGGGATCTCGGCTTCGACTCCATCCAGTTCACCGAGCTGCGGGGATGGATCCGCAAGGACCTCGATGTGGAGCTGCCCGCGGACCAGCTCACGGCGGCCTCCAGCCCGCGTGCCATCGCCGCGGTGCTCGCAGCGCGGCTGGCACCGGAGCCAGCCGCGGCCGCACCCGTGAGAGTCTCTGCGCCCAGGCAGGCCGGGGAGTGGATTGCCCGGTGGGAGCGCCCGCCAGCGGATGAGGCGCGCCTGCGCCTGTTCTGCTTCCCGTTCGCCGGTGGCGGGGCGTCCATCTACCGTGGGTGGGACAAGGCGCTGCCGCGCGGCGTGGACGTGTGCCGCATTCAGCTCCCCGGCCGCGAGAACCGGTACGGCGAGCCGCCCGTGGAGCAGCTCTCCGTGCTGCTCGACACCCTGGAGCGCGAGATGGCTCCGCTGCTGGACCTGCCCTTCGCGTTTTTCGGCACGAGCATGGGCGGCCTGCTCGCGTTCGAACTCGCGCGGCGTGTTCGTGCGCGCCGTGGCGTGTCGCCGGTGCGGCTGTTCATCGCGGCATCGTACGCGCCGCACCGCGGGCCGTCCGCGCCGCTCGCGGAGCTGATTCGTACCGGGAAGCACGGCGCGGACCCGGCGCTCCTGCGACGCTTCAACGTCGTCCCGGATGCGTTGTTCGCCGCCCCGGAGATGCTCGAGGTGGTGCTGCCGCCGCTCTACGCGGACCTGAGACTCGTGGGCAGCTATCAGTACGCCGACGAGCCACCGCTCGCCTGTCCCATCACCGCCCTGTGTGGCACGCAGGACCCGCTGATGACCCGCGACAACGCCGCGAGCTGGTCGCACCACACCGTGGCTGACTTCACCTTGAAGATGATTCCGGGCGAGCACCTGTTCGTGCGGACCGCTCCGGAGGCGGTGCTCGACGTGGTCCGCGACGAACTCTCGCGGCACCTGGCCCGGCTTGAGCAGGGCGTGGCGAAGGTGGCTTCGTGAAGACGAGTGAGGGAGAGACGTGAGCCAGAGCGCAAAGGCGTGGTTCCTCTACGCAGCAGACGCGGCGAGCACGGGCCGTCAGGCCGAGCTCGTCTACGGTGACCTCACGCTGCCGGATCCCGGCCCAGGCGATGTGATCGCCGAGCCGCTCTACGGCTCCTGGGAGGGCAACATGGGCCACTGCGTCGAGCGCAAGCCCATCGACGTTGCCCGGTTCCGCGGTGAGGAGCGCGTCGTCATCGGCAACGCGGGCGTCGTGCGCGTGCTGAGCGTGGGCTCCGAGGTGCAGGGCTGGAAGGAGGGGCAGTGCGCGCTCATCCTCCCCGACTCGGCGCTGGACCCCTGGGGCTACCCGATGAAGGCGTTCGCGTACGACATGGCGGGGACGACGGGCTTTCTGTCCACGCGCATGGTGCTGCCGGCGCGCGACCTCGTGCCGCTGCCCGAGAAGACACGGCACTCCTACGCCCAGTGGGCCGCGTTCTCCGCGCGCTACACCACGGCGTGGTCCAACTGGCGGCTGGCGTTCGGGACGTACCGGCTGATGGTGCCCCACGAGCGCAACCCCGCGCCACAGGTCTGGGGATGGGGCGGAGGGACCACGCTCGCGGAGCTGGACCTGGCGCGCAGGCACGGCTGCAACACGGTGATGCTCTCGGCGTCGGACGAGCGGCTCGCGCTCATCCGTCAGAGCGGCATCACCCCGCTCGACCGGCGCCAGTTCGGCGACCTCTACTACGACGAGTTGCGTGCTGGGACCGACGGCGCCTACCGGCGTGCGTACCAACAGGCGGAGGCCGCCTTCGTCCGCGAGGTGGAGGCGCGTACCGACAAGAGGATGGTGCAGATCTTCGTCGACTACATCGGCACGCCGTTCTTCCGTGTCACGCGCCGGGTGCTCTCGCGTGAGGGCGTCATCACCACCGCTGGCTGGAAGGAGGGCATGGCCACCTCCTTCATGCGGGCCACCGAGTGCATCGAGCGCCACCAGTACATCCATACGCACATGTGCACGCGCGAGGAGGTTCTCGCGGCTATCGAGTACGGCGAGCGCGAGGGCTGGATGCCCACCATCGACGCCCGGATTCATGCCTTCGATGAGGTGCCTGCGCTGTCCCAGAAATTCCTCGAGGGCAACGTCGGGTTCTTCCCGGTGTTTGCGGTGAACCCGGAATGAGCCGGCCGGTGGGAGACATGCAGAGGTCGCAGCTCGAGGGGTGGTTGCGCTCGCAGCTGGGGGCGCTGCTCGGCGTGGCGCCGGAGGCGCTGGACCCGGCAGCGCGCTTCAAGACGCTGGGGCTCGACTCCGCGCGTGCTACCGAACTCGTGGCCCGTCTGTCCGCGTACCTGAAGCGTGCGCTTCCGCCGACGCTCGCGTGGGAATACCCGACGCTCGAGCGGCTCGCCGCCCACCTGACCGCAAGCAGGGACACGGGCTCGTCCGTGAAGGAACCGGCGGCCGCGAGCGCCCGGACCTCCGGGGAAGACGAGCCCATCGCCATCATCGGCGTCGGCTGCCGGTTCCCTGGCGGTGCGAGTTCGCCCGAGGCGTACTGGGAGCTGTTGCGCAGTGGCAAGGACGCCATCGGCGAGGTGCCCTCGGACCGCTGGAGCCTCCCCGAGTACTTCAGCCCGGACCTCGCTGCTCCCGGGAAGATGAGCACCCGGTGGGGCGGATTCCTGGACGGGGTGGACCGGTTCGATCCGCACTTCTTCGGCATCAACGCCCGCGAAGCCGCACAGATGGACCCGCAGCAGCGGCTCGCGCTCGAGCTGGCGTGGGAGGCGCTGGAGGACGCGAACATCGTCCCCGAGTCACTGCGCGAGAGCCCCACCGGCGTCTACCTCGGGGCGATGTGGAGTGACTACGCGCGCCTGGCCAGCGAGCGGCAGGTGGACCCGTATACGGCCACCGGCCAGGACACCAGCATTCTCGCCGGCCGCCTGTCGTACGTGCTGGGGCTGCGCGGGCCTAGCCTGGTGGTCAACACCGCGTGCTCCTCGTCGCTCGTCGCGCTGCACCTGGCGTGTCAGGGACTGCGCAGCGGCGAGGCGAGCGTGGCGCTCGCGGGCGGCATCAGCCTCATCCTGTCTCCGCTCAGCACGGTGGCGATGTCCAAGTTCGGCGCGATGGCGCCGGACGGGCGCTGCAAGGCTTTCGACGCGCGCGCCAATGGTTACGTGCGCAGCGAGGGCGGGGGCGTGGTGGTGCTCAAGCCGCTCTCCCGCGCCCTGCGTGACGGCGACCGCATCTACTGCGTGGTGCGTGGCACCGCCATCAACAACGATGGCTTCTCCAACGGCCTGACCGCGCCGAGCCCACAGGCCCAGGAGGCCGTGCTGCGCGAGGCGTACGCGCGCGCTGGCGTGCCACCGGAGAAGGTCCACTTCGTGGAGACTCACGGGCCGGGGACTGCATTGGGAGACCCCATCGAGGCCGGTGCGCTCGGCGCTGTGCTGGGGGCGGGGCGGGTGCCGGGGCAGCCGTTGCGCATCGGCTCGGTGAAGACGAACCTGGGGCACCTGGAGGCCGCCGCCGGCATGGCCGGCCTGGCCAAGGTCGCGCTGCAGCTCCAACGCCGCGCGCTGGTGAAGAACCTCCACTTCGAGACGCCCAGCCCGCATATCGACTTCGAGCGGCTCAAGCTGAAGGTCCAGACCGAGCGCGAGCCCTGGCCGGTGACAGCCGATGCGCCGGTCGCGGGGGTGAGTTCGTTCGGCTTCGGCGGGACGAATGCGCACGCCGTCCTGGAAGCCGGTCCCTCGAGCCCCGCCACACTGCTGGCGCTCGGTGCCCCGGATGCCCAGGCGATGCGCCGCCGCGTGCTGGAACTCCTAGACGCTGTTTCGGCGCTCCACGAGACGGAAGAGCTCCGTGGCGTGGCCAAGGCCGCGGGCCTCTCGCTCGCGGAGGGGCCGGCGCGTGCGGCGTTCGTCGCGCGAGGCCCCGGCGAGATGGTGGAGTTGCTCACTGCGCGCCTCCGGGATGGTCGCACCACGGCGGTGAGCAGTGCCCCCCACGTGTGTTTCCTGTTCCCGGGCCATGGCTCGCAGTGGGTGGGCATGGGCCGCGACCTCCTGGCCTCTTCTGCACGCTTCCGCGCCGAGATGGAGGCGTGCGACTGGCTGTTCCAGCCGCTCGCGGGCTGGTCCCTGCTCGACGAGCTGGTGGCTCCGCCGTCGCGCTCGCGCCTGGCGGAGGTGGACGTCGTTCAGGCGGTGCTGTTCGCCCTCGAGGTGTCACTCGCGGCGCTGTGGCGCTCCTTCGGCGTGCACGCGGATTCGGTGGTTGGGCACAGCGTGGGCGAGGTCGCCGCGGCCCACGTCGCGGGCATCCTGTCGCTGGAAGACGCGGTGAAGGTCATCCACGAGCGCGGGGTTCTCACGCGTGAGTTCGCGGGGAAGGGCGGGATGGTGTGGCTTGCGCTGGGCGCGCAGGACGCCCTGGCGCTCGTGCGCGAGCTCGGCGTGGAACTCGTGCTCGGCGCGGAGAACGGCCCGCGCTCCAGCGTGCTGTCCGGTGGGGAGGAGGCACTCGCGACGCTGCTTGCAGCGCTCGCCTCGCGCGGGATTCGCGGGGGCCGCGTGAACATCGCGTTCGCGTCGCACAGCCCGCAGATGGACGTGCTGCTCGCCCGGTTCGAGGAGCGGCTCGCCGGGATCCGGCCGCGGGAGAGCCGTGTGGAGATGGTGTCCACCGTCACCGGCGCTGTGCTCGCCGGGCCCGAGTGCGATGCGGCCTACTGGGCGAGGAACCTGCGGCAGCAGGTGCGCTTCTCCGCCGCAATCGGCACGGTGCTCGCGCGCCCCGGGGCACTCTGCGTGGAGGTGAGCCCGCATGCGACGCTCGAGCGGCTCGTCCACGAGAACAGCCCGAAGGGTGCCTCCACGCCCGTCTTCGCGTCGTTCCGGCGCGGGGAGGATGCGCTCGGGGGCCTCTTGTCCGCGCTCGGGGCGCTGTACGAGCGGGGCGTGTCGCCCGATTGGGAGGGCGTCTATCCGGGGGTACGCGCGCAGCCGCTGCCCGAGGCGCTCCGGGTGCCACGGCCAGACGTGGACGAGCCGGCCGGGCCCGCAGTGGTACTGCCGCTGTCAGCGAAGAGCCGGGGCTCGTTGCGCGAGTTTGCGCAGCGCTTGCGCGAACTCCTCCGCTCGCCGGAGGGCGACTCGCCCGTGGACCTCGCCTTCACCGCGGGGGTGAAGCGCACGCACCACGAGTTGCGGATGGCCGTGACGGGACGCACCCGTCGTGAGCTGGCGGATGCGCTGGAGGCGTGGCTCGCAAACGGCGAGGACTCCCTGAAGCCTTCTCCCGGGCGGCGGCCACGCATCGCCTTCGTCTTCCCGGGACAGGGCTCGCAGTGGGCCGGGATGGCTGTCCGGCTGATGCAGGAGGAGGCCGTCTTTCGCGACGTGCTTCATCAGTGCGACGCGGCCATCCTGAAGGTCGCGGGCTGGTCCCTGCTCGAGGAACTGCGCGTGCCCGAGCAGACGTCCCGGCTCACCGGCGACGTGGAGGTGATTCAGCCGGCGCTCTTCTCCGTGCAGGTGGCGCTGGCAGCCCAATGGCGCGCGTGGGGCGTGGAGCCGGCCGCAGTGGTGGGCCATAGCATGGGCGAGGTGGGCGCGGCGCACGTCGCCGGCGTGCTGTCGCTGGAGGACGCGGTCCGCATCATCTGCGTGCGAAGCCGGCTGGCGAAGCGCACCCGCGGCCACGGGGCGATGGCGCTGGTGGAGCTGAGCGCGGACGCGCTGGGCCCGCACCTGGCCCCCATCGTGGACAAGGTCTCGGTCGCGGCGGTCAACGGGCCCTCGACGACGCTCATCTCGGGCGAGGCGGGCGCCGTCGACGCGCTGCTCGCAACGCTCGAGGCGCAGGGCGTGTTCTGCCGCCGCGTGAAGGTGGACTACGCGTCTCACAGTCCTCAGATGGATGCGCTTCGGGAGGACATGCTCGGCGAGCTGAGTTCCGTGCGCGCGCAGGCGGGGACCGTGCCCATCCGCTCGACGGTCACCGGCGCATGGACGGACGGGCACGAGATGTCCGGCGCCTACTGGTTCGACAACATCCGCATGCCGGTCCAGTTCTATCCGGCGGTGCGTGCGCTGGTGGAGGAGGGCTTCGACGCGCTCGTCGAGCTGAGCCCGCATCCGGTTCTCGTCCCTGCCCTCGAGCAGAGTGTGCGCCATCTCGACTCCCCGGCGCGGGTGCTCGCCTCGCTGCGGCGCGGTCAGGACGAGCGGAGTGAACTGCTCGTGGGGTTGGCGGCGCTGTACGCCCGCGGAGTGGACGTCGCGTTCGAGCGGCTCTCGCCACCCGGCGCCCGCGCCGTCCCGCTTCCCACCTACCCGTGGGACAAGGCCCGGTATTGGCTCGAGCCCGCAGCCGAGGAGGCAGGGCCAGCTCACGCGTTGCACGGCCGGCGCGTGCAGAGCCCCGGACGCGATGCGCTCTTCGTGTGCCCGGTTGGCGTCGAACATCAGCCCTACCTCGCGGACCACCGCGTGTTCGGCGACGTCGTGGTGCCCGGGGCGTTCTACGTCACGGCGCTGGTGTCGGCGGCCACGGAGGTTTTCGCTGGGGCGGAGGTGACGCTCGAGCAGGTCGAGATTCCACGCGCTCTGCCCCTCACGGGCGGGCGCTCGGAGCGCCTCCACCTGCTGCTCACGCCGGACGAGGCCGGTGCGGCGCACGAGGCCTCGGTCTCCACGGCGGGTGTGGACCCGGAGGAACTCTGGAGGCGGCACGCGCGAGGGCGTCTGACGCAGGGCAGGGCGATTGGGAACGGCGAGTCTCTGGCTGCCCTGCAGGCCCGTTGCCGTCGTGAGGCGGACCCCGAGCGGTTCTACGCAGACCTCGCGGGACGCGGGATTGAACTGCTCCCGCGGTTCCAGGGAGTTAGCGAGCTGTGGCTCGCCGAGGCCCAGGCGCTCGCGAGGCTCGAGCCCGAGGTGGAGCCGGGCATTTCTGCGGCTCCGTTGCACCCGGTCGAGCTGGACGCATGCATCCAGACGTTGATTGCGGCAGCGCCCGAGCTGGAGGCGGGGAAGGCGTTCGTCCCCTTCGCGATCGAGCGGCTTACTGTGCGTACTGGCGCAGGACGGCCAGCCTTTTGCCACGCCGTCGTGCGGACGAGTTCGGGGGAAGCGTGCCTCGGAGACCTGCGCGTCTTCGACGAAGCGGGGAGGGTCGTCGCCGAGGCGGAAGGTCTCCAGCTCAAGCAGGCCGTGCGGGAGCGGTTCGGGGCAGTGCAGGAGGCCGTCGAGACGGAGACAGCGCTGGAGGTCTCCTGGCTGCGGCAGGACCGTGCGAAAGCGGCGGTACGCGAGCCGGGGCGATGGGTGCTCTGCTCCGACGACGCGGGCCCCGCCGACGCGTTGGCGCAGACGCTCCGCTCGCACGGTGCCGAGGTGCTGCGGCTCCCGCTGTCGGGGGGCGACGCCGCGGCAGCACTCGAGGGGACGCTGCGCGGTGTGGTGGTGATTGCGGGCCACTCCTCCGATGCGCAGGCGTTCGGCTCTGCCGTCGCCTGGATTCAGGCTCTGGCCCGCGCCGCGCTCCGGGACCCGCCGCGGCTTTATCTGGTGACGCGGGCGACACAGCAGGCGCCGGGGGATGAAGTCATCCTGCCGGAACTCGCGGTGCTCTGGGGGCTCGGCCGCACGGTGGCCTACGAGCACCCGGAGTTGCGGTGCGCGCGAGTCGACCTTCCCGCGTCGCCGCTTGAGAGAGAGGCGGACGTCCTGGCCGCCGAGCTCCTCTCCGACGACGCGGAGGAGGAGATCGCTCTGCGCACCACGGGCCGCCACGTGGGCCGGCTCGTGCGGACCTCGCGCCGTGTGCTGCCGTCTCCGGCGCTCGTTGGCGATGGCACGTACCTCGTCACCGGTGGCCTTGGCGGTCTCGGGCTCCTCGCCGCGCGGTGGCTCGTCGAGAACGGAGCGCGCCACCTGGTGCTCGTGGGGCGAAGCAGGGCGCACACGGAGCCTCAGCTCGGGGCCCTCCGTGCGCTCGCACAAGAAGGCGCCACCGTCCATCTGCTGTCCTGTGACGTCTCCGACGCCGCTCAGGTGGAGCGGCTGCTCTCGGACCTCGCGCAGCAGTTGCCTCCGCTCAAGGGGGTCATCCACGCGGCGGGCGTGCTCGAGGACGCGCTCCTCGTGGGCCAGGACGCCGAGCTGTACCGCCGCGTGGCCGCCGCGAAGGTGCTCGGTGCGTACCATCTCCACCGCTTCACCCGCGGCCTCGCGCTGGACTTCTTCGTCCTCTACTCCTCGGTGACGTCCGTTCTCGGCTCTCCAGGCCAAGCGAACTACGCCGCGGCGAATGCCTCCCTGGACGCGCTCGCGCGGCACCGCCGGACGCTGGGACTCCCGGCGCTGAGCATCAACTGGGGGCCGTTCGCCGACGTGGGGCTCGCGGCGGCCCAGGGGAACCGCGGTGCGCGTCTCGCCTCCCGCGGGCTGCGCAGCTACTCCGCGGGCGAGGGCATGTCGCTGCTCGGACGTGCGCTCGGGGTGCGCGGTGCGCAGGCCATCGTGGCGGACCTCGATGAGCGCCAGTGGGTGGAGTTCTACCCGCAGGCCGCGGGCTCATCATGGCTGCAGAGTCTTCTGGCACCGCGTAAGGCGCGGCCCTCCGCGAAGCCGGGGCGCGCAGTGCTGCGGCAGCGGCTCGCGGCGGTCGAGCCCTCCAAGCGCCCCGCGCTGCTCGAAGAGTGGCTGCGTGAGCTGCTGGCACAGGTGCTGCGAATCGAGAGCCGCTCCATCGAGCGCGGCGCTCCCTTCAAGACGCTCGGATTGGACTCGCTGGTCGGGCTCGAGCTGCGCAACCGGATCGAAGCGGCGCTCGGGCAGCGGCTCCCGGCGACGCTCGTCTGGACATACCCGAACCTTGGCGCGCTCGCCGGATACCTCTCGACGCGCGTCGAGGAGGAACTCCCGGCAAGCGTGGATGCGGCCGCCAGCAGCACCGCCGCACTTCCGGCCTCTGGGGCCCCTGCCGTGCAGCCGGGGGCGGACGGCATCGCCATCATCGGCATGAGCTGCCGCTTCCCGGGCGGCGGAGTCGACCCCGAGGCGTACTGGCGCGTGCTATCGCAAGGGGTGGATGCGGTGAAGCCGCTGCCACCGTCCCGCTGGCCCAGCGGGCGGATGCCGCTCGCGCCCGGGGCGCAGTACGCGGCCCTGCTCGACGACGTCGAGGGCTTCGACGCCGCGTTCTTCGGCATCTCCCCGCGCGAGGCGGTGGCGATGGACCCGCAGCAGCGACTGCTGCTCGAGGTGGCGTGGGAAGCGCTCGAAGACGCGCACCAACTCCCCGACCGGCTCGTGGGCTCCAAGACGGGAGTGTTCGTCGGGCTGATGAACGACGACTACAACCTCGAGGGACTCGCGCTGGCGCCGCAGGAGCGCGACGTCTATTCGACCACCGGCAACGGCCACAGCTTCGCAGCGGGGCGGCTGTCGTACGCGCTCGGGCTGCAGGGCCCTTCGCTCTCGGTCGACACCGCGTGCTCGTCCTCCGCGGTGGCAGTGCACCTCGCGTGTCAGAGCCTCAAGTCCGGGGAGAGCGCGCTCGCGATTGCCGGCGGCGTCAACCTCATCCTCTCGCCGCACTCCATGGACATGGTGGCGAGGACGCAGGCGCTGTCTCCGGACGGGCGCTGCCGCGCGTTCGACGCGCGTGCGAACGGCTTCGTGCGGGGCGAGGGGTGCGGCGTCCTCGTGCTCAAGCGGCTCGCGGACGCGCTCGCGGACGGCGATCGCATCTGGGCCGTCATCCGCGGGTCCGCGGTGAATCAGGACGGGCGCTCCACCGGGCTTACTGCGCCCAACGTCCTCTCTCAGCGGGCGCTGCTCCAGGAAGCGCTGAGGAGCGCGCGCGTCGCGCCATCCGAGGTCGGCTACGTGGAGGCGCACGGCACGGGCACGTCGCTTGGCGACCCTATCGAGTTCGAGGCGCTCAAGGACGTCCTCGGGCAGCCGCGCGCCGACGGGCAGCCGTGCGTGCTCGGCTCCGTGAAGACGAATATCGGGCACCTCGAGTCCGCAGCCGGCGTGGCCGGGATCATCAAGGCGGTGCTCGCGCTCAAGCACGGCGTACTCCCGCGGCACCTGCACTTCCAGGCGCTCAACCCGCGCATGTCACTGGAGGGGACGCCATTCGTCATCCCGACGGGGGAGTTCCGCTGGCCAGCAGGGGAGCGGCGCCGCATCGCTGGCGTCTCGTCCTTCGGCCTCAGCGGGACCAATGCGCACCTGGTCCTCGAGGAGGCGCCGCGCGCTGCGGCTGAGCCCTCGCCGGCCGGCAGCCCCGCTGCATACCTGTTGGCGCTGTCCGCTCGCAGTCCAGCGGCGTTGACCGAGCTGGCGGCCCGCTACGTGCGCCACCTTGAGTCCACCCCGGCTGCGGACGTGTGCTTCACGGCTGCGACGAGACGTACGCATCACGCGCACCGGTTCGCCGTGGTCGGCAAGACGCCAGAGGAGCTGAGGCAGCGCCTCGAGGCCCTGGCCGCGGGCGAGTCGCCGGCGTTCTGCTCGCGCAGCCCTGGTGAGCAGCCCTCGGGCCTGAGAGTCTGGGTCTTCCCGGGCCAGGGCAGCCAGTGGGTCGGGATGGGGCGTCAGCTCCTGGAGCGCGAGCCCGCGTTCCGCTCCGCGCTGGAGGCCACCGCGCACGCGCTTCGGCCGCTCACCGGCTGGGACGCAGTGGAATTGCTGCGTGCGCCGGACCTGGCGGCGCAGCTCGAGCGGGTCGAGGTGGTGCAGCCGCTCCTGTTCGCCATGCAGGTGGCGCTCGCCGCTCAGTGGCGGGCGTGGGGCGTGGAGCCGGACGTCGTCCTCGGGCACTCGATGGGCGAGGTCGCGGCGGCGCACGTGGCAGGGGCGCTCTCGCTCGAGGACGCGGCGCGCATCATCTGCGTGCGCAGTGCCGCGGTGGCCAATGTGCAGGGACGAGGCGGGATGGCGCTCGTCGAACTCGGCCGCGAGGAGGCCGAAGCGCGGCTGCGCGGGTATGAAGACCGCCTCGCGGTGGCCGCGGACAACGGGCCACGCACCAGCGTGCTCTCGGGAGACCTGGAGGCGCTCGAGGAGGTGCTCGCGGGCCTGCAGCGGGACGGCGTCTTCTGCCGCAAGGTGAAGGTGACGTACGGCTCCCACAGCCCGCAGATGGATGCGCTCAAGGTGCCGCTCCTGGAGCAGCTCACGGGCGTCACGCCGCGGCATGCCCAGGTGATGATGGTCTCGTCCGTCACCGGGCAGCGCGTGGCGGGAGAGGAGCTGACGGCGGCGTACTGGGTGAACAACCTGCGCGAGCCGGTGCGCTTCTGGGGAGCGGTGCAGTCGCTCGCGCGCGAGGGCTGCGCGTCGTTCCTCGAGGTCAGCCCGCATCCGGTGCTGTTGCCGGCCATCCGGGAGGGACTCAGCTCGCTCGGAGTGGAGGCAGCGGATCTGCCCACGCTCAGGCGCGACGACGACGAGTCGGTCTCGATGCTCGCGACGCTGGGCGCTGCGTATGCGCTGGGGCAGCCGGTCCGGCTCGAAGCGCTGTTCCGCGAGGGGGCGAAGCCCGTCCCACTCCCCGGCTACCCGTGGGACCGCAAGCGTTTCTGGTGGAGCGCACCGCGCGCTGCGGACCATGTGGAAGAGGCCGCCGTCGAATCGGGCAGCGCGCTACACGGAAGGCGGGTGAGCAGTCCCGGGCGCGAAGTCCTCTTCGTGTCGAGCGTGAGCCCGGCGCGGCAGCAATACCTCGGCGAGCACCGTGTCCACAGCCAGCTCATCGTTCCGGGCGCGTACCATCTGGCTGCCGTCATGAGCGCCGCGGCCGAGGCGTTCGGCACCACCGCGCTGACGCTGGAGCAGGCCGAACTGCCGCATCCACTGCTCCTGGCCGAGGGTGAGACGGCGCGCCTGCACGTGCTGCTGACGCCTGCCGCACAGGGCTCCGCCCACACGTTCTCGACCGCGAGCACGGCCTCGGACACCTTCCACACGCACGCAAGGGGCGGACTCAGCGTCGGAGCGCAGCTCGGAGCTTCCGAGCCGATCGAGGCCGTTCGTGCACGGTGCACGGAGGAGGCGCAGCCCGCGCGGTTGTACGAAGAGCTGCGGAGTCGCGGCATCGCGCTCGGATCCTCGTTCCAGTCGGTGCGACAGCT
>DASVVJ010000965.1:0-2253 GCA_036389955.1 Myxococcaceae bacterium
ACCGGCACGTCCGCCGGCAGTGCCGGTGCGGCTCGCGTCGGTACCATACCCGGCACTGGTGGCGGCGGCGGGGGCGGTAGCGGCGGCTCAGTGGCCGGCGGCGCGGGCGGCGCAGGCGGCTCAGGCGCTGGAGGCCGCAGCGGGTGAAGAAGAGCGCCCCGAACGGTCCAGGCCTCAGCGGCGTGAGCGGGCCTGGAAGCCATGGCTGGCACTGGCAGCGGTGGGGGCCTGTGCGGTGCTCGGGTGGCACACGCAGCGGGTGAGTCCACCGGCTGGCCCCATGTCCGGGAATCCGCTGCGGGCCTCAGACGCGGACACAGCAGCCGTGGGGGACCCCGCGCCCACCGCGCCTCGGGCGTCCACGTCGCCTCCCACGGGGAAGAAGCCCCTGGCACAGGGGCCACTGCCCGAGCCTCGCCCAGAGCAGCTGCGGCCCGACAAGAAGGGCCAGTGTCCGGCACCCAAGCAGGTGCCCATCAACGGAGGCTGCTGGCTCGATGTGAGCACCTCAACCGACGCCCAGACCTGTGCAGCGAGCGGCTACGTGCTCTTCCAGGGCAAGTGCCTTGTCCCTGCCTTGGCGCCTTCGAAGACGCCACAGCCCACCTCTGGCCCGTCGGAAGAGCGTTGAACGAGCCCTTCTCGAGGAAGAGCAGGCACTTGCCCCGTGAAGGTGGCGGGAATCGAAGCCGTGTAGGGGGGAAATCGTACGTGTTCGCCGTGCCCCGTCAGCGGATCGAGAGGAACTGGCTGCCAACCTGAAGCGAGCGAGCAGCCTTACGGCATTTGACGCACGCGACAGTTGCCGACTGGCGAGCCGTAACTTGAGATCAACAGGGAGCACTGGAGGCTGGCACCAGTAGCGAGATTTGTCAGAAACACCGAGGTTCCTCCTGCATTTATCTGGAGGTCTGCGGTATTCAAGGCGCTCGGAAGGGTGCCGAGGGAGCCGCATGAGCCAGTAGGAGACCCTCCCGAAGTACTAAGCCCGGGACAGTAGATGATTTCGCCTGTCGCCTTCTTTACGAGGATGACGCCGTTCGGAGTTGATGCCTGCACGTATGCCGGGGCCGCATGCGCCTGAACTGGAACAAGTCCTAGAACGGCTATCGCACCGAAGAACGTGAGAACGCGTTGGCAGGTTCCCTTCATGATTCAGGCTCCTTCTGGGACAGAACAACTGCGGAACCAACATAGCAACTGGTTCCACGGACGAGCCTCCGACGCAGCCTCCAGGCACGTAGACCACCCCAGCAGGCATCTTGCAATTGGTTGGTCGAGCCGCATCTAGCAGATTGCTGAAATTTCTCCGCCCCTAACGACCAAGAGCTCGGGTCCAGCGAAGAACCGCGAAGACGCCGTAGGCCCACTCCCTGCGCAGACCATGCAGTGGCAAGGCAGAGCGGTTCATACCTCTTTGGGGGTACAGCCACGGGGCAGCGGCCAACGGATCCTTGCCGCCATGGCAAATGAACTCGTGGACCCATGGCCTTTCATGCTGCAGTTCATCCAGGCAGGTATCAACCCGGCACTCCTTGAGGCCTACTGCCGGCCTGGTCCGCTGCCTGACCTCCCCGATGAGGCTTTCCTGAAGGAAGCGCTCGACGCGCTGAGCCTGCTCCAGAAGGTGCTCAAGAACGGCTTCGAGTCCCTGACCATGGAGCGCAAAATCGCCCTGATCGATCTGATCCTCACCCAGGGTACCAAGGAGTTCTCGTCGCTGCTCAAGGGAACAGACTCGCACGATGAGGACACCTTGATCCAGGCCCTGGAGCGGAAGCTCGGCCCCTGGGGAGAGCGCGAGAAGCGGGCAGTCCAGGCCTTGAGCACGAACCAGCTGGTTTTCGCCGATACGGCACTCAACGAGGCCCGAACTGGAAAGCTCAAACTCCAGTTTGGGAGCCGTGGCATCGAGGTACGCTATCTTCATCGTCTGCTCTACGTGGTCCAGCGTTACCTGGAAATGCCCCAGCTGAAGCAGGACCCCTTCGACTTCTTCAATAACAACACCTCAACGGCGATCAGCGCTTTCCAGCAGAAGGTCTCCCAGGAGATCCCCGATCGGAGCGATCCCTGCGCACCGGACCTCTACATGCTCCGGTTGCTGGAATACGTCGTGCTCGTGAAGCAGCCCAGCAAGAAGCACCAGAAGCGCGGGATGCAGATCATCGAAGAGAAGGACCACAAGTTCAAAGTCACTTTCAAGCACTTCAACGCCTTCGTGGACTTTTACTGCAAGGTGGTGCAGGCGTT
>DASVVJ010000966.1:0-10859 GCA_036389955.1 Myxococcaceae bacterium
TGAAGGTTCCGTCGCGGCGGAAGACATGGTCCAAGGTGATAGGCCCCTGGAGGTTGATGCTCTGGGTGCGGTCGGGCTTGAACTCGGTCCCGTCGTAGTCCATGTCCCACTCCACCTTCCAGGGATTGTCGGAGACACCCACGTCGCTGAAGGTGGCCGCCAGGCGCACGTTCAGTCCCTCGTGGGTGCTGGCCGGAGTCGCCGTGGGCAGCAGGGCCACGGGGCTGGCGTTGTCGACGTTCACCACCAGGGTACGGATGGCAGAGGTGCCGCCGTCCCGGTCCTTCACGCGCATGCCGACGATGAAACGCCCGCTCTGGGGATAGGTGCGGCTGGCGGTGATGGGGCCCTCAGCCGTGAACGTCTGCGTGCTGTCCACGGTGAAGGTGGTGCCCACATAGTCGAAGTCGATCTCGGCCGTCCAGTCCGCGTCCGCCGCGCCATCCGCGTCCGCGAAGCTGGCGGTGAAGTCCAGCGTGCCCCCCTCGACGACGGAGGCCTGCACCGCGGTGAGCTCGTTCACCACCGGCGGGGCGTTGGTCCGGAACACCAGGGACATGTTGGTGAACAGGTTCTTGGCGTTGTAGCTGAACAGCGTCGCGTCCGTGGGGATGACCTGGACGCCCACCGTGGCCGAGCCGCCTCGATCATAGGTGTCCGTGCCCGTCCGGAAGTCCACGTCCATGTAGTTGAAGACGACCTCCGAGCTGGCCTCCTTGAACACCACCTGGAAGGTGATCGTGGGGTACGGGGTATCCGAGGTCCGGCTGGAGCTGCCGATGTTGCGCCACTCGATGACCCACTCGCGATGGGGCGCCGTGCCCAGCACCTCCTGGTACACGTTGCCTGGCGGAGTGGTGAGGGTGTGAAGGCTGTCCCAGAAGGGCGCGACCAGAGTCGTCCAGTTCGTGCTGGGCAGGCGGGCGTTGGTGGCGGTGTAGCGTGTATCCGTGAAGCTCAGGTAGCCCTCCGAGGCCACCCACGCCTGGGTGAAGCCCACGTGGTTGCCGTAGCGCACGGGGAAGGGCGTGGGCACCTGCAGCACCGTGTTGTCGGCCAGGTTGAGCGGCGTGCCGGTGATGGTCCGCCACTCGAAGGGCACCGTCTGCGCCGGGCGGTACGTGTCCATCGCGGTGACGGTGATCGTCTCGCCGCTGGGAAAGGTCAGCGTGTAGGTGCCCGCACCGGGGGGCCGCCACTGGGTGACGAAGAGGCCGTCTCCTTCGACCAGGTCCATGTCCTGCCCGTCATCCGCCAGGGAGACCGTGCCGCCGCCCGGGCTCACCGTCAGCTCCAGCGGGCCGGCCGGGTTGGCGCAGTTGATGTGGATGGCGGAGATGTCCACCGCGCCGCCGCGCAGCACCTGCAGCGAGTCCGCGGCCGGAGTGAGCTTGCGGGTGAGCACCTGGTTATCGCACGTGAGCGAGCCTCTGCCGCCCACGTCCGCGGCGCGGACGCGCCGGCCAGAGATCGTCTTCCCGGCCAACGCGGGGGTGTCCAGGCCGCCGGCCATGAGCAGGTTCTTGAGCTGGCGCCAGTCGCGTGACGGCTCCTGCGTCTTGAGCAGCCCCACCAGGCCCGACACGTGCGGGGTGGCCATGGAGGTGCCGCTGAGCAGGGCATAGTCCTGGCCCAGCACGCTGCTGAGGATGTCCACGCCCGGCGCTCCCACGTGCACCCGGCGGCGGCCGTAGTTGGAGAAGCTGGCCACCGCGTCGTTCCGGTCGATGGCCGCCACGGCGACGATGTTGGGCACCGGGTAATTAGAGGGGTAATTGTTGGTGGTGTCGTTGTTGGCGCTGTTGTTGCCCGCGGCCGCGATGAAGAGGATGCCCGCCTGCAGGTGCCGGGTGATGGCGTCCTGCAGCGCCGCGGAGGCAGTGCCGCCGCCCCACGAGTTGTTCGAGGCGACGATGTGGACCGGGTTGGAGCTGCGCGTGTGCAGGCCGTGCAGGTAGTCCAGGCACTCCACGGCGTCCGCGGTGGCGCCGCTGCCGGCGGCGTTGAGGAACTTGCACGCGATGAGCTTCGCCCGCCAGTTCACCCCGGTCACGCCCTTGCCGTTGTCACCGCGGCCGGCGATGGTGCCCGCGCAGTGGCTGCCATGCCGGTTGTCGTCCAGCGGATCGCCGCTGCCGTTGATGGCGTTGATGCCGTGGACATCATCCACGTAGCCGTTGCCGTCATCGTCCACATCGTTGTCGGGGATCTCGCCCGGGTTGACCCACATGTTGTCGGCCAGGTCCTCGTGCAGGTAGTTGATGCCCGTGTCGATGATGGCGATCACCGTGTCGTCGCTGCCGGTGGAGAGCTCCCACGCCTCGGGCATGTTGAGGTCCACGTCCGCCTTGCCGCCGCTCTGACCGGTGTTGTGCATGCCCCACAGGTCGTCGAACTCCGGATCCTCCGGGATGACGTCAGCGTGGTAGATGTAGTTGGGCTCGGCGTAGAGCACGTCTGGATCGGCGCGGTAGGCCTCCACCGCCTGCTCCAGGTCCATGCCCCTGGGCAGCGAGATGCGCTGCAGCCCCGAGATGGACGGATAGGTGCGGACCACCTGCGCTCCCATCAGCCCGTGCGTGCGCAATGAGCCCTCCTGCCCCGCCTTGAAACGCACGAGCAGCTCGCCGCTTACCGCCTCCTGGCCGTCGCTCGTGCGCACGATGTTCAGCTCGTTCGTGACGAGCCTGCGAGGCGCCTGGCGCGCCGTGGCAGCCTTCGGGGCCTCAGGGGGTGGAAGCTCCTGGCACGCGCTACCCCCCACGGTGAGCAGCCCCGCCAGCGCGCCCAGCTTGAGCGCCCTGGACCAGGAAACCGAATAAAACATCCTCATCATAATGTTACCTCCAGACCGGTTCCCCAGCCTCTTCGGCTTGTTAATCGAGGGGATAACGGGATGTTTCGGCCTTGGGCCGTCCGGAGTTGTTTAATACCGAAATGTCGGGATCTTTTTTGCGCGCCGGAACGGAAGGATGAGTGTGCCAGTCTCGCGTCCCCGCGCTTCTTGACGGAGTTCACCGCCACTTTCTATGATTTCCGGTCTTTACCATCTGCACCCCGCACGTGGAGGTCATGCGATGCGCTACACGCGCAAGGATGTCTCGGAGTTGCTGGAGACAGTGAACGGGGGACCGGACGTGACGGGGTTCTCGGGCTGTTTCCCGGGTGCGAACTTCGTACTGGTAGCCTCGGGCGGCGGAACGGCCTGGCAGAACATCTACAACCCCAACCACCGCATCTGCGAGGACGGCACCACGCCGACTCCCGAGGATATCGGCCGCATCGGTCTGGACTGCACCGTCCGCTGAAGCCTCGAGCCCCTCACTCCCGCCTCACCCCCATCACCCGTTGCCCCCCCGGTAGGTGCCACATGCGCTACAGCCGTAAGAACGTTTCCGAGTTGCTGCAGACCGTCAGTGGAACCCCTGACGTCAGAGGCTTCTCGACGTCCAACCCGGGTTGGAACTTCGTGCTGGTGGCCTCGGGCGGCGGAACGGCCTGGCAGAGCATCTACAACCCCAACCACCGCATCTGCGAGGACGGCACCACGCCGACCGCCGAGGATGTCGGCCGCATCAATGCGGACTGCTCCATCCGCTGAAGCCTCGAGCCCCTCGCTCCGTCTCGCGGTCCCGGCATGAATACCCGCCTCGTCCTCCTCCTCAACACCCATATGCCGCAGGTGTTGAACGAGGGGCCGCTCTTCGATGAGCCCGAGAATTGGCTCTTCGAAGCGCTGACGGAGACCTACCTTCCGCTCTTCCGGATCCTGTCGCGCTGGGAGCCCCAGCGCTTCTCCGGCACGCTGGTGATGTCCTTCACGCCGTGCCTGGTGCAACAGCTCCTGGCCTGCGAGGAGCGCTACACGCGCTACCTGAATGTGCTGGGGCGCATCGCCACGCGCGAGTTGGAGCGCACCTCGAGGCTGGAGCTCTACAACCGCTACGAGAAGTACCCCCAGCCGCTCTCGGAAGAGGCGCTGCGCCAGCTCCACCGCACCGCGGGCATGTACCTGCGCCGCGTGGAGGACAGTCTGGCCTTCCTCCGCGAGCACAGCCTGCGCGAGGTGCTCGGACAGCTCGGGCGCTCGCGGCTGCCAGGCGTGCAGCTCTGGACGTCCTGCCCGCAGCACAACTTCCTGCCCTTCTTCGAGCCCGCCTCCGCGGATCGGTTCGTGGCGCGGGGAGTCGAGTCCTTCCAGGAGGTCTTCGGCCGCGAGCCGGACGGCTTCTGGCTGCCCGAGTGCGCGTTCCAGCCCGGCCTCGAGCGGGTGCTCACGCGCCATGGCGTGCGTCGCACCGCGCTCAGCCTGCACGGCATCGGCGCCTACCAGCCGCAGGACCCCAGCGGTGTGTACCGTCACGAGGACCTGGAGGTGCTCGTCCACGACTACCGGATCGGTCTGCACCTGTGGAAGTCGCCCGAGGCCACCTTCCCGGCGCACCCCGTCTATCGCGAGTTCTTCCGGGACATGGGCTTCGACGTCATTCCCGAGTACTTCGATGAGCTCGGCGTGTCCCTGCCCTCTCACAAGCGAGGGCACGTGTGGACGGGACTCAAGTACCACGCGGTCAGCGGCCAGAAGGTGGGGCTGGGAGAAAAGGCGCTCTACGACGAGGACGCCGCCCGCGCCCAGGTGCCGCACCACGTGCGTGCCTTCTGGGAGCTGCTGGAGTCCCGCCGCTCACTTGTCCAGGATGGCCAGACGTTCGTGCTCGCCTTCGACACCGAGCTGTTCGGCCATTGGTGGCATGAGGGCATCGAGTGGCTCGAAGGGGTGATGCAGCCCGAGGTCCCCCCGGAGGCTTCCGTCACCGTCGCTCCGCAGCCTCCCCCGCCGCCTTCGCTGCCGCGGCTCTACTATTCGACGTGGGGGCGGGACTTCTACAGCGAGCACTGGCTGACGCCCTCCAACAGCTGGATGTATGCGCTCATCAAGCTGGTGGAGGCGCACCTGCCGGAGCCCGTGAGCGAGGAGGCCCGCGAGCTGTGGCGCCGCTTCGAGGTCTTCAGCGGCAGCGATCTGCTCTTCATGATGCCGGACTCGTCGCAGCGAGAGCGTGCGCGCTCGCTGTTCCTGGCACGTTACGAGGACGTCGTCGCCGGCCTGCCCACCTTCACGCCCGAGCTGCTCGCCGCCTTCCCGGTGGACCCGTTCAAGTGCCTGCTCGTCCACGTGACCCAGGCCACCACCGGGACCGCGCCGCCCTTCCAGCTGCGCCGCCTGTCGCGCGAGGACTCGCGCATGGAACGGCCCCGGGAGATCACCCTCGAGCCCGAGGTCATCGACGTCGCCGGCCTGCGCGTCTGCTTCCAGTACTTCCTGCTGCACCCGCAGGGACGCTACGCGCTGAGCGTGGAGGGCTCGGAGCGCCGGCACCTCTTCCAGATGCCGGACTACGGCGTGCCGCTGCTCATCGCGCAGGACGCCCGGGCCTACCCCAAGTACGACCCGGAAGCGCTCTACCGGAAGCTGGGAGAGATCTGGCAGGGCGACGAACGCCTACCGATCCAGGCCACGCCCACGCTGCGCAGCCGCCACGTGTACACCCACCAGGCACTGGCCGAAGTGCTCGGGGGAAAGCGGGCCGCCGTCTTCAAGTACAACAAGGAGGGTTACGCGCTGCTGCGCTTCCGCGCGCAAGCCCTGGCTCCGGTCTCGGCCGTATTCGACGACACGGTCTCGCTCCATGACGCGGGGGCGTACATTCAGGCGGGGGCGATGTCCGTGCCGGTGAGCAGCGATCCGGCGGACATTGCCCGTGCCGAGTTCGACGCGGTCATCTTCACCTGCTCGCTCAACTTCGAGTCCGAGGTGCCGCATGTCCGCGCACTGCTGGAGGTGGCCACGCGCCGGAAGCTGCCGGTGGTCTCGCTGTACGATGACATCCTTTATTACGACCTGTTCGATGGGCTGGAGGTAGACCCCACGCTCTTCTACCGGGTGGCCGTGCCCGAGCATGAGACGGGCTCCGTCCAGGGCCCGGCGGATTATCGGCCGCGCAACCTGCTGGGCGTCTTCGGCACGGACACGGTGCAGGGCAAGTTCACCACGCAGATCTACCTGCGCGAGGCGCTGGCGCGGCACGTGCGCGTGCGCCACCACTCCACGGAGCCCACGGGAATCCTGCTGGGAGCCGACACCGGGTATTCCCGCGTGGTGCGGGCGGAGTCAGCCCAGCGCCTGGCCTTCGAGCGGGGGCTGATGGCGAAGCTGACCGAGGGGTGCGATCTGGTCATCACCGGCGGGCAGAACGGGCTGCTCTACACGCCTCCTGGGGGCGACCGGCGGTCCAACGCCTCCACCTTCATCTACGAGACGTTTCTGCCGAGACTGGTGGTGCTGACCGTGTCGGTGGACACCGCCGCAGAGGAGGTGCTGGCCACGCGTGAGTACCTGGAGACGCTGGCGCGGGAGCATGGCGTCCCCTGCGCCGTGGTGGGCCTGGCGATGATGGGCGGGCGCAAGCTCCATGGCAGCCGGTGGACCGAGACGTGGTTCCTCGGCGTCCGGGACGAAGTCCTGGAGGAGGCGCGGCAACGGCTGGAGCAGCACACCGGCCTGCGCGTCTACGCCATCCCCGAGGAAGCGGACGCGCTGGCGCAAGCCGTGCTCACGCACTTGTGATGGAAGCGAGCGGAGCGACACAGCCGGCCCCTCCCGGGTTGCGGCAGTCGGTGAGGTACCTCGCCGCGCTCGTGCGGCTGCTTCGACCCGCGTGGGGCTCGTTGGCGCGCGGCGCTCTGCTCGGCCCCGTCATCACGCTTCTGTGCCTCGTCCCTCCTTTCCTCACCCGGCTGCTGTTCGACCACGTGTCCACGCCGCGGGACGTGGGCCTGCTTGAGGTGCTCGTGGTAGGCATCCTCGCCGCCTCCGTGGCCTCCATCCTCGCGGAGGCCCTGCTGGGCTACTACTCGGCCTATCTGAACATCAAGCTGGAGAGCTCCGCCTCCCTCTACCTGTTCAACCACGTGCAGCACCTGCCGGACCGATTCTTCTCCCGGCAGCAGGTGGGAGAGATCACCAGCCGCTTCGAGGATGCGAAGGCCGGCGTGGCTCTGGTGGTGGGACTGGTGCGGCTCGTCTTCTCGCAGGGCGCCTACCTGCTGATCATTCCCTTCACGCTCGTCTCACTCCACTGGAAGCTGGCGCTGGCAGCGCTGGCTACGCTGCCCCTCGTGGTGCTGGTGCCACTCGTCATGGGACGCGCCATGGGCCGCGCGTGGCTGGATGTGGTGGGCGCCTACAGCGCGCTCAACGCGCTCCAGGTGGAGGCTCTACGGCAGAGCCGCACCAACAAGGTTCTGTCGCTCGAGCCGCTCATGTATCAGCGCGCCTCGGGGCACATGCAGTGGGTGCTTCGGGCCCACATGCGGGCGCACGGCGTGGAGGGGCTGCTGCGCCTGTTCGAGCGCGGAATCGAAGCGGCCCAGTTGGCGCTCTTCACGTGGCTGGGCTGGCGGCTCATCCTCGGAGGAGAGCTGAGCCTGGGTGGCTACATGGCCTTCGTGGCCTATGCCGCGTACCTCCGCGGTCCAGTGGTCGAGGCCATCTCCTTCGTCACCGGTGTGCAGCAGCGCGGCATCCACCTGCAGCGCTTCTTCGAGTACCTGGACGAACCACCGGAGCAGGATCCAGCGCTGTCCCGGAGACCGCCGGCGCCGCTCTCGCGCCGGCTGGCAGGTGCGGTGGAGTTGGAGGGCGTCTCGTTCGCGTACTCGCCCGGAGAGAACGTGCTGCACGAGGTGAGCGCGCGCCTGGAGCCCGGGGCGGTGGTGACCATTGTCGGGCCGAGCGGCTCGGGGAAGACGACCCTGGCGCGGCTGCTGGCGCGGCTGGAGGAGCCCCACCAGGGCCGCGTGCTGTACGACGGACACGACGCGCGAACGCTGGAGCTTTCCGAGCTGCGCCGGCAACTCGCCGTGGTGTGGCAGGACGTGGAGCTGTACCACGGCACCTTGCGCGACAACCTCACCCTGGGCCTTGCGCCCGTCCCCCAGGAGGAGGTGGAGGACGTGGTGCGGCTGTGCGGGCTGGAGCCGTTCGTCTCCTCGCTGCGCCAGGGCTACGACACCCCGGTGGCCGAAGCGGGGGCGAGCCTCTCTGGCGGGCAGCGGCAGCGCCTGGCACTGGCCCGTGCCGTGCTGCGTCACGCGCCGGTACTGCTGCTGGATGAGGCCACCTCCCAGCTCGACGTGGAGACGGAGGCCACCGTGGTCCGTGGGATCCTCGCGCGGGCCCGGCAGCGGGGACAGACGGTGCTGTTCATCACCCATCGACTGGCCAACGCGCCTCTGGCCGACGAGGTGTGGATGCTCGCGGGTGGCCGGCTGGTGGGGCGAGGGCCTCACGTGGAGCTGCTGGCGCGCTGCCCCCCCTACCAGCGCCTCTATCGCGCGGGCGAGGCCGAGGCCGCCTGACCTGGCCTCCTGGATCAACCTGTCATGACGAACCCGCCCCCACGCCCCGTCTCGCTTCCAAGCCCCCGGGAGCTGCCCCTGCTGGAGGACCCCGAGCACCCGGGACGCTTCGTCGTGAGGCGGATCGGCACCCTCACGCTCCTGCTCGTCGGAGGACTCTGCGCGGCGATGCTCCTCGCGGGCTCGCAGGTCCGGCTGGAAGTGCCTGTCCCGGGCGAGGGGGCGCCGCGGGTGGAGTCTGTCTCCCTGGGTCACTACGTGCTCCGACAGCTCGGGCTCTGGCCCCTTCCAGGAAGGGCAGAGCCGGCCCCGTGAAGGTGGGGATCATCGACAGCGGTGTGGAGGTGGCCTTCCTGCGAGAGCATGCGCTCCGCCTGGCCGGGGCGGCTCGCTTCACGCTCGACGTGGAAGCGCAGGTCCTGGAGACGCACAGCTACGAGCGGGACGAGTTGGATGCGTGGCGCGGAGGAACCCGCGTGCTGGAGCTGGAGGACGCGCACGGGCATGGCACCGCGGTCCTGAGCATCCTCTATGACCGGGTCCGCCCGTGGCCGGACGTGGAGCTCTACGTGGCGCGCATCTTCAACCAGGAGGTGCGCGCACACTCGCTATGCCTGGTAGAGGCGCTGGGGTGGATGCTCGATGAGGTGGGCGTGGAGCTGCTCAACCTGAGCCTTGGCACGACCCTGCGCGCACTGGAAGCGCCGATGCGCCAGGTGATCGATCGCGCCGTGGCACGGGGGGCTGTCATCGCCTGCGCCGCGGGCGCGGTGCCCACGCTTCCCGCGTGCCTGGACTCCGTCGTGGCGGTAGGGGATCCCGCGCTCATGGAGAGCGTGGGCGCCGGGGTGAAGGTCGACCATGTCGTGCGAGAGCGAGCGATCAAGGTCTACATGGGCGGGAACTGGCTCGAGGCGCCGATGACGACCAGCTTCGCCTGCGCAGTGGCCGTGGCGGACGTCCTGCGCGATGGATGCCCTCCTGGTTGGCGGCGCGGTCCGGGCTGAGCAGCGCTCGTCGCGCGCCTTCAGGGCGGAGGCGGGCCATCCGCCAGTGGAATGTCACCCACGTCGAGCACTTCGCCCTCCTTCAGCTTCACTGGACGGCTCACACGCACCCGGGACGAGCCTCCAATGATGACCAACGTGTGCGAACCCGCGCGCACACCCGAGACGGCAAAGCGCCCATCCGGGTCCGTTCCATCGTCGCGGCCCACGGGCATCTCGCCCTCGATGAAGACCAACGCGCTGGCGATGGGCGTTTTCGTGGCCGCATCCACCACCCTCCCGTGCACGGCAGCCGTAGCCCTCACGGGAATGTCCACCTCGAGCTGCGCTCCCACGGTAGGAGAGACGAGGACTTCGCCACTCGAGCCATCCGCTGTCCGCGCCACCAACTTCACGGGCTCGGCGGGAGCGTCCCTCAGCTCGAAGCGCTCGCTCGGAAACTCCCAGGCACCCTGTCCCTGAGGGAGGAAGCCCTGCTGGAGCTGAAGCGCCAGGGTAAAGCCACTCACGGGTTCACCCGGGCGCACGACCCGGCCCCGAATCGTCGCCGCGGGCCGCAGCCTCACCATCACCTCCTGCTCGGGCTTCACGCCCATCGCCTCGCTGGCGCGCCCGCCATTGCGCGCGCTCACCCTCACGTGGCTCACCGCGGCGAGCGCCGCGGTGGGAACGTCGATGGCGAAACGCCCTTCGTCATCCGCTGGTGCCATCATGAGAGGACCGCTCGACGCATCCCCGGAAGCCAGGGTGACTAAAGCCCCTGGAGAAGGCGTGCCGTCCGGCTCGAGGACGATGCCCCGGAACCCGGTCATGTCGTTCGTCCCCTCCCAGCTCAATTCCACGGGGACCGTCTTTGCCTCTTCTACCCGCACCTGCCGCTGCTCACCGACGGCCAGGGTGCGACGCGACGCGAGCAGCAGCGCGTAGGTGCCCGGTGGGAGTACCAGCCGGAAGTCTCCCTCCGGCCCGACCCCGACCCGAGCGACTTCCGGGAGACCCGAGGCCAGTTTTCCCTCCGCCACTGCCGTCACCTCCAGTTCGGGCAGCGGCCCCCGTCTCGCTCGCACCCTCCCTTCCAGAGTGCCTGTCCCCTCCAGCGTGAAGTCCACGCGAGCCGTGCCTGTTTCCACCACCTCTACCGGATGGCGAACGCCCAGCGTCGAGCCCTCCCGCCTGGCGGTAAGATACAGGCGGCCCAGGGCCAGCCCCTCAAGCCGGTAATGCCCCGCGGTGTCGGTGCGCGCCTCGACCTGAGCGGTCTCCTCATCACTCCAACGGTTGACGCCTGTCACCCGGGCCCCCATCACTGGCTGCCCGGCCTTGTCGAACACCCTTCCCTCCACCGAGCCCGTATGCGCGAGCACGAGCTCCACCGGGAAGCGCTCGCCTGAGCCCACCGTCAACCCGCGCCGCAATGCCGGCGCGAACCCC
>DASVVJ010000967.1:0-6196 GCA_036389955.1 Myxococcaceae bacterium
GGCCGAGTGGATTATTCATCCAATAATCCACGGTAATTGGGTGCTGTTTAGCCGACGTTGTCAATAGGACGACCTTCTTCTCATTCTTCGAGACTTTGGACTTGCGCGAGCAGCAACCCGGAAGAGCGGAAAGTCCCTCGAAGCTGAGAGGGAGCGAAGGCCGCTCCCCCTCGTGATGACGCGCCTGGGCTACGGGCAGCCGAAGAGCGCGTCGAGCGCGCCGGTGGCGGTGTTGACATTCACCTCGGAAGCGCTCGTCTTGCCCAACTGAGCCTTGAGTGCGTCGGCCTGCGAGGCATTGAGTTCGCGGGCCGCGCGATCCAGGAAGGGCCCCAGGGTGTTGATGAAGGCCAGGCGGGCCTGCTTCTCCTCGTCGGAGCCCTGGGAGAGCAGGGTGAAGCGCTCGCGGAGGATGAGCGCCACGCCGCGCAGCGCGGCCTTGTCGTACTGATTCTGCGCCCGGTTGCGCAGGTCGGTGTTGGAGGCGGCGCCCGTCTCGTTGTCCAGGTTGCGCCAGCAGCGCACCGCCAGGGTGGCGTCATAGATGCGCTCGTGCGTGCGGGGGCCCACGCTGCGCACGTAGGCGGCCAGGCCCTTGGGCTCGCAGCGCGCGGTGCCGCCCGTGTAGTAGGCCCAGGCGCTGTCGCAGTCGCGCGGCGTGGTGGCGCAGGTGTTTATCTCGGAGACGACGGAGATGTAGAGGAACCACACCAGCGCCGCCTCGATGCGCGCGGCGTGCAAGCGCGGCGTCTTGTCATCCTGCTTGCTGCCCTGGACGAAGGCTTCGTTGATGATGGGCAGCAGCTTGGCCGGGCCCACGCAGCGATCGGGCGCCGTCGCGGGTACGCCGGCGTCGCGGCAGCGCGCGTTGTTGGGCGCGGCGGGGTAATGGTAGTCCTCGCGGCGCTGCACGCGCGAGCCCAGGCCCTCGGGCTGGGTGTACAGGTCGAACGCGGCCGTGAAGTCCGCCGGGGTGGGCACCTTGCCGTTCTTCCACAGCCTGTTGCCAATCTCGTCGAAGGCCGCCACGCGGGCGATGGTGGAGATGTTCGGATCGATGGGGTGATACGTGTTGTCATCCGAGATACAGGCGGCCCACGCGTCCGTTGAAGCATTGTTCACATCCGGCTCACCGGGCCGGTAATCCGTCTCGGCGGGCTCGCAGCGGGCCGCATCGTCTTCATTGGCGGGCGGGTTCTCGCACTGCAGCGGGATGGCGGGATCGGGGGTATCGATCGGGTCCTCTTCGTCGGTACAGGCGGTGGCGAGGAAGGCCAGGGCGGCCCACAACAGGCTACGCTTCATGGTGCTGCGCTCCTTCTACCGGAGGCGTCCGTTCCACCATGGCGCGGGCGCTCCGATTCAGAATGGGGTGGTCTCCAGGGAGACGATCACTCCGCGCCCGGGTCCGTTCACACTCGAGCCATGGGAGCGGTAGGCGGTGTCGGTGACGTTCTCGAGCACGGCGGCGATGACCAGGCGCGTGCCCAGCCGCCACGAAGCGCGCACATCGAGCACCGCATAGCCGGGCGTGCCGCCAATGGGGATGCGGGCATCCGAGCGGTCCGAAAGCGCGAGCCGGTCCTGCATCAGCGCCCAGCGCAGGCCGGTGCTGGCCGACAGGCCCCAGGGGTGGGACCAGAGCAGCTCGGCGGTGCCATTGAGGGGCGGCACGCGGGAGAGCGGCAGGCGGGGGGCGTAGGGCGTGTTGGGGTTGGAAGGGCGGTCGGCGGGGTTGGGGCCATCTCCCCAGGCCCAGGCCACGCCTGTCTGCAAGGTGAGCGAGAGGGGCAGCCGCACGCGGGCGCTGCCCTCCAGGCCGTAGAGGAAGCTGTCGGCGCGGGCGTTGACGAGCTGGAAGCGGGACCACGAGGAGCCGCACTGGGGCGTGTCGGGCGGACAGTCCGTGATGTTGCGGGGGCGGCGGATGATGGCGTCGTGGATGCGGGTGACGAAGCCCCAGCCATCGAGGGTCAGCCGGCTGGTGCGCAGGCGGGCGCCGAGGTCCAGAGTGGTGGCGCGCTCGGGGCTCAGCGCCGCGTTCTCGAACTGGAAGCCGGGCCCGGTCTGCTGGCGCGAGGTGAGATCGTCCAGGTTGGGCGCGCGGTACGAGTGGTCCACGTGTGCCAGCAGCGTAAGGGTGGAGGTGGCGCGCCACTCGAGGCCGGCGTGGCCGACCCAGGGGACCCAGATGTCACTCACGGCCAGCGTGCCGGACTCGGGGTCGGCGGGGGCCCGGGCCACCACCAGGCCCACCCGGGTCCCCGCGCGGACGGTGAGCGCGGGGAGCAGATCCCAGTCGCTGTCCGTGAAGATGCCGCCGGTGAAGTAGCGCGAGCCGGAGAGGTACTGGCCCCGGCTGCGCTCGAGCTCGACGTCCAGGGCGGTGAAGCGGGTGACGGAGGAGGAGCGCAGCCGGTCCAGCGCGCCGTCGCCGCCAAAGGTGAGGCGCAGGGGGCGCCCGGCCACGGTGAGGGCGCGGGGAGCAAGGCGCAGGGTGGTGCCGAAGGTGTCCACGTCGTCGATGCCGCGATCGATGACGGAGAAGGCGGGACGGTCGAAGGTGCGCTGCTCGTGCTGGCGCTGCCAGGACAGGGTGGCGCGGGCGGAGAGGCCCTCGGGTTGGGTGCGCTTCCAGGCCAGGTAGGCGAGCGTGCGGAACTGCTCGTCGTACCGCAGGCACTCATCGAAGCGGGCGAAGGGTGGGGCGCACAGGTCCGTGCGGGGCGCGTCATACTGGCGATAGAAGTAGGTGGCGGCGGTGAGCGAGTCCTCGGCCGTAGGGCGCCACACCAGGCGGGCATCGCCCGTGAGTTCGTCGAAGCCAGTGCCGAGCTGGGTGCGCCCATCGGGCGCGAAGCGGGGCACCTCGGGCAGCTTGCCGTCGGCGGGGTTGAGCACGGTGCCACCGCTCTCGAGCAGGCCCACGCGCCTGCCACCGAAGCCGCCGATGAAGCCCAGGCGCTCGGTGGCTCCCTGAAGCTGGAGCCGGCCGCCACGCTCCTGGTCCGCGGTGGCGCCACGCAACTGCAGGGTGGGGCGTAGCGAGGTGGGGGAAGAGGGCGGCTCGATGGGGTGGGCGAGCAGCACGCCACCCAGCGCATCCGAGCCGTAGGGGGTGGAGGCTCCGCTGCGCAGCACCTCCACCGAGTCGAGGCTGCGCGAGTCGAGGGTGAAGAAGTACTGGTTGGGGCCCTGGCGCCAGGTGCTGGTGTTGAGGCGCACGCCATCGAAGAGGGCCAGCGTCTGCTGTCCGGTGAGGCCGCGGATGAAGGGCGAGGCCTGGGCGTGGGCGCTCTGCTGCACGAAGACGCCGGGCTCCCAGCGGAGCGCATCCGGGGCGGAGCGGGGCAGGCGGCGCTCGAGGTCCGCACGGCGCACGGTGCTGGAGGCCCGGCCCACGGGGGCCTCGACGGGGCTCGCGGTGCCGGTCACGGTCGTCTCGCGGGTAGACGAGGGCGGAAGCCCCGCGTCCGGAGCGTACCCGGGAGGGGTGGGGGCTTCGGTGCCGCCATCGGTGGAGGGAGTGCCGCCATCCACCTGGCCCCAGGCCGCGGACGAGCAGAGCAGGGCGCTGATCAGCGCGAGCACTGCGGGGCGTATGCGCGGGGGAGAGCGGCGGGCCATGGGAAGCGGGGGCGGCTCACCAAGCCAGAGCCGCGACAGGCTGTCTAGGGGCAGACACGCCTACGCAGGACACCGCGCGCCTTCTCTCGGGGCCTGCGAAAACGGGAATCAACCGGGGTCAGCCATGACGCCCCGCCGTCACTCGGCCGCGTTGGCTGACGAAGCGAGTTGTTCCAGCAGTTTGGCCAGCGCGACTTTGTCCATTCTCCGCTCAGCCAGCGCAATCATCGCGTCGTAGAGC
The DNA here is from genome assembly GCA_036389955.1 of Myxococcaceae bacterium. Taxonomy (GTDB): domain Bacteria; phylum Myxococcota; class Myxococcia; order Myxococcales; family Myxococcaceae; genus DATHBR01. The sequence goes on from DASVVJ010000967.1 coordinate 3,869, forward strand.
TGGCCCTGGGGGTCATCGAGCTCAACCCCGTTCAGTTCCAGGAACAGCAGCGCCGAGCCAAGCCCTGCCCGCTTGTTCCCATCCACGAAAGGTTGGTTCTGAGCGATGTGGAAAGCGTACGCCGCCGCCATCTCGAAGAGGCTGCTGTGGGCATACTGACCACCGAAGCCAGACTGAGGCGCGGCGACGGCTGATTCCAGCAGCCCACGATCGCGGATGCCCGCCCCACCGCCGAACAACTCGAGCGAGCGTGCATGCAGCGCCAGCACCTCCTCCAACGTGAGGAAGTCTGGCGTGCTCACTTGGCCAGCTTCCTCATCGTCTCCTCGTGCTTGGACAGCACCTTCTCAATCGCCTGGGAGACGCGCTCCTTGCGGCTCTGCCGGACAGGCTCGATGACCAGGCGCTCTCCATCCGTGAGCACTTCCAGGTCCGTATCCCGGTCAATGCCCAGCAACTCCAGAATGGGCTTTTCGATGACGAGCCCCAGGCTGTTGCCGATCGGGGTGAGCTTCTTCTTCATGAGCGTGCTCCGTCCTCAGGTTCTTACGCGTGTATAACGTGGGCCGGGTGCCCGTACTCCCGGTTGGTGGGCGAGGCTGGCGCCAGGCGAGCCCGTGGCCGCCGTTAACAATGTATTCAAGCGCTACTCCCCTGTAGGGAGGATGCGGTATAGGACGGATGCCCCGTAGCACCCAGGTAGGGGCGTCAACGCGATGACGCGAGATTTGACCGAAACGCCGACCTTGAGTGAACCGCCACAGCCTGCGCCCGATGACGCGCGCGAGGCCGCCTCGTCCGAGGCCCCGGTGGTTCCCGAGGCCACGGCCGAGGAGCCCATGTCCGAAGTCGAGATGGAGACGCAGGCAGAGCCTGTGGATGCACCGTTGGATGTCCCCCTGCCCACCGAGCCCGCCGAGGAGCTCCGGGCTGAAGTGCCGGAGCCGCCCCCCGAGGCCATCGTCTCCGAGCCCACCCCCTCCGAGCCCGAGCTCGTTGCCCCCACCACCACCCGCTCGGGTGAGCCGGCCGAGATCGACCCCCGCAAGCTCGACCCGGATGCGCTCAAGGTCGTGCTCCGGCTGCACCAGCACGGCCACCAGGCCTATCTGGTAGGTGGATGTGTGCGAGACCTGCTCCTGGGCCACAAGCCCAAGGACTTCGACGTGGCCACCAGCGCCCACCCGGGCGAGGTGCGTGCCACCTTCCGCAACTGCCGCCTCATCGGCCGCCGGTTCCGCCTGGCCCACGTCTACTTCAAGGGCGGGAAGATCATCGAGGTGTCCACCTTCCGCGCCAACCCGCTGGAGATGATGGACGCCGCTCCCGAGGAGGAAGGCGCCGAGAACGGCAACGGCAATGGGGATGAGGATCTGCTCATCACCCATGACAACGTGTTCGGCACCGCCGATCAGGATGCCCGCCGCCGTGACTTCACCATCAACGGCCTCTTCTATGACGTCACCGAGGGCCGGGTGATCGACTACGTGCGTGGGCGCCGGGATCTCAACGAGCGCTACATCCGCACCATTGGCGATCCGGAGATCCGCATGCGCGAGGATCCGGTGCGCATCCTTCGGGCGGTGCGCTTCGCCAGCAAGCTGGGGCTCGACATCGAGTCGCGCACCTACGCGGCGATGGAGGGCGCGGTGGAGGATCTGCCGCGCTGCGCTCCGGCGCGCCTGCTGGAGGAGACGTTCCGGCTCATCCGCGGCGGCGTGGCGGCACCCAGCCTCAAGCTGCTGGCGGCGCTGGATGCGCTGAAGATCCTGCTGCCGCCGGTGGACGCCTACTTCAAGCAGCACGGCCGCGAGGGCGAGCGCACCTTCTACGCCTTCGCCGAGGCGCTGGATCGCCGCGTGGCGAAGGGCGAGCCGCTGGATGACGCCATCCTGCTGGCCACGCTGCTGGTGCCCATCAGCCGCGCGGCGCCGCCGCCCGAGGAGTCTCAGGATCCTGGGGCGCGGCCCTCGGTGGCTCAGGGCATCGAGGATCTGCTCGCCGGCTTCGTGCAGAGCGCGCGCCTGCCGCGCCGCATCGCCGAGCGCTGCCGGCTGCTGCTGCTGTCCCAGCGCACCCTCACGGGCGAGCGCCGCCGCCGCAGCCAGTCCTTCCGCCGCCACCCGCTGTTCAACGAGGCGATGATCGTTTTCGAGCTGTCGGTGGAGGCCACGGGCGAGTTCCGCGACGCGCTGGCGGCGTGGAAGGCCGGAGAGCTGCCGCCGCAGCGGACCGAGAGCGCCGCCCCGGCTGACGGAGACGCCGTTCGCAAGCGCCGCCGCCGCCGCCGCCGCCGGGGTCCTCGTCCCGCAGGCGCTGAAGCCAGCG
>DASVVJ010000968.1:0-30004 GCA_036389955.1 Myxococcaceae bacterium
ATTCGCATCCACGGCCGGCCACTGGAGAGCGAGCCGCTTTACGTCCTCGTGCGGGGGCTGCCCGGAGGCGGCCCCCAGCACGCCCGCTACGACATCCAGGCCTTCACCGGGGACGGTACCCTGGTGTGGCACCTGGAGGACTATCGGGCCTCGCTGCTGTGGCCCCTCGCGCAGAAGCAGGCGAGCAGAAGCGATACGGGCCCCTTCTTGGGCCCTCGCGCACCGGGGCCGCGCGCGGAGCGGGAAGAGGTCTCGTGAGGGCGGGGCGTTCCTGCTGAAGATCGAGCTGTCGGATAAAGAAGAGGGATGGGCTGATGAGTGGCGCGATATCGGTTGGCCAGGTTGGGAAGACGGAGCCGTCTGAGCTGGCGGTGCAGCCCGCTGAGGTGCCCGGGTTGGTGGGCCCTGGCGGCGAGCCGCTCTCGGGGGAGTTCCTCCAGCGGGCGCTGCGGCTGTGCCAGCAGGGCCGGGCGTTGCACGAGGGGCTGGATCGACAGTTCCGCTCTGGTGAGATCCCCTTCTACCTGGGCTTCGCGGGCCATGAGGTGGCGCAGGTGGCCGCGGGCCTGGCGCTGCGGCCCGGCTCGGACTGGTTCTTCCCGTACTACCGCGACAGCGCCTTCGTGCTGGCCGTGGGGCACACGGTGGAAGAGCAGCTGATGTCCGTGAAGGGGCTGAGCGAGGATGTCAGCTCGGGTGGCCGCCAGGGGCCCAACCACTGGGGAAGCCGCGAGCTGAACATCCCCACGCAGTCGAGCTGCGCCGGAAGCCAGTTCCTGGAGGCCGTGGGCGTGGCGGAGGTGCTCGTCCGGGAAGGCTCGGACGCGGTGGTGTTCGTCTCCTCGGGAGAGGGGACGACGAGCCAGGGAGAGTTCTACGAGGCGCTCAACTGGGCCGCGCTGCGGCGGCTCCCCGTCCTGTTCTTCATCGAGGACAACGGCTTCGCCATCAGCACCCCCGTGTCCCAGCAGACGCCGGGGGGGTCCATCGCGCGCAACTTCTCCGCAATGGCACAGCTCACCACGCGCACCGTGGACGGCGGCGACTTCATCGAGGTGTACTCGGCCTGCCTCGACGCCGCGACACGGGCGCGGATGGGGCAAGGGCCCACGCTCATCCAGGCCAAGGTCCTGCGGCTGTGCTCCCACTCCTCGGCGGATGACGAACGCAAGTACCGGTCCAACGCGGACATCGCGGCTGATCGCCAGCAGGATCCGCTCCCCGAGTTCGAGCGGCGGCTGGTGGAGGCTGGGATCCTCACCCAGGCGCAGGTGAACAGCCAGCGGCAGGAGGCGGTGGCACGCGTGGCACAAGCCGTCGAGCGGGTGTCCGAGTCGGCCCCGCACTCACCGCAGACGGTCGCCTGGCACGTCTACGGGGCCGCCCACGAGGCGCCGCCGCGGGACGGGGCCGCCCCCTCCGCGGAGGGCACGCCCGTGCGGCTCGTCGATGCCATCCGCAATGCGCTCGAGGAGGAGATGGCCGCCAATCCTCGGGTGGTGGTGCTCGGCGAGGACGTGGGGAACTCGCACGGTGGCGTCTTTGGCATTACCCGGGGACTCATCGACCGGTTCGGGGGAGGACGCGTCTTCAACACTCCGCTGGCCGAGGCCTCCATCGTTGGCGTGGGGATGGGAATGGCCATGGCCGGCTGGCGGCCCGTGGTGGAGATCCAGTTCGCGGACTACATCTTTCCGGCCATGGCGCAGCTGCGCAGCGAGGTGGCCATGCTGCGCTATCGCTCGCGTGGCATGTGGAACTGCCCGCTGATCATCCGGGCGCCATGCGGAGGGTATGTGGGCGGTGGCCACTACCACAGCCAGAGTATCGAGGGTTTCTTCACGCACATGCCCGGGCTGCGTGTCGTCTATCCCTCCAACGCGGCGGATGCAAAGGGCCTGCTCAAGGCGGCGCTGAGGGGGGATGATCCCGTGCTCTTCCTCGAGCACAAGGATCTGTACCGCGGCCGTGCCGCGGCCCGTCCGGAGCCCGAGGCGGATTACGTGCTGCCCCTGGGGGTGGCCGCGGTGGTGCGCGAGGGAACCAGCGCCACGGTGGTGACGTATGGCGCGATGGTGCACAAGGCCCTGGCCGCGGCCGAGGCGCTCGCCGCCGAGGGCGTACAGGTGGAGGTGGTGGACCTGCGCACGCTCAACCCGCTGGACGAGGACACGCTCGTGCGCAGCGTCCGCAAGACCGGGCGCGCGGTGGTGGCCTACGAAGCCAACCGCACCGGCGGCTTCGGCGCCGAGTTGGCTTCCAGGGTGTCCGAGTGCTGTTTTCCGGCGCTGCGGGCACCCGTTCGGCGCGTGGCCGCGCTGGACACGCCCGTGCCCTTCGCCCCCGCGCTGGAAGAAGCCATGCTGCCGCAGGCCGAAGACATCAAGCAGGCCCTGCGCGAAGTGCTCGCGGGCCGCTGAGGCCAGCCCCTCAGGCCGGCGTGCCGGAGGGGCTGAACTCGGACAGCTGCCGTGCGACCGCGTCAGCGATGGCGTTGGCCTCACGCTCCGTGCCGGTGATGGTGAGCCGGCCCTGCGCGGGCTCCAGCATGATGCGCAGCACCGCATCCGGGGCGGAAGGCGGGAGCGGCTCGCAGGCGAGCAGCACCGCGGGCGCGGACGGGGCCTTGCCGCTAGACGGCTGACGCATCAAGGCCTCGATGCGCAGCAACTGGAGAGCAGAATCCAGTTCCATGTGCCGCCATGGCTCCGCCTCGCCGCCGATGAACGCCATGGCGGCCACGCGGTCGCGCGCCTGGGTGGCGGAGAGCGCCCGCGCCACCGAGAGTGCCAGATAGCTGGTGAGGTGGGGCCCCCGGCCCTGCCACCGGGCGCGATGGGCGTGGATACGGCTGAGGTCGACCACCCGCTCCTCCTGGGTGGGAGAGGCAGGCGCGGGGGGTTGAGCCACGGGGGCGGAGATGGGCGCCGCCGCGGCCGGGGCCTTGGTGTCCAGCGCACGCAGCCGGGCCAGGGGCGTGCCCACAGGCACCAGGGTGCCCGCGGCGACCAGGTGCTGCTCCACCACGCACGAGCTCCAGACTTCCACGTCCAGGGTCGTCTTGTCCGTCTCGATAGCCACCAGGGGCTGGCCTGGCTTGAGGGTAGTGCCCTCGGCGGCGAGCCATGAGACGACGCGGGCTTCCGTCAAGCTCTCGGCGAATTTGGGAAGAAGGAAGAGGCTGGTTGACACGGTGGAAGCGTGACAGGGGGCGAGGTTGTGGTCCGGTCACTTGCGGCCGGAGTGTAGCAGAAGAGGCCCGGTGACAAGCGCAGGCAGGCGAGCAGAACCGCTCTTGCCCGGGAAGAAGCGAGGGCTGCGCTTGGGCGGACGGGAGAGAGCGCTCGACGTGAGGAGCGACGTGGCGCGACGGTCTACCGCGTTGCGGCGGTGTGGTCCCGGTGCGCGTCCAGGTAGGCCGCGAAGCCCGCCCGAAGTGACGGGCGCCCAGCGGTCATCCAGGAGTAGCCCCTTCATGTCCTCGGCCATTCCGTTGAACCTTGCCCGTCAGGGCACGGTGCGCGCCGTTCACCGCCACCGCTCCATCGCCCGTGCCTCTGCCGTACCGGGCCCGATGGTGTGGCCAGGCCTGGAGCCCGCCTTCTTGGGGACGCCTGTATCGTCATTCGTCTCTTCAATTTCGAGGCAGATGGGCACCTCGCGCCCGTTGGGGAGGTGAGCGCGGATGTAGCGGCCGTAGATCCGATCCCCCGTCGTCCACAGGTGTCCCTCCACCCGTGTCCATGCCGGTGCTTTCCCATTCGGCTCCACCAGTGCACCGGTGACAGGGCCATCCGAGAGGACGACGGTGCGCTCCTGCAAGCTGGTCGCCTTGGTGATGTCGATGAAGATGATAGGTCCCCCGTTGCTGCCCAGCATCCATCCCAGCTCTTGCCTCATGCCCTCAGCGGAGCCCTTCGGGCACTCCTCTCCGGGAGTAGGGCGCTGCTGCACGCCGGCACACCCAGCGGCCCCCCACTTGAGGGAGAACACGAGCATCGCGCATCGCTCCACCTTGGAGAGCCCCCGCTGAAGGGGGGCCTTCCGAGGTGGCGGGAGCGGGGGTGGGCTCAGGGTCTTCACGGCGGAGGTGTCGGGGGGCTTCAAGGTGGGAGGTGCCTCCTGCTGGGTAGGGAGGGGGGAGGCTAACCGAGCAGGAGGGGTTGTCGGCTTTTCGGCCACCGCGCTGGGAAGGGACATCGGCTGGATGGGTGCGTGGGGCCCGGAAGTGGCTACCAGCAGCGTCAGCACCGCGAGCGCCAGGGATACAAGCCGCACCGCGCGTAGCCAAGCCAGGCGCCGGGCGGCTGGGGCAGGCGGTGGTGCGGGGGGCGCCTGCACGGGCAGGGGGTGGGTGGGAATCGGCACGGGCGCAGCCGGGGCCTGCTGTCCCTCGGCGGGCGCCTCGGGGGGCGCTGGCGGCAGCCGCGCGGCCAACGCGTGCACCGAGGTGCCCTGCCACTCCGCTCCCTCATGGCGCACGATCTCCTCCAGCGGCCTACGCGCATCCTTCGCCGTCGCCGGCCTCACCTCCAGGTTCGGGCTGATCAACATCATCGCGTACTCACTCAACTCCAGTGGCACGCGCCCCTGCGTGGCCCGATGCGGGCTGGGGGGCCTGAACAGCTCGCTGTCCAGCGGGGGCCGTGGCGCATGGAGCGTGGGCCGGGGGTCGGTCAGCAAGTCATAGAGGTTGGCGCCCAGGGCGAAGATGTCATCGGTGGGCTTGAAGTCGTAGCGGGCCTGGGGATCGTGGTGGTGCTGCTCCCAGAAGCGGGTTGCCTCAGGACTGCGGTTGCGCCGGGTGCCTGGGGGCAGAGGCCCGTTGGTCAGCGGGTCAGCGGTGGCGAAGTCGGCCACGCCAAAGTCGATAATGACGGGTTGCCCCTCCCGGGTGACCATAATGTTGTTGAGGCTCAAGTCGCGATGCACCACCCCGTGCTGGTGCATGAAGTCCACAGCGTCCCACAGCTTGAGCCACAACACGGCGAACTCATGCGGCGTGGGGCCGGTGCGCTGGGCCCACCGCGCCAGCGTCTCTCCCTGCACCAGGTCCATGACGATGTAGAGAAACCCTGTGCTGGGGTCTGGCCAGCGGCCATGCGCACGCATCCGGACGATGTGTGGGTGCTTGAGCTGCTGCAGGCAGGCCACCTCCCGCTCAGCGCGGGCGTGTGCCTGCCTGGGGTCCAGGCTTTGCTCGCCCTGACAGGCCAGCTTCAGGGCAAAGCGTTGGCCCTCATTCTCCACCTCGTACACGACGGCGTAGCCGCCCCGGCCCAGGCACCGGACGACGCGCCAGGCGTGCACCAGGGTACCTGGCGGTAAGTCCAGGGGATTCAAGTCTATTGCCATGTCACACACCTCTTGCCTGGCGTTACAGGGTTACTCTGGAAGCGGACAGACAGCGGCTGCCCGACGCGTCACACACCCGCAGCGAGTGCGGCGCCTTCAGCCACGTCTTGCGCTCTCTCGTGGGCAACTCCACCTCGATGGCCACGCTCACCGTGTCCCCGGGAGACAGCACGGCTTGGCGGCTGAGCACCACACGGGCACGGCGTGGCTCACCTCCCTCCAGGGGCGTCACCTCGGCCCATGCGGGCACCCAGGGGGCCGTGCCGGCGTTGCTCACCTCGAGCACCACCACGGTCCACGTGGCGCCTCCCAACCCCCAACACCTCGTGGCAAGAAGCTCGCCGCTTATTTCCACGCCCTCCTGCCAGAGACGCTCACCCTGCAAGCCCTCGAAGCCCACGAACCCCGAGAGCGCCACGTCGGCAGGGCTCAACGTGGAGGGCTGGACCTTCAGCTCCGCCAACTCCCGGGCCTGCGCCTCGCACCGCTCTTGAATCGCGCGCAGTTCGGCATGGCATGCCTCCGTGGTCTGAGGAGGGCGGCTGACATTCACCACCTCATCCACCTGGCCGGGTTGTCCCGTGAGCAGGAACACGGCACTCCGGGGCGAGCCCTCACGGTAGGTAAAGCGCAGCGCCAGCTGCTCGCCGGGCTTCAGCGGCGCACGGAGCTGCAGCGTCAGGCCCTGCTCGCTGACATCCACCCGCGCGAAGCGGGCGCGGTCTTCCACTTCCACGGACTCGCGGACAATCGGAGCGTCCAGCAGAAGGAAGGTCACCGTGCCCAGCGCCAGAGAGAGCACGTGGGCTTCGCCCGCTTTGCCCGTGAGAACGATGGAGCGCTTCGCGGCGGCCCCCTGTGCCGCCGTGGCGGCAAGGCCCGCCAGCAAGGAAATAAGCGCCAAAGGGGACACGAAGGTTTGAAGCATGCGAGCCAATCTCCCAGGTTGTCCGCACCCTAGCAGACGGGAGAGAGCGCTCGCCGCATGGAGCGACGTGGCGCAGGGGCCTACCGCGTCGCGGCGGTGTGGTCCCGGTGCGTGTCCAGGTAGGCCGCGAAGCCCGCCTTGGACTGAATCTGGAACGTGGGCAGGCGCGCCAGGGCTTCGGGCTCGAAGGCGTACTGTTCGCAGACGAGGCTCGCCCGGACCGCTCCCTCCGGGCCGCCCGTGAAGGGCTGCACCTCGTGCTGCAGGTCCCCGCGGAACTGCACCAGCAGCCCCGGCCTGGGGCGCACCTTGCCCAGGGACTCATCGTTGCGCAGCAGGTGTAGCTCGCCACCCCGCGCGCCAGTGGGCACTTCGAGATACAGCACGCTGACGTGCTCGGGCACCGCGCCCTTGACGCCGCTGGGCTCCTGGAGCGTGGCATCGATGTGCCGACCCACGCTCTTGCCCGCCTGGAGCAGCAACAGGTTGATGTAGAAGGCGTTGGGCCGGCGGCGCTCCTCGCGCGGGCCGAAGAGCCTCTCGCGCCAGGGCAGCAGCCCGCGCGTCGTCGCCGGATCCGTCACCAGCGCCAGGTAGTCCGCCAGGAAAGGGAAGCGGCCCAGCAGCGTGGCCCGGCCCTCGTCGGTGAAGGAGAAGGCGAAGCCCCGGCTGGCCTGGAACGAGCCCGTGAGCGGGCTGGTTGCCACGAACCGTGACGAGAGCAAAGCCTTCCGCAGGGCCTCGATCCCAGGCCCCAGCATGGCGTTGCGGTAGGTGACGTACTCGCTCACGGGCGGGAGCGTATCCGGTCCACTCCCGGATCGGAGCCGCCAACACAGGGGGCCCGGGCGCTCGCCTGCCGGGCCTTCGTGCCTCTTCCTCCCGGACGCGGGCATCTGCTTAGACTGCGTCCCCCTCTGGACAGGAGACGTCATGGGTCGTACGGCCGCTGCCGCACTGCGCATCACCCTGGAGCAAGCCCGGGCGCACTGGTACCGGAAACAGGGTCTGGACGCTCCGTTGAAGGGGAGCCTCGAGAATGTCGTGGCCGCCACGAGCTGGCCTCGCACGCTGGGCGGAGTGGATGCCTACCTCGCGGTGCGGGCCCGGGTGCCAGGGCTGCGCCGCCAGGACCTCGATGAGGCGGTGGCCCAGTCCCGGTTGCAGGTGATTCCCGCCGTCCGGGGGTGCATGTACCTGGTGCCTCGCGGGCAGGTGCCGCTCGTGCTGCGCTTCGCCGAGGATCAGGCGCGCAAGCGCAGCGAGAAGGAGCTCGAGAAGGTGGGCGTGCCGCTCGAGGAGATCGCCGAGGTGGGCGACGCCGTGCTCAAGGTGCTGCGCAAGGGGCCGTTGATGACGGACGCGCTGCGCAAGGCGCTGCCCGAGGGCGTCGTCCGCAGCCTCGGAGAGAAGGGCAAGAAGGTGGGCATGTCCTCGACGCTGCCGTCGGCCCTGCGCCACCTGGAGTTCGAGGGCAAGGTGGAGCGCACGCTGGAGACGGGCAGGGTGGACTCCGAGCGCTATCACTGGCGGCTGCCGGCGAAGAATCCGTTCACGGGCGCGAAGGTTCCCGAGGACGTAGCCGAGCGGAACGCGCGCATGGCGGAGATCTTCCTGCGGCAAGCGGGTCCGGCGACCGTCGCGGACTTCGCGGCCTGGTCCGGGCTGTCTCAGCGTGATGCTCGCGCGGCCTTTGGGACATTGACGACGATCCCCGTGTTCGTGCCGGGCTACGCCGACGAATCCTTCGTGCTGGCGCAGGAGCTGGAGGCCCTGAAGGAGAAGGCCCCCGCCAAACTGCCCATGTCGATGCTCTCGTTCGAGGACAACTACCTCACCTTCCACGGAGGCCCGGGGGTTCTCACCGACCCGAAGCACCATAAGCGCCAGGTGAAGAAGTGGGGCACCACGAAGGGCGGCACGCTCGGCGACGTCACCCACCTCTCAGCGCGCACGCTGTTCGATGGGGATCGGCTCGTCGGCTTCTGGGAGTACGACCCATCGGCGGAGTCCATCGTGTTCAACACCTTCGATCCGCTGCCGCCGAAGCGGAAGCGCGCGGCGCAGGAGCTGGCCGACAGCCTCGCCACGTTCCTCAAGGACGACCTGGGACACGCGCGCAGCTTCAGCCTGGACACCATGGAGGCTGTCCAGGAGCGCGCGGACCTCGTCAAGAAGATGTGAGCGGTCTGCCGCTGGTGGCCTGGGCCAGACGCATCGCCCGGTCCATCAGCTCGCCCTGGGCCCACCGCTTCTCACCCTGCTGCGCACGGCGGCGCCACGAGCCGTTCGCATCGAGTTCCCACGCGTGGGTGTTGTCCGCCAGGCACCGCTCCAGCAGGTCCCGGACCTGTGCCTGCAAATGGGGATCCTCCACTGGTGTCAGCGCTTCCACCCGGTGGTCCAGATTGCGCGGCATCAGATCCGCCGAACCAATGAAGCACCGCGCCTCCCCGCCGCGCTCGAAGAGATAGATGCGCGCGTGCTCGAGGAACCGGCCCAGCGTGGACACCACCCGGATGCTCTCCGAGACCCCCGGCACTCCCGGCCGCAGGCAGCAGATCCCCCGGATGTTGAGTTCCACCTTCACCCCCGCGCGTGACGCGTCGTACAGCGCGCGGATCAGCACCGGGTCCACCAGCGCGTTCATCTTCAACTGGATGCGTGAGGGCCGCTCCACCGAGTGGGCCGCCACCGTGCGACGGATCTCCGCCAGCAAGCCCTCGCGCATGTTGATCGGCGCCACCAGCAGCTTCCGGAAGCTCTGCGGCCGGGCGAACCCCGTCAGGTAGTTGAACAGGTCCGCTATGTCCGCGCTGATTTCAGGATCCGTCGTGAACAGCCCCAGGTCCGTGTAGAGCCGCGCCGTCTTCGGGTTGTAGTTGCCCGTGCCGATGTGGACGTACTGCCGGACCTTCCCGCCCTCGCGCCGGACGATCAGGATCGCCTTGGCGTGTGTCTTCAGCCCGGGAATGCCGTAGACGACGTGCACGCCGGCCTCTTCCAACGACATCGCCCACCGGATGTTCGCGCGCTCGTCGAAGCGGGCCTTGAGCTCCACCATGCACACCGCCTGCTTGCCGCCCTCGGTGGCGCGGATGAGCGCGGGCACCAGCGGAGAGCTGTCCGAGGTGCGGTACACCGTCTGCTTGATGGCCAGGACGTCCGGATCCTCCACCGCCTCGGTGACGAAGCGCTCCACCGAGGTGGCGAAGGACTCGTACGGGTGGTGCACCAGCAGATCCCCCCGGCGCATCGCCGCGATCACCGTGCCGCTGCCTTCGACCTCCGCGTCCGGGCGCAGCCGCGGCTGCGTCACCGGCACCCAGGGGGGATCCCTCAGCTCCGCGAAGCCCGGCGTGGCCACCACCGCGTGCAGATCGGCCAGGGCCAGCAGGCTCTCCTGCGCGTAGATCTGGCGCGGCTCCACCCCCAGCGCCTCCACCAGCGGCTCGCGCAGCTTGGGAGGCATTCCCGCCTGCACCTCCAGCCGGATGACTTCCCCGAAGCGCCGCTGCCGCAGCTCGTCCTGCACCGCCACCAGCAGGTCCTCGGCGTCCTCGGACACGGTGAAGTCCGCGTCCCGGGTGACGCGGAACAGGCCGTAGTCCAGCACCTCCATGCCCGGGAACAGGGCGCTCAGGTGGTGGGCGATCACGTCCTCGAGCGGGATGAAGGCCGTGGTGCCGTCCAGCGGCATGAAGCGCGGCAGCAACTCCTTGGGCACCTTCACCCGGGCCACGTTCTCCGTCTCCGCCACCGGATCGCGCAGCAGCACCGCCAGGCTCAGCGACAGGTTGGAGATGTACGGGAAGTGCCGCCCCAGCCCGATGGCCAGCGGGGTGAGCACGGGGAAGATCTGCTCGCGGAAGCGCCCCTCCACCTGGGCCCGGGCCCCCGCGTCCAGCTCCTTCATGGACAGGATGCGCAGGCCCTTCTCGGCCAGCGCCGGGCGCAGCACCCGCTCGAAGCACTCCGCGTGGCGCTGGGCCTGCTCGCGGATGCGCGCGTGCAGCTTGTCCAGCGTCTCGCCCGGCGTGGCCCCGTCCGGGACCAGCCGCGCCTGGCCTCCGAAGCGCAGCTTCTCGTGCAGCCGGGCCACCCGGATCATGAAGAACTCGTCCAGGTTGCGCGCGTAGATGGCGCAGAACTTCAGCCGCTCCATCAGCGGCACGGAGGCGTCCTCGGCCAGCTGCAGCACCCGGTCGTTGAAGGCCAGCCACGACAGCTCCCGGTTGAAGAACAGATCCCGGTCCGGCACCTCCACTCCCGCGGGGATGATGTCCCGCTCGCCCTTCTTCTGGCTGTTCCCCCGGCTCCCGGAGGCCCGCTTCGGCATAACCCGGACTCCCTGTTTCAACCCGCTGTGACCTGCCGTCAGAGGTAAGCAGTCTGGTCTCGGCCTGCCGCGTCATCCCTGCCTACCCCGCAGATGGGGTTTGGGCTTGCGTCGGGTTTGAGACAAAGTGCGCCCCGCAATTGTCGGGAGGGGTCATCGTGTCTACACGTGTTCATCTGGCTCGTGGGCTGTGTCTCGCCGCCGTGCTGTTTGGCTGCGCGGCGTTCGCCCAGGGCAACTCGGTCATTACCGGCACCATCGTCAACACGGCGGACAAGGAGCCCGTGGAGGACGCCACCGTCACGGTGATTTCGCCCGCGCTCCAGGGCGAGCGCGCGGTCGTCACGGACCGCACCGGCCACTACCGCATTCCCCAGCTCCCTTCGGGCACCTACACCCTGCGGGTGGAGAAAGGGGACTTCCGGCCCTATTCGCGCGGCGACATCGTGCTGCGCATCGATCGGACCATCCGCGTCAACGTGGAGCTGCTGCCCGAGGGCATGAGCGAGACGCTGGTCGTCACCGCCGCGCCGCCCACGGTGGACGTGGGCTCGAGCGCCGCGGGCGTCACCGTGGACGCCGACTTCCTGCGCAACGTGCCCGTCATCCGCCCGGGCACCAAGGGCTCCGCCTCGCGCTCCTTCGAGTCGCTGGCCGAGCTGGCCCCGGGCGCTCAGGAGGACCGCTTCGGGGTGAGCGTCAACGGCAGCAGCTCGCCCGAAAGCCAGTTCGTCGTGGATGGCCTGTCGGTGAATGACCCGAGCGTGGGCACCCTGGGCACGCCGATGTCGGTGGAGTTCGTCAAGGAGGTCAACGTCATCACCAGCGGCTACATGCCCGAGTACGGCCGCTCCACGGGCGGGGTGCTCAACGTCGTCACCAAGTCGGGCTCCAACGAGTTCCACGGCTCGGTGTTCGCGAACATGGCCCCGGGCGCTTTCCAGACGGCGGGCACGCCGGTGCGCGTCGAGGGCAGCGTCATCAGCACCCGGGGCCACCCGGGCAACCTGGGCGACTTCGGCTTCGACCTGGGCGGTCCCATCCTCAAGGACAAGCTCTGGTTCTACGTGGGCGCGGCGCCCTCGTTCAACCGCGTCCGCGTCTCGCGCCAGCTCAACACGCTGAACATCTGCGAAGAGGTCAACCCGGAGATCGGCTGCAACGCGGTGGGTGAGCGGCAGAGGGATCCGGAGACGCGCTTCTCGCTGACGACGCCCATCGAGGGCACGCTCGTCAACCGCTTCGCCGACGAGCGCACCATGCAGTACATGGGCAAGCTGACCTACCTCTTCAACCCGGATCACAACCTCTCGGTGACGGTGTTCGGCGTGCCACGCTCCTCGGGCGGGCGGGGCAAGTTCTCCTTCAGCGATGACGGCGACCCCGAGGTGTGCGTGGGCCTGTCGTGCAGTGTCCAGGGCACGCACGAGTCCATTGCCACCATGCGCGAGAACAACGCGCTGGACATGGTGGCCAAGCAGTCCTCGTCGTTCTTCAACAAGACGCTGCTGCTGGACGCCACCCTGGGCTGGCACCACCAGGAGGACTCGACGCTGCCCTCGGACGATTCGGGGCTGAACACCGGCAATGGGCTCTCGGCCCAGCCGCGCATCAACTGGCGCATGCCTCGCACCATCAACGCCTTCGAGGAGCTGCCGGACCCGACGGTCTGCGGCGCGACGGAGGCCGAGCAGCGGGCCCGCTGCCCGATCAGCAACTACGCCACGGGCGGCCCCAACACGATCAGCATCCAGAAGCTGGACCGCTATCAGGGCAAGGTGCTGGGCACGTACCTGTTCAACGCGGCCGGCCACCACATCATCAAGGCCGGCTTCGACATCGAGCACATGTCCTTCTACAACAACCGCGCGCGCACCGGCGGGGGGCCCTGGCTGGAGGATCCGAGCGGCGCGTTCTTCACCACGTCAACCCGGTACGGCTACCTGGAGGGCCCGGATGACCCCGTCTTCCTGCCGACCAAGGAGGGCACCTCCACGTCGATGACGGTGGGCGGCTTTATCCAGGATAGCTGGTCGGTGATGGACAAGGTCACCCTCAACATCGGCGTGCGCTACGACACGCAGACCATCAAGGGGCTGGACGGGAACGTGGGGCTGTACCTGCCCAACCAGTGGTCGCCGCGTCTGGGCATCATCTACGATCCCACGCAGTCGGGACGCTCGAAGATCTTCGTCAACTTCGCGCGCTTCTTCGAGAACATACCGCTGGACATGGCGGACCTCTCGTTCCCCCAACAGCAGCTACTGCAGGCCCGGTACAACTCGCCGCCGTGCAAGCCTTCGGAGCTCGAGAGCCTGGAGAGCGCCTGCGAGGACCCCGCGAACCTGCGGCCGCCGGGCAACAACCCCGAGAGACCCAGCCAGTTCTGGAGCGCCGAGGGCGGAGACCCGGTGCCCGTGGACCCGAACATCGAGCCCCAGTCCATGGACGAGCTGGTGGTGGGCGGCGAGTACGAGCTGCTCTTTGGCCGGATCGGCCTGGCCTACACCCGCCGGGTGCTCCACAACGTCATCGAGGACATGAGCCGGGATGACGGCACCACGTTCTTCCTGGGCAACCCGGGCAAGGGCTACTCGACGGACTTCCCCGAGGCGGTGCGCCGCTTCAACGGGTTGAACCTCTACTACTTCAAGAACTTCTCGAACGGGTGGCTCGCCCAGGCCAGCTACACGTGGTCCCGGCTCTATGGCAATTACTCGGGCCTGTTCCGCGCGGACACCAACCAGCTGTCGCCCAACCTGACGCGCGACTTCGATCTGCTGACGCTGACGGAGAACCGGGTCGGCCTGCTGCCCGGAGACCGCACCCACAGCGTGAAGTTCTTTGGCGCCAAGGAGTTTCACCTCACCAACGCCACGAGCTTCAACCTCGGGGCGGGCTATCGCAGCCGCTCGGGCACGCCGCTCAACGTGCTGGGCGCCAACCCGCTGCGCAGCGGCTCGGAGACCTTCATCCTGCCGCGCGGCGGGGGCGGCCGGCTGCCCTGGGTGCACAACGTGGACACCCACCTGAGCTTCAACCAGAAGATCGCGGGCAACTACACGCTGACCGTCTCGCTGGACGTGTTCAACCTCTTCAACTTCCAGCAGTACACGGCGGTGGACCAGACCTTCACCTTCAGAAACGTGCAGCCCAACAAGAACAATGAGATCTCCCTGGCGGCGCTGAACCAGTGCGCGGAGCTGTCGCGCTCGACGAACCAGGACATTCTCAACAGCGAGTGCACCGGGGTTCGCCAGACCAACGCGAACTCGGATCCGCTGCTCATCAAGGACATCAACCCCAACTACAAGCGGCCCAACGCTTACCAGGCCCCACGATCCGTCCGGATCGGGGCGCGGGTCACCTTCTAGCCTGCTCGCCGGAGAACACCTTCCATGAAGCTTAAACTGATGGGCATGAGCATGAGCGTGGCGGTGGGCGTCGCCGCGATTGGTGCCTGCAACACGCAGGGGCCCGAGGCGCGTTGCACCGTGGCCCTGGGCGCGTTCGCGACCACCTACACCCTGAAGGACGGGCAGGATCCCAACGCGGCCTGCGCGAAGCTCACTCCCGAGCGGGTGGGAATGCAGAAGTTCTTCGCCGGGGAGGAGGGCGGCCCGGACTCGATCGGCATGCGCAGCGGGCGCATGGGTCAGCTACCCGGGCAGCTGGGGCTGCGCGCGGATCCGGCGCCGCTGTATGAGCCCACCGCGGTGGGGGAGATGGCCACGGAGTTTCCGGGCGCGGACAACTTCTGTGACGTGCCTGAGCTCACGCCCGCCCGCCTGCAGGCACCCGCGCTGGCCGCCGGGTTCCCAGATGGAGGGACGCTGCCGGACGGGGGAATTCCGCCCGCGCAGGCCGCGCAGGACATCACCTATGAGTGGTCCAACCTGCGCGTCTACAACACGCCGCAGATCCCTGGCACGCAGCTCATGGCGGACCTGCGCTATACGTCGAACGGCTGCACCGCCGAGTACAAGGTGAAGGGCATCTGGCCCACGGTGAGTTGCAACACGGGGGGCAAGCCGGACGAGACCAAGTGCGATCCGCTGCCGGATCCCTCGGTGAACCGGCTGCGTGGCTCGGGTATCAACCGCCTGTTCCCGGTCAAGTGCGATCCGGTGGCGCTGATCTGCGTGCTGACGGGCGAGGTTCCCTCGGACGAAAACCCCTGAGTGGGGCAGGGGAGACGCTCAGGGCTCGTACCTGGGCGTCTCGAGCCTCACAGGGTGAGGGCGCCTTCCTTGATCATGTCCAGCAGCGCTTTCTCCGAGCAGTGCAGCTCGGGGCCCTCGTGCCTGGTCAGATCCTCCACGGACTCGAAGTACTTCCCCACCACCTTGCCCTGTTCGAACATGGCAAGGACCGACGGGTAGATATAGGAGGAGCGCGCCACCGCGGGGGTGTTGCCCAGGTGCTCGGCGGCCTCCTTCACCGCGGCCACCATCGTCTTCTTCGCCACCTTGATGCAGCCTGCATCCTTGGACTGCTTCAGCCGCTGCCGCGCCTTGGCCAGCGCGCACGCGCAGATCAGCGTCCCGGCCCACGTGCGGAAGTCCTTGGCGCTGTACTGCGCGCCCATCACCTCGCGGATGTACTCGTTGATGTGGCGGCGCCGCACGTCCACCACGAAGCCGTCATCCAGCACGAACTTGAAGACGTCGCGCCCGGGCACCTTCAACAGCTGGCGCACGATTCCCGCCACCCGCCGATCCTTCAGCTCGCGGTGCTGCTGCTGCCCGCTCTTGCCCGGGAAATCGAAGTACACCGTGTCGCCCTTCACCTTCACGTGCTTGGCGCGCAGCGTGGCCAGCCCGAAGCTGCCGTTCTCCTCGGCGTAGACCTGGCTGCCGGGCCGGATGAAGCACGTGCCCAGGATGCGCAGCATGCACGCCAGCACCTTGTCCCGGCCCAGTCCCGGGCGCCGCATGTCCTGGCTCACCCGGTGCCGGATCTTCGGCAGCGCCCGCGCGAAGCCCATGATGCGCCGGTACTTCTCCGCCTGCTGCCGCTTCGAGAAGGCCTCGCTGTAGCGGTACTGCCACCGCCCCGCGCCGTCCTTGCCCACCGCCTGGAGCTTCGACTTCGCGGAAGGGGAAATGGCCACGTCCGTCCACGCGGGCGGTAGCTTCAAGGCCTGGATGCGCTCGCACTCCTGCCGGGCGACCGGGCGCCCATCCGCACGCAGGTACCGGAAGCCCCGCTTCGGGCTACCCACCCGTCGATACCCCGTGCTCTGAAGATGCTCAATCTGCGTCATGGCTTCTGGATAGCTGTGCAGCCTGCTCCCCTGCTGCAAAGCGCTACAGGCCGGTGGCAGGCAGGGCAGGCAGGCGGAATCACTGGGGCGGCTTTCCTGAAATGGGGCACCCTGATCTAGACTTCCGCGCAACTCCTGCCGTGGGACCGATGACCACCTTCCTAGAGTCGATCCTGGCGTTCCCGACCGTCTTCTTCACCATCCTGCTCGGGGTGACGATGACGTACTGGCTGTGCGTCATTCTTGGCGCCGTCGGGGTGGACATTCTCGATGGCGATGTGGCCGCTGGGGCCAAGGCCGCCGGGGGAACGCTGGAAGGCGCCGCCAAGGCGGCCGGTGGCATCCTCGAAGGCGGTGCCAAGGCGGCGGGCGGCATCCTCGAAGGCGGTGCCAAGGGCGCCGCCGAGGGCCTCATGGGCGGCACCAAGGCAGCTGGGGGCCTCGAAGGAGCCGCCAAGGCCGCCAGTGGTCACGATCTGGATCTGGACGCGGATGGCGGAGGCCTCTCCGAGGCGCTCGGCTTCGCCGGCATTCCGATCACCATCTCCGGCAGCTTCATCATCTTCGCCGCCTGGCTGCTGTCGATCATGACCCGCAACGTGGCGTTCGACCTGCTCGGGTCCGTGCTGCCCAGCGTCGTCGTCAGCGGCGGCGTGGCGCTGCTGAGCGCCGTGGTCGGCATCATGCTGGCCTCCTTCGCCGTGCGCCCGCTGCGGCCGATCTTCATCGCCAAGAAGGCCCCGGGCCGTGACTCGCTGATGGGCCGCGTGTGCACCATCAACAGCGGCAACGTCACCAACACCTTCGGCCACGCCACCTTCGAGGATGGCGGCGCAGGCCTCATCCTCAACGTCTATTGCGCCAAGGAGAATGGGCTCAAGCGCGGCGATCAGGCGCTCATCCTCGGGTACGACCCGGCGCGCGACGTTTACGAGGTAGAGCCGGTCGACTGGCTGCTGCCCGAGGAAGTCGCTCAGATTCAGGACCCTCGGCAGGGGGCGGCGATCGCCGCTCGCGCAAAGGGCCGCACTCACTAGGACTTTTGGCGGCGCTCGCGCCGCTTCTTCGCTGCCCGGAGGCTGTTTGCGGGGGACTCCTGGCACGTATTAAAAACCCGCCGGTTCACACTCAGAAGGAACGCAATGGATCTCCCTACTGTAGCCGGAGCTGTGGGCGTCGGCAGCGTACTGCTGTTCGGCACCCTCATGATCATCGCCAGGTTCTACCGCCAGGTGGACCAGGGCAAGGTGCTGATCATCAACACGCTCAAGAGCGAGCCCACCGTGACCTTTACCGGCGCTGTGGTCATCCCCATCATCCACCGCGCTGAGGTGATGGACATCTCGCTGAAGACGGTTGAGATCGACCGCCGCGGCAAGGAAGGCCTCATCTGCAAGGACAACATCCGCGCGGACATCAAGGTCACCTTCTTCGTGCGCATCAACAAGACGCGGGAGGACGTGCTCAAGGTGGCCTCGGCCATCGGCTGCGTGCGCGCCAGCGACCAGACGACCCTGGAGAACCTCTTCGAGGCCAAGTTCTCCGAGGCCCTCAAGACGGTGGGTAAGAAGTTCAACTTCGAGGACCTGTACACCCAGCGCGACGAGATCAAGGACGAGGTGGTCCGCGTCATCGGCCGCGACCTGAACGGGTACATGCTCGAGGACTGCGCCATCGACTTCCTGGAGCAGACCCCGGTCGAGATGCTGGACAAGGACAACATCCTCGACGCGCACGGCATCCGGAAGATCACCGAGCTGACCACGGTGCAGAACGTCAGCACCAACGAGTTCAAGCAGAACGAGCGCATGGCCATCACCAAGCGCAACGTCGAGTCGGACGAGGCCATCTTCGCCCTCGAGCGCCAGCGCGCCGAGGCGGCCGCCAAGCAGAAGCGCGAGATCGAAAGCATCCAGGCCCGTGAGACGGCCGAGGCCGAGCGCGTGAAGAGCGAGGAGCACGCCAAGTCGGAGCTGGCGCGCATCAAGGCCGAGGAGGAGATCCTCATCAACGAGCAGAACAAGTCCCGCCAGATCGAGGTGGCGCAGAAGAACCGCGAGCGCGTGGTGGGCGTCGAGACCGAGCGCGTGGAGAAGGACCGCGCCCTGGAGGCCATCAACCGCGAGCGCGAGACGGAGCTGCAGCGCATCGCCAAGGAGAAGGCGCTCGAGGTGGAGAAGAAGGCCATCGCGGACGTGCTGCGTGCCCGTATCGCCGTGGACAAGACGGTGGCCGAGGAAGAGGAGCGCATCAAGGACCTGCGCGTGAAGGCCGAGGCCACCCGCCGCAAGGACGCGCTGCTCATCGGCGCCGAGGCGCAGGCGCAGGAGAAGCTGGTCAAGGACATCAAGGCCGCCGAGGCCAGCACCGAGGTGGCCAAGTACGCCGCCAAGGAGAAGCTGACCCTGGCCGAGGCCGACCTGGAGGCCGCGGACAAGACGGCCAAGGCGAAGATGCGGCTGTCCGAGGGCGTGCAGGCCGAGACGGCCGCTCCGGGCCTGGCCAACGTGCGCGTGCGCGAGGCGGACGCGGTGGCCGCCGAGAAGCAGGGCATGGCGCAGGTGCGCGTGAAGGAGGCCGAGGCCGACGTCATCCGCAAGCAGGGCCAGGCGCAGGCCGAGGTCATCCGGGAGCGCCTGCTGGCCGAGGCTGCGGGTGAGCAGGAGAAGGGTCTGGCCAAGGCGCGCATCCAGGAGGCCGAGGCGGGCGCGGTGCAGAAGAAGCTGCTGGCCGAGGCGTCTGGCGAGCAGGAGAAGGGTCTGGCGCATGCCCGCGTCCTCGAGGCCGAGGCGCAGGCGATCCAGAAGCGCGGCGAGGCCGAGGCCGTGGCGGTTCGCGAGAAGATGCTGGCCGAGGCGACTGGTACTCAGGAGAAGCTGATGGCCGAGGCGCGGGGCCTGGCCGAGAAGGCTGCCTCCATGAAGGCGCTGGACGGCGTGGGCCGCGAGCACGAGGAGTTCCGCCTGCGGCTGGCCAAGGAGCGCGATGTGGAGCTCGAGGCCATCCGCGTCCGCAAGGACATGGCCGAGTCCCAGGCCAAGGTGCTCGCCGAGGCGTTCAGCCACGCGAAGTTCCAGATCGTCGGCGGCGACGGCGCGTTCTTCGAGCGCTTCGTCAAGGCGGTGTCGATCGGCACCTCGGTGGACGGCGCGCTGGAGCACGGTGACGCGCTGCGCACGGTGGCCTCCGGTTACCTGTCCGGCGAGAAGGATCTGCCGGCGGACCTGAAGGAGATCCTCTCCAAGCCGGGCCTGACCAACGACGCGCAGAACCTGGCCGTCGCGGCGCTGCTGCACCGCATGGTGACCAACGCTCCGGCTCCGGCCGCGCAGCCTGGCCCGGTGGTCGAGGGCAGCGCCCGCCCGGCCACCTCCGGCAAGACCGCGGAGTAGGCCGTAGCGTCGCAGTGACATGAAGGAACCCTCACCCCCGCCCTCTCCCGAAAGGAGAGGGAGCCACCCTCTCCCGCCGGGAGAGGGCCGGGGTGAGGGTTACGTGTTTCCTTTGCTTTGAATCCCGTTCCATCCCGGTGAATCACCATGGCAACTGACGGCGCGAAGCCCCAGGGCAGCGCACCCGCGGGCGAGACGACGCTGGAGGGCGGTAGCTACGAGGTCATCCGCACCCGCCTGCTGAACCAGGCGGACCAGCTGGGGACCCTGGCCGCGGACCTCAACACGCGGCGCAAGAAGCTCTTTGGCGGCACCGAGCTGACCGTCATCGGGAACGAGCGGGTCCGCACCGAGAACAACTGCGTCCCGCGCGACATCGTCAGCGTCGGGAAGTACCTGCTCTTCGGCTACAACGTCTTCCTCGGCCTGAAGAAGGAGACGGTGGTCGCGGACGTCTTCTCGCTGCACAAGTTCGAGAAGACCGAGGAGGGCTTCGACTTCTCCGCCGTGCCGGCCACCGAGGCCGGCGGCTTTCTGGCCGACCCCCGCTTCGTCAAGGACTTCGGCGAGCTCTACAAGTACTACAAGGACGCGAAGCTCTCGCACCTGAAGCGCACCGAGTCGCGCCTGCTGGCCGTCTTCCAGACGGGCCAGACGCTGCGCGACATCAAGGTCTTCCGCTTCAGCATCGACACCGAGGGCCGCGCCACCTACATCGATAATCAGGGCGAGCGCGACTACGTCTTCCCGCCCTCGCATGACTTCGAGTGGACGGTGGCCACGCGCGAGAACTACGTGCTGGGCACCCACCCGCACGTCAACGTGCTGGACCAGGTCTTCGTCGAGACGGTGAAGGGCGACCTCACCGTCAAGATCGAGAACAACAGCAGCACCGGCCTGGGCATCTACAGCGAGCCGGTGGAGGACGCGGACCAGTCGCTGGATGACGCGGAGTTCGCCTACACGAAGGTGGGCGGCCTCATTCTGCTGCGCGTGCTGCCCTTCCGCGAGAAGGCGTACCGCTACCTGGTCTTCAACACGCGCACGCAGCACGTGGTGCGCATCGACAACATCGGCCAGGCGTGCGTCCGGCTGCCGGAGGATCAGGGCATCATCTTCCCTGGCGGCTTCTACCTCCAGACGGGCGACTACAAGGTCTTCGAGGGCACTTCCGAGGGCATGGAGTTCAAGCGGTCCATCCGCTCGCCCAACGGAGAGGACGTCCTCTACATCTTCTACCGCCGCGACGAGGGCAGCTGCGTCCTCTTCCCGTACAACCTGGTGCGCAAGGAAGTGCAGAACCCGCTGCTGGTGCACGGCTACAGCATCTTCGGGGACGGGCGGCTGGTGGTGTTCCGCATGGCCACGAACGAGCCCACCCGCGTGCATCCGATGCAGGTGTGGCAGACGCCGTTCGTCTCCGCCGAGCACGCCGCCGCCACGCCTCCGGCCCCGGGCTACCTGGGCAAGGTGGGCAACGCGGAGCTGGTGCGCGGCATCTCCGAGGCGCTCTCGCTCCAGCGCCTCGCCAAGACGGACAAGCCCACCCGGCGCTCCTACGAGGACCTGATCTCCGGTGTGACGCGCTCGATTGACGCGTTCTACTGGCTCAACCACGCCGAGGTGGGGCTCCAGGCCCCCATGGAGGCCCTGCGCCGCACCGCCGAGCTCATCATCGATGAGTTCGAGAAGGTGCAGGCGCTGCAGAAGCGCGCCATCGAGGCCATCACCGAGGCGGACGCCAAGCAGGCGAAGCTGATGCTGCAGGTCCGGCCGGAGGAGCTGTCCAACGCCGAGGCCTACATGCAGGCGCTCACCGAGCTGCGTCAGCAGCGTGGGCACCTCATCTCCCTGAAGGAGATCCGCTACATCGATCTGGCCCGCGTCGAGGCGCTGGAGAAGCAGGCCATCGAGGAGACGGATCGCGTCAGCGCCGCCTGCGTGGAGTTCTTCCAGAAGGGCGAGGCGCTGGCCCCGGTGGCCGAGCGGCTGGACGTGCTGCTGGCCAAGCTGGAGCCCATACAGACCACGATGGAACTCGCGCCGCTGGGCGAGGACATCGAGAAGGTGGGCAAGGGCCTGGAGGTGCTGGGCGAGGTGGTGGGCAGCCTGCAGGTGGGCGATCCGCTGGCCCGCGCGAAGATCCTCGAGGGCATCTCCGAGCTGTTCTCCCGCCTCAACCGCGTGCGCGCGGGGCTGCAGGTCAAGCGCAAGGAGCTGGTGGGCCGCGAGAAGCGCGCGGAGTTCGGCGCCCAGTTCAAGCTGCTGGGGCAGAACATCGAGAGCGCGCTCTCGGTGGCCGACTCGCCCGAGAAGTGCGACGAGGGCATGAGCCGCCTGACCGTCCAGCTCGAGGAGCTGGAGGGCCGCTTCGGTGAGTTCGACGAGTTCCTCGAGCCCATCACCCAGAAGCGCGAGGAGCTGCTCGAAGCCTTCGGCGCCAAGAAGCAGGCGCTGGTGGACGAGCGCCAGCGCCGCGCGCAGAACCTGTTCACCGCCGCCGAGCGCATCC
Organism: Myxococcaceae bacterium; assembly: GCA_036389955.1. Taxonomy (GTDB): domain Bacteria; phylum Myxococcota; class Myxococcia; order Myxococcales; family Myxococcaceae; genus DATHBR01. The sequence continues at coordinate 21,793 of DASVVJ010000968.1, forward strand.
TGGTGGGCGTGCAGCGCCGGGCGAAGACGTTCAAGTCGGACGACGAGCTGAACACGTACTTCGCGTCCGACTCGATGATCCAGAAGCTGCGGCAGCTGGCCGAGCAGCTCATGGAGCTGCAGGACAGCGTCCGCTCGGACGAGGTGCTCTCGCGCGTGAAGACGGCGCGCCAGGATGCGCTCCGGGCCCTGCGCGATCGTCAGGACCTCTTCGAGGACGGCCAGGCCGTCATCAAGTTCGGCAAGTACCGCTTCAACGTCAACACCCAGCCGCTCGAGCTGACGCTGGTGCCGCGTGAAGGCGCGCTCTTCATGCAGCTCACCGGCACGGACTACGCGGTGAAGCTGGAGGACCCGGCGCTCGAGAAGTACAAGGAGCTGTGGGAGCAGCACCTCGTGTCCGAGACGCGCGAGGTGTACCGGGCCGAGTACCTGGCCGCCTGCATCCTCGGGGACGCGGAGGAGGGCAAGGGCAACGTCACCCTGACGGCGCTGCACGAGGCCGTCACGTTGGGCACGCTGCTGGAGAGGGTGCGCGCCTACGCGGCCGAGAAGTTCGACGAGGGCTACGAGCGCGGCATCCACGACGCGGACGCCGCCGCCATCCTCGAGAAGCTGCTCACCCTGCACCAGGGCGCGGGCCTGCTGCGCTTCGCTCCCACGCCGCGTGCGCTGGCGGTCTTCTACTGGGCCTTCGATCCGGATGAGGCCGGGCGCGCCATTCTCGCCCGCCGGGCGCGCAGCCTGACGCGCCTGCGCTCCATCTTCTCCAGCGCCTCGGAGCTGATCGCGCTGGGAGACGAGCTGGGCGAGCGCGTGAGCGCCTTCCTCACCTCGATCAAGGTGGAGCACTCGCCCGCGGAGGCCCGCCAGGCGGGCCGCTACCTCGTGGAGGAGCTGGGGCTGGCGGAGCGGCCCCGCTTCACCATCAGCGGCGAGGCGGTGCGCCTGAAGGAGGCGTTCATCGGCCAGTTGGATCGCCAGGGCAACCGCACGGCCTTCGAGGACGATCTGCGCGGCCTGGAGAAGAACCTCCCCGAGCGTCTGCGCATCGCCCGGGCGTGGCTGGGCGGCTACCTGGCCCAGCGCGAGGGCGGTCCCGGCGAAGCGGCGTACATGGCCCTGGAGGCCGCCGTGCTGCTGCTCACCGAGCGCAAGGTGGATCACAACGAGGCCGGAGCGCTCACCTCGCTGGAGGTGACGGGTCTGCTCGGCAACCACCCGCGCGTCATCGATCGCAAGCTGACGGTGCGGCTGGACGAGTTCCTGGCCCGGCTGGGCGAGTTCCGCCAGCTGCGCGTGCCCGCGTACCACGCTTACCGCGCGCTGCTGAGGGACTTGCTGGATCGCGAGCGCCGCAAGCTGCGCCTGGAGGAGCTGAGCCCCAAGGTGCTCTCGTCCTTCGTGCGCAACCGGCTCATCGACGAGGTGTACCTGCCGCTCATTGGCGCCAACCTGGCCAAGCAGCTCGGCGCGGCGGGAGAGAACAAGCGCACCGATCGCATGGGCATGCTGCTGCTCATGTCGCCTCCCGGCTACGGCAAGACGACGCTCATGGAGTACGTGGCGAGCCGGCTGGGACTGACCTTCGTCAAGGTCAACGGCCCGGCGCTGGGGCACTCGGTGAAGTCGCTGGATCCGGCGGAGGCGCCCAACGCCACCGCGCGGCAGGAGGTGGAGCGCATCAACCTGTCCTTCGAGATGGGCAACAACGTGATGCTCTACCTCGACGACATCCAGCACACGGATCCGGAGTTCCTCCAGAAGTTCATCTCGCTGTGCGACGGCCAGCGCCGCATCGAGGGCGTGTGGAACGGGCGCACGCGCACGTATGACCTGCGCGGCAAGAAGTTCTGCGTGGTGATGGCGGGCAACCCGTACACCGAGACGGGTGAGCGCTTCCGCATCCCGGACATGCTCGCCAACCGCGCCGACACGTACAACCTGGGCGACATCCTGGACGGCAAGGAGCACCTGTTCGCGCTCAGCTACATCGAGAACGCGCTCACGTCGAACACGGTGCTGGCGCCGCTGGCCACCCGCGAGCCGGGCGACATCCACAAGCTCATCCGGATGGCGCAGGGCGAGGAGATCAACACCGGCGAGCTGTCCTACGGCTACGCGGCGGCGGAGCTGCAGGAGATCACCGCCGTGCTGCAGCGGCTGTTCAGCGTGCAGAAGGTGCTGCTGAAGGTGAACATGCAGTACATCGCCTCGGCGGCGCAGGACGAGCGCTTCCGCACCGAGCCTCCGTTCAAGCTCCAGGGCAGCTACCGCAACATGGGCAAGCTGACCGAGAAGGTCGTCGCGGCGATGACCGACGAGGAACTCGAGCGGCTGATCGACGATCACTACCAGGGCGAGTCTCAGACGCTCACCACGGCGGCGGAGCAGAACCTGCTCAAGCTGCAGGAGCTGCGCGGCCGGCTCACCCCGGAGAAGGCCAAGCGCTGGGAGGAGATCAAGCAGGGCTTCGCCCGGGTCAAGCGCATGGGCGGCAAGGAGGACGATCCGGTCGCCCGCGTCACCGGCCAGCTCAGCGCCATCGAGGAGCAGCTGGGCGCGGTCAGCCAGGCGGTGAGCCAGGCCGCGGAGACGGTGCGCAAGGGCCAGCAGGACAAGAAGCCCGGCGCGGATCCGGTGGCCAGCGTCACGCCGCGCCTGGACGCGCTGCGCGAGGCCGTGCTCGAGGTGGCCAAGGTGGCGCGCGAGGTGAAGGACACCCCGCCGCCCGCGATGCCCGCGCCCGTGGTGAACGTGGCGCCGGGAACGGACCTGACGCCTTACCTCCAGCACCTGGCCAAGGTGCTCAGGGCACTGGCCGAGCGCTCACAGCAGCCCGCCGCGGCTCCCGTGGCCGCCGCGCCCGCGGTGGACATGGCGCCGTACATGGAGCAGCTCACCAAGGCCGTGGCCGCCATCGCGGACCGGCCCGTGCAGGTGGCGCCCGCGCTCGCGCGGTCCGCCTCCGGAGCCATGCCCGTGGATCTGCCCAAGCAGATCGCCCTCATCCAGGATGCCCTGGAGCCGCTGGAGCGCGCCGCCAAGCGCAGCCTGCAAACGGGGGGCGAGAGCCTCAGCGCCATGCAGGTGTGGCAGGCCATCGATCAGGCGCTGGACCTGGTCAAGGCGCTCACGCAGCCGCGCTGAGCTCCAGCACGGTTGGAAGGTGGCGGACGGCGCTCAGGCGGCCTCCGCCACCTCGTCCATGCACTCATCGATCTGCGCCTGGATCTGCGAAATGACGCGGATGCAGAGCAGCGCTCCCAGGGTGATGAGCACGCCCGTTACCAGTCCGGCGAGCATGACCGGCGTCGGGCTCAGGGGATCCGAGGTGAGGGCTACCCAGAAGGTGCGCGCTTTCACGAGCCAGGCGATGCCGCCCAGCACCCACGCGGTCCACCACGCGGACACCGCCGCAAGTCCCTTGCGGGCGCCGCCCAGGCTCTGCCACAGCCCGCGCACCACCAGATAGGGATCGTAGAGATGGGCCAGGGGAATGAACCACCAGGCCACGGCCCACGCGGGCGTCGTACCGGGGTCCAACCCGAGCAGCCTCGCGGTCTTCACCGCCAGGTACAGCCACCGCAGGAAAAACAGGGCGCAGAGCCCGGTGGCCACCCCCACCAGCGCATCCAAGAGGGGCGTGAGCCGGTAGTACATGGAGGCGTCCGCGACAGCCGCCATGCCTTCGTGGAGCTGAAAGCTCAGCCAGCCGTTGAGCACCACCCCGGACAGGCCGCCCAGCGCGACCCCGCTGAGCGCCCACTGGGCCCGGCGTCCCCAGCGGGCCAGGGAGGGCAGCTCGCGCAGCCGCCGGTACTCGCAGGCGGCGCAGAAGTCACCCCACGTCTCGCACCGTGCGCATAAGAAGCGGCCGCACCGGGAGCACGTCCCCACTGGCCTGAAGCCAGGGTGCTCCAGGCAGGTGACTTCGGGTACGGCGGTGGCGGAAGCGGCGGAGGGCATCAGCGGGTCAGGCGATTATCGCCCAATCTGACACCCTCCGCAGCCCGGGAGGTTCAGTCCACGATTCCCGAGCCGTAGTCCACGCCGACCACGTGCCGCCACGCGTCCAGCTTGTCCGGATCGGACAGGACGAGCTGGTCTCCGACGAACTTGCTCCGGAACGGGCCGAACACGCCGCCCAGCTTATCCCGCAGGCCATCGCCCTTCAGGATGCCGCCCCGGGAGTAGTAGTTCTGGTGCAGCTCGATTCCCGGGCGGGCGTACTCCTCGCCCAACCGCATCAGCAGGGCATTCTGGCCACCGCGCAGGGTGTTCTTGCGCACCTTCAGCCCGTGAACCACCCCGTTATCGGCCGCCAGCATCAGCCCATAGTTGGCCGTGTTTTCGACGACGTTGTCGATCACCTGCACGTTCCTGCCGGACTCGATGCGGATGCCCTGGCCATTGCCCGAGGGCACGTTGCGGATCTCCTGGATGGTGTTGCCCTCGATCCGCACGTTCTCGGGAGGCCGTCCGTGGCCGGCCACCACGGAAACGCCACGGCCCGCCTTGGAGATGATGTTCTCCTGCACGGTGATGTTGCGCGCCGAGTCGTGGAGGATCACCGCCTCGGCGGCCGAGGTGCCACGCGGGCGCACCGCCGTGTTGGGGAACCCGAACATCTCGTTGTTGCGGATGGTGACGCGGTTGCACAGCTTGATGTCCACCGCGTTCTCACCCTCGTTCGACATCTTGTTGCTCTCGATGAGCACGTCCTCCGCCGGCTGATTGCCGTGGGACTGGCACTGCACCGAGTCACCCGAGTTGTGGTGGATGTCGTTGTTGCGGATGGTGATGTTGTGCGAGGGGCCCACCACCAGCACGCCATGCGAGTCATCGTTGGGCTTGATGAAGTGGTGGATGTGGTTGTCCTCGATCGTGATGTGGCTGGCCCCCGCCAGGAGGATGCCCGCGCCAGCGGCGCCCGAGCGCAGCTCGGTCCCACTGACGCGCGAACGGGTCGCGGAGCGCTCGAAGACGATGGCCCCCATCCTCAGGCCCCCGAGATCGATGCTCAGGTTCTCGATGTTGTAGGAGCCCCGTACCAGCATGACCGCGCTGCGATCCGGATCTCTCTCCGGAACGATGGTGGGCAGCGGCGAACCCTCACCGCGAATGGTGATGGGAGCGGCGGAGGACCCATGGTTCTCCAGGTAGAGCTGCTCCGCGTACGTGCCCGGGAGCACCAGGATGGTGTCACCCGGCTCGGCCTTCTCCAGCGCCTTGCTGATGGTTCGCAACGGCGAATCGAGAGTGCCCCTTCCGGAGTGACCTCCCCGGGGGCTCACGTACCACGTGCGCCCCGTGGACTCCGGTGCTCCCGACGAAGGTTCCTTAGTACCCGGTGGCTTCCCGGCCGCTGGCTGCTGCGCCAGCGGCGGGGCCTGCACCTCCAGGGGAGGCGCGGACTCGGTGATGACCAACTGTTGCTCACACGCTGTCATGACCAGACAGGTGAGCAGACCGCACGCACCACGAAGACTTTGTTTGCTGAACGTTCCCGGCATCCAGGCCCCTCCCGCCACGTATCCCGTCAGGGCGCAGAAGCTCGGCACGGGCCATGCGCGTGACAAGGGAACAAGTTCCACACAGGAGGAAAGCACTGGCTACACGGGACACTTTGAACGTACCCCGGAGCAGCCGTCCCACGGCCACCGCCCAAAGGTGTACATGCCTCTGGGCGGTGGGGAGGGGAGCCGAGCGGTGGCTCAGGGCTTGAAGTTGTCCACCGCCTGACGGCCCACGGCGGGATCGTCCGTGAAGAACCCGTCGAGGCCGGCCTCCAGGTACTTCTGGATCTCAGTGACCGAGCCCGCCGGATTGCGAACGCTGGCGGCTCCCGGGGCCTTCAGCGGCGTGGGCAGGAAGTTGTTCTCCGGCCGGAAGGTCCACGAGTGCACGATCAGGTTGTTCGCGTGGGCGTAGCCGATGACGCCGGTGGCCGACTCGAAGTTGCCCGCGGCGTCCACGTTGATGAGGTTCAGCTTGTAGGGCCCGACGCCGTCGGCGTAGGTGGCAATCTCCTTGATGCCCGCCTCGGTCAGCAGGTCCGCGTAGGTGCGGTTGTCGTTGGCCACGACGAAGTCATAGGGCTTCTTCGCCTTGTCATCGATGAGCTGCACCAGCTTCCAGTTCGGCCGGGTGTTGCCGATCTTCTGGTTGAGCGCCTTGAGGTTGGCGGTCTCGAACGACTGGATGAAGACGGTGGCGGTGTTCTTGGTGAACTCGTCCGCGTTGAGCACCTCGATCAGCTTGTCCTCCATGGGCAGGCCGATCTGCTGGAAGTAGGTCGGGTGCTTGGTCTCCGGGTAGATGTGGATCGTGCGGCCGGTGGAGGCGGACATGTCCTTGGCCAGCGTGATCACCTCGGCGAGCGTGGGGACCTCGAACTGATCGTCGAACGAGGTGTTGGCCGGGCGGATGGCCGGAATGCGCTCGCGCGCCTTCAGCTCCTTGAGCTCGGCCAGGGTGAAGTCCTCGGTGAACCAGCCGTTGTACTCAACGTTGTCGATGGTCTTGATCTTCTTCCGGTCGGCGAACTTCGCCACCACGGACACGTTGGTGGTTTCGTTGATGTAGCTCTCGTGACGGGCCACCAGATGGCCGTCCTTGGTGGGGACGAGGTCCGGCTCGATGACGTCCGCGCCGTCCTCGATGGCCTTGCGGTAGGCAGCCAGCGTGTGCTCCGGGCGCAGCGCGCTGGCGCCACGGTGACCGATCACCAGGGGCTTCGTGGGAGTGGGCGTGGGCTCTTCTTCGTCCTCCTTGCAGCCGGTGAGCCCAAGGGCGCACCCGGCCGTGAGCGACAGCAGGGAGGAGAGGCTGGCGAGCCGGCCGAAGGAGGAGCGAAGCGGACCGCGGGGAGAAGACAGAGGCAAGTGAGGCTCCTGAGTGTGTGCCGTGTGTCCCGATCAGCCGGGACCTGGCGGCACTGAGGGGCCGTGACGGTGAACGATCTGGAAATCCGTCGTCAAGCCACTCCTGGGTGAAGCCTTACCGTGCCTCTGTCCGGAAAGGGGGGCCTAGCGGGGGAGACCACGTTGCCGCCGGCCTTCTTCACGGCGTGGCGGTAGGCCATGTCCAAACGGTCTGAGGAATTTCAGGGGGCGCAGCTGAGGCCCGGCTCGGGGGCTCCATTGTCCTGGAGCGCCAGCAGGCACCGGAGGGCCGCGGGATCCGCGGTATCGGCCAGGTAGGTGCGGCGCCACAGGAGGGCGGCCACCCGGTTGGGGAGGCCGGGAGCGGGGGCCACGATCGCCCGGGGAACGTCATTCCCGCCGCGCTTGGCCTCTTTCTGGATCTGCTCGAGCTTGGCCACCTCGTCCGGGCAGCCCTCGGGGCAGTTGTAGAGGAAGACGGCGTGGCCGTGCTCCAGGTTGTGCAGCCAGGAGCACGTGGGCTGCTCGGCGTCATAGACGCGGCAGGAGAGGGTGGTGGCGCAGTGCGGGCCCGCGGAGGGTGGCATCTCCCCGTTACCGCAGGCCGTGCTGGAGCACGAGGCGACATGAGACGTCGAGGCCTCGGCGGCGAGGGCGAACTCGAAGCGCGCACAGTCGTCGTCGGTGGAACCACAGGCCAGCAGACAGAGGAGAGGAAGAGCGGAGAGGAGTCGAAGCATGGCTCGCTCTCAGACCTCACCCGGCTCAGCCTGGCGCGACACCCCGGCGCTCCACCTCTTCGGTGCGGAGCCCGCGGAAGCCCAGCGCCTCGGCGAACACGAGGAAGTCCTGGGCGGGGAGACTGCCCCCGGTGGCGCGGGCATGGCCGTTGGCGAACTCACCCTGCATGGGAGGCAGCTCCAGGCCGCGCAGGAAAGCGATGAGATCGGTGGACATCCGGCTACGCAGGGCGAAGTTCACGCGGCCGGGCAGGTAGCCGGTGTTGGCGGCGATGACGATGTGCTCGGGCAGGCGCTGGGCCCAGCGGACCGCCACCAGCGGGTGAATCTGAGCGCCAGAGCTGAACAGCAGCAGCGCCACGTTGCCGGAGAAGCGGGGAGGCGTCTTCGCGCAGCGGGCCACCTCGCGCTGCACCTCCAGGCGGCAGTCGCGAAGGGCATCCACGCCGTGGACGCGTCCCTCGGAGATGTCGGAGGCGTTCGCGGCGCGCATCAGCACCTCGAGGGCCAGGGGCGCGGCGAAACGGGAGGAACGGCGCGCGGCGTTGAGCAGGGCCACGGCCTCGGTGACGGCCTTGCGGCCCGC
>DASVVJ010000969.1:0-3167 GCA_036389955.1 Myxococcaceae bacterium
GAGGCGCTCGCTCGCGCCTCCGAGGACCCGGAGCTCTCCCCTGAGGCCCGTGAGGCCCTGCGCCAGGCCCGTGAGGGCAATGTGGATGCCCTCTTCCAGCACGTTCAGTCCGACCCGCGGCTCGTCGAGCGGATTACCCGCGAGGCCAAGGAGCGCTCCGCTCGCGTCGAGGCCCGGCTGCGGGAGCCTTCCACTCCCGCCTTGTTCGCCCCGGAAGAGGAGCTGTGGTTCACCTGCGCCCTCTGGGAACCCCTGCGCGCCGTGAAGAGTGCCCCCGGTGCCGACGCCAGCACCCGTCGCGCCGCCGTGGAGAATCTCATCCGTGCCGTGAAGGCCGCGCTCGATGCTCCGCTGCTCGAGAGCATCCTCGAGCGCATGCGGCAGAAGTCTCGCGACGCCTCGCTCGATGAGGCCACCCGCGCCTGGTTCTCCGATGCCGCCATCGCCTTCGAGGCCGAGCCGGCTCGCATGGTCATGGCTGCCCTCTTCAATGCCAGCCAGGAGGCCCCTGGCCGCTCCGCCGAGGAGATGGTCATGCTCGCCGATATCAAGGCCCGCCCCGTGTGGACTCCCGAGGACTTCGAGCCCTATCGCCTGCTGCTCGAGAGCATGGGGTTGCCCGCCGCTGCCGAGCGCATCCGCCGGTGCCAGGAGTGGCTCCGCGAGCACCCCGTGGCTCTGGGGTAGCTTGCCCTGGGACACGGAACCCTCACCCTGGCCCTCTCCCGAAGGGAGAGGGAAGGGGGCTCAGACGCGCAGATCGTCGTCTTCCAGGTCGCGGCCCGAGAGCAGCTTCGCCGTCCGCTGTAGCCGCTCCGTGCCCACCCGCGTCAGCGCTCCCCGCATCCCCGGCTGGCTCAGGATCAGCCGCTCGAAGGCCTCCCGCTCCAGCCTCAGCACCACGCTGCCCTCCTGCGCCTTCACCGTCGCCGACACCGGCTTGCCCAGCAGCAGCGAGATCTCCCCGAACACGTCTCCCTCGCGCATCTCCGGATAGGCCTTCTCCCGCCCGTCCGGCAGCACGTGGTACGGCGTGCACCGCCCTCGCAGCAGCAGGTAGAACGCGTTGCCCACCTGCCCCTGCTCCAGAATCACCTGCCCCGGCGCCAGCTTCAGCAGCCGGAACTCCCGTGCCACCGCCTGCTTCTGCTCCGGCTTCAGCGGCGCGAACACCGGGTTGCTCCGCAGCAGGTTCTCCACCATCCGCTCCCGGTAGAAGGCCTGCACCACCTGCCCCACCACCGGATGCCGGCGCACCAGCTCCGTCAGCCGCGTCCGCGTGAACTCCAGCACCACCACCGGCTCGGCCGCCACCACGCTCGCCAGCCGCGGCCCCTCCGAAATCAGCGCCAGCTCCCCGAAGAACGAGCCCTCCGGCAACTGCCCCACCTTCTTCCGCTCCCCACCCTGCAGGTGCCGCACCACCTCCACCCGCCCCTTCACCAGCGCGAACATCGATGCGCCCGGCTCTCCCTCCACCACCACCGAGTGCCCCATGGGGAACGAGCGCACCTCCAGGCTCTCCACCACCGCCGCGAATGGCTCGCGCCCCAGCTTCGAGAACAGTGGCACCACCGGCATCCCCGATGCCGCGTGCCCCTCTGGAATGAGCTCGAACTCTCCTTCCACCACCGGTGCCACCGCGCTCGCCTTCGGAGGCGGGTGCCACCCGTACAGGTCCGCCAGCGAGCGCTGCGTCCGCGTGTGCCCGGGCTCCAGCTTCAGCAGCGCCTTGCACGACACGATGGCGCGCAACAGCTGCCCGCCCCGCGCCCATGCCAGCGCCGCCTCCTCGTACGCGTGCACCGCGTCCACCCGCCGCCCCAGCCGCTCGCGCAGCTCGCCCATGCGATGGAACACCGCCGCTTCGTCCGGCGAGGCCTTCACCACCTTCTCGTACTCGGCCAGCGCTGCTTCCACCTGGTCCAAGGCATCCAGACGTGCGGCCTTGTCCTTCTGCCGCTGGAGTGCGTCCGCCATACGCCGTTCGCCCCTGCGCCTACGCGCTCAGCGCCCGCACCCGGGCCGCCAGGTTACGCGTGAAGAGCCGGTAGATGCGCAGCGCCGCCGCCTCGTGCGTGTCCAGGTAGTGCTGGAAGCCCGCCCGTGTAATCCGCAGCGCCCTCACCTGCGTGCGCGCCCTCACGTGCGCCGAAGTGGGCCCGTCCTGGATCAGCGAAATCTCTCCCAGGTGCGCCCCCGGCCCCAGCGTGTTGAGCCGCTTGGCGTCCTGCTCCGGTCCGCTGAACACATCCACCGTGCCCTCCAGCAGCACGAACAGCCCCGAGCCCTGCGCCCCCTTCTCCAGCACCGTCGCCCCCTCGGGGATGACCACCTGCTGCGCCACCCGGTACAGGTCCTTCATGTCCTCGAGCGACAGCTCGCCGAAGATGGGGATCGCCTTCAGGTAACCGTAGCCGCTGGTCGCCGGCGTCACCTTCGCCACCGGTACCTCGGGCGCAGCGGCCCCCGAGTTCGGCAGCTGCTTGAGCAGCTCGTCCGCCTCGGACTCCCGCCCCACCCGCCGCAGCAACCGCGCCTGCTCGGCCAGTACCGCCGGATCCTTGCGCGCCTCCTCTGAGGCCCTCAGCGTGTCCACCAGCAGCGCCAGCGCCCGCCGCGGCTGCCCCTCGTTGTCCAGCAGGGTGCAGATGCGCAGCACCGACTCCAGGTGCCGCGGATCATCCGCCGACACCCCGCACAGCGCCTCTACCTCGGCGTGCACGTTGCCCAGCTCGCGGTACACCGCCGCCGCCTCCAGCGGCCGGCCCAGCCGTGCCAGGCACTGCGCCATCGACTCGCGCGCGCCTAGCCCCCGGTACAGCTCCAGCGCACGCTCCAGCGCTCCGCCCCGCTCGAATGCCGCGGCCGCCTTGGCGATGTCTCCCGCGCGCATGTACGCCTCGGCGGCCTCCACCTGGTTGCCGCCCTGCTCGTAGAGCGCCGCGACCTCGGCGTCCGCGCCCAGGCTCTCCGACAGCCGCGCCGCGCCGGTGAAGTCCCGCGCCTTGCGCAGCACCTCCACCAGGCCCTTGCGCTCCTCCACCTTCGCGGTGGCCGCCTCGCGCAACAGCCGCTCGCGCTGCGCCGCGCTCAGGTCCTCGTAGAGCTGAACCGCCGTGTCCACCTCGTCGCGCGTGGCCAGCCACTGCACCACCTGGTAGGCG
>DASVVJ010000970.1:0-4004 GCA_036389955.1 Myxococcaceae bacterium
CATGGACCAGGCCGGCGCTTATCGTGAAAGGGTGGCCCACCCGCTGACGTTCGGGACATCCTACGTGTATGTCGGCACCGTCCGCTGAGACGCGGCAGCTCCTCTATAAGATTCTCGATGCCATCGACCCCCGGCTGAGCCCCGGGCTTCGCGAGGCGCTGACCCGGCCCGGTGCCACTGTGCTCCCGGCGCCGCGGCAGACCGTGGTCCTCGCGGGCCACAGGACGGCGGGCAAGACGCGGCTGCTTCCCCTGGTGGGCCAGCTGCTCGGCCGCGCTGGGCTGGACCTGGATGCGGAGCTGGAGCGCACCTCGGGCCGCTCGCTGCGGACCTGGGTGGCCGAGGATCCGGTGTCGTTCCGCGCCGCCGAGCGCCGGACGCTCCTGGAGGTGGCTCCCGGCAGCCTGGTGGCCGTGGGCGGTGGGTTCCTCTCTCATCACCCGGAGGCCCTGGCGGGGCTGTTCACCCTGGTGGTTCCTGTCTCCTTTGAGACGTATCGCGAGCGCTTGCTGGCGGATACGTCACGCCCCCGACTGCGTCCCGGCATGTCGCTGGAGGAGGAGATCTCCACCGTGTTCCATGAGCGGGAGGCCCTGCACGCCCGCGTCCCGACTGTGCCGCTGGTGGACTTTCTCCGGGCCTTTCTGGGCGAGGTGACTCCGTGAGTTACAGCCTGCGTGTGGTCACCCTGCCTCCGGTGGTGAAAGGGGCCGAGGCGGTCCGGTTCGCCGAAGAGGTCCGCCGCCGGGGCGCGAACATCCTGGAGGTGCGCACGGATCTCCACGCTCCCGAGGACGTGGATGGCCTGGCCCTGAGCAACGTGCTGCCGCTCCTTATATCCGAGCGGGGCAAGCCCCTGCCCTCGGCCTGGCTGGCGGTCGCGAACTATGTGGACCGGGATGTGACGGTGTCCACGGAGGCACCGGTGGGACCCGGCAGGCTGCTGGTGGCCTCGCACCATGCCGAGCGCCCGCTGTCCACGGAGGAGGCTCTGCGGCTCTGGGAGGCCACGCTCCCTGCTAACGCCTTCGTGAAGCACATCGAGCCCCTGGGCTCTCCGGCCCGGCTGCCACAGCTGTTGGAGACACAGGCCCGGCTCATCGCTCGCTTCGGGCAGCGGCGGGTGACGGTGCTCGCGATGGGGGCCGTGGCGCTGCCGGCTCGGGCCGTGCTCGCTGGGCGCAACGCGCTCGACTACGTGGCCGCTGGGGGTGGCTGGAGCGCAGCTCCGGGGCAGCGGTTGCTGGATGATGTGGTCCGGGGGGGACGGAACCCTCACCCCCGCCCTCTCCCGGAGGGAGAGGGGGCTTTGGCTCTGCGGAAGGGCATTCTGGGCACGAGCATCGTTCACTCCCGCTCGCCACGGATTCATCGCCAGCCCTTCGATCGCATCGACATCCCCGAGGATGGGCCCGTCGAGGAACTCGTTGACTCGCTGCTGCCCCACTACGCCGGCTTCGCTGTCACCAGCCCCTTCAAGCTGCGGCTGGCCAAGCACACCCGTTCTCCGCTGGAGGCCATCAACACCCTGGTCCGCCGCGGAGACCACTGGGAATCCTTTAATACCGACGTCGAGGGCGCCCGCACCGTGCTCAAGCGGCTCGGGGCCCGTGAGGCCTTCGTCCTCGGAGATGGAGGCTCGACCGCCGCGCTCCGGGCCGTCTCGCGCGAGGTGGACTGCCCGCTGCGCGTCCTCAAGCGCTCGGAGATTCAGCAGCCCCTGTCCGGTGCCGGCGTGTGGACCTGGCCGGACCGCATCCCGCCCCCCGAGGGTCTGCGCTTCGAGGGCGCCCGGGTGGCGGTCATCGCCTATGGAACGCCCGGCCGCCGCGTCGCTCAGGAGATCTCGCGCCGCGGGGGCACTCCGGTCATGCTGGGCGCGGCGTGGTTCATCGCGCAGGCCCGGCGGCAGCGCGAACTCTGGGAGAGCGCCACATGAACACCCTTGGCACCCTGTTCCGTCTCACCACCTTCGGCGAGAGCCATGGCGTCGCGCTGGGCTCTGTCATCGACGGCTGTCCCTCGGGCGTCCCGCTGACCCGGGATGTCATCCAGGCCGCGTTGGATCGCCGCCGCCCGGGCCAGTCCTCTATCACCACCGCACGCGCTGAAGCTGACCAGGTGGAGATCCTCTCCGGCGTCTTCGAGGACAAGACGCTGGGCACGCCCATCGCGGCGATCGTGCGCAACACCAACCAGCGCTCGCAGGACTACGACAAGCTCAAACAGGAGGATCGCCCGGGCCACGCGGACGCCGTCTGGCGCGAGCGCTACAAGCACCGGGACCACCGGGGCGGTGGGCGCACCAGCGGCCGCGAGACCCTCTGCCGTGTCATCGGCGGCGCGGTGGCCGAGGCCTATCTCGCCCGGGATCTGCCCCAGGTGCGCACGGTGGGCTGGGTCTCACAGGTGGGAAACCTCATTGCCGCCGTGCCCGAGCCCGGCCTCACCCGCGCCCAGGTGGACGAGCACCCCACGCGCTGCGCGGATCCGGTGATTCGCGAGGAGATGTCCCGGCGCATCCTCGCGGCCAAGGAGGCCGGAGACAGCCTGGGCGGCTCCATCGACATCCGCGTCGAGGGCCTGCCCGTGGGCCTCGGTGAGCCCATCTTCGGCAAGCTCAAGGCACTGATTGCCCAGGCGCTCGGCAGCGTGGGCGCCGTGACGGGCGTGGTCTGGGGCCCGCCGGACCTGCTCGCGAGAATCGAACAGCCCGGCAGCGTCTTCCACACGAAGAAGGACACCTACGGCGGCATTCAGGGCGGCCTGGCCAACGGCGAGCCCATGCAGGTGCGCGCCTTCTTCAAGCCGCCGGCCACGCTGGCGGACCATGCCAAGGGCGGACGCCACGATCCGTGCATCATGCCGCGCGCGGTGCCCGTGCTCGAGGCGATGGTGTCGCTCGTCATCGCTGATCTCGTCCTGCAGATGAACGCGCGGCCGCACTCGCTATGAGCTTCCTCCCTCCCGGCGCCTACCGCCCCGCCACGGACCACTGGGGCTCGTTCACGAAGCTCTCGGCGCGGCTGCCCGAGGGCAGCGTGGCCGTCGTGGACAAGACGGTGACGCGCTTTCACCCCGGGCTGATCCCCGCCCTCAAGGCCCGCAGCCCCCGGGCCCTCATCCAGATCGTTGGCGGAGAGCGGGCCAAGAACTTCGAGACGCTGCAGAAGGTGCTCGAGGGCGGGCTCGCCCTGCCCCGCTCCGGGACGCTGCTGGCCGTGGGCGGAGGCACCATCGGAGACGTCGCCACCGTGGCCGCGCACCTGCTCAAGCGCGGCGTGCGGCTGGTGCAGGTGCCCACCACCCTGCTGGCGGCGGTGGACAGCAGCCTGGGCGGCAAGGGCGCGGTGGACCTCACCGTGGGCGGCAACGTGGTGAAGAACCCGGCGGGCGTCTTCCACTACGCGGAAGAGGCGTGGATCTGCCCGGAGCTGTTCACCTCGCTCTCGGATGCCCAGCGTCGCGAGGGCGCCATCGAGGCCTGGAAGATGGTGGCCAGCCTCGACGCGGCCCTCTTCCGGCGCTACGTGCGCAAGGCGCCCACGCTGGAGCGGCTGGTGAAGGATGCGCGGAAGCTCAAGGAGAGCATCTGCGCCCAGGATCCCTACGAGCAGACCGGCCTGCGCCGGGTGCTCAACTTCGGCCACACCTTCGGCCACGTGCTGGAGAGCCTGTCGAACTTCAAGCTGTCGCACGGTGACGGCGTGGGGCTGGGCATGCTGCTGGCCCTGGACGTGGGCCGTCACCTGGGCGTGACACCCGAGCCCGTGGCCGCCCAGGCGGAGGAAGCGCTGGCGAAGGGCCCCGGGGTGCTGGGCCGCCTGCGGGCCGCCGCCCTGCTGCGCCGCGCGCCGATGGAGGACGTGGTGACGCTGCTCAACGCGGACAAGAAGGCGGGCGCGGCGGGCGAGCTGCGCATGGTGCTGCTGACCGCCATCGGCTCCACCGTGGTGCGCGACGTCACCGAGCCTGAGTGGCGCGCCCTCTGGCCCGCCTGGACG
>DASVVJ010000971.1:0-2900 GCA_036389955.1 Myxococcaceae bacterium
GAAAGTGACATGGAACCGTTCGCCCTTCTGGCCCTCGAACTCCATGCGCGCCAGCTCGGCCGCCGTGCGCGAGAGGATCTCCCGCGCGCTCTGCGCCGTCTCTCCGGTCAGCGCCACCACCAGCTCCTCGCCGCCCCAGCGGCCCCGCACATCCTCGCGGCGGAAGCGCGTGGAGAGCAGCCGGCCCAGGCGCATCAGCACGGAGTCCCCCGCCAGGTGCCCGTACGTGTCATTCACCCGCTTGAAGTGATCCACGTCCAGGAAGCACAGGGCCAGGGGCCTCAGGTGGCGCTGGGCCTCGGACAGCCGCGCGTTCACGCTCTCCAGGAAGGGCCGGCGCAGCAGCAGGCCGGTGAGCGCGTCCCGCTCGAAGCGCTCGCGCAACAGCCGCGCGCGCTCCAGCCGCGAGTGCACGCGCGCCACCAGCTCCTCGCGCAGCACCGGCTTGGACAGGTAGTCGTCCGCTCCCGCCTCGAAGGCCGCCAGCCGGAACTCCCGGCCCACGTCCGTGGTGAGCAGCAGAATGGGCAGGTGCTGCCAGTCGGGCATCGCGCGCACGATGCGGCACAAGTCAAAGCAGCCCAGGCCCGGAACATCCGAGTCCAGCAGCAGCAGATCCGGACGGTGCTCGGCCAGCGCGTCCACCAGCCGGAACGGATCCTCCAGGCCCTTCACCTCCCAGTGGCGGCTGGCCATCGCCTGGTTCAGGTGGCCGAGCGCCTGCGCACCGTCATGGAGCACCAGCACCCGCGCGCGCTCGGGGCGCCGGGCAGCCACCAGCCGCTCCACCGCGCCGTTGAAGTCCGCCGCCGTGAAAGGCCGCGGCAGGTACAGCGAGCCGCCCGCGTGGGCCGCCGCCACCCGGTGCGCCAGGTCTCCCTCGGCGCTGAAGAAGCCCAAGGGCAGCGTGTGCAGCGACTCCTCGGTCCGCAATTTTGCCGCCGCCGCGAAGCCTCCCTCTGGACCGTCCAGGTGCACGTGCAGCAGCGCCCCATCCAGCCACTGCCCCCGCACACGCTCCAGCGCCTCGTCCACGCTCGAGGCCGTCACCACCCGCACCACCTGCTCGCGGCCCATCTTCTCCACTTCGGCCAGCCACTCCTCGTCCCCGTCCAGCACCAGCACCGCCGCGCTCATGGGCGAGGAGGACGCCTTCGTGGCCAGCTCCTCGGGCGCCTGGGGCGCCACGGCGGGCTGATCCGGCCCGGTGGCGATCAGCTCGCGTAGCGCCGTTTCGATGGCGGCCCAGTCCCCAGCTCCGGTGCGGGCCTGCTTCAGCACCACCTCCAGCCGGCCCGCGGCCACGCCCACCGGAATGAAGCCGAACGAGCCCGCCGAGCCATGGAGCTTGTGCGCGCTCTGGTACGCCGCGTCCAGCGCCTCGCGTGAGCCGGCGCGCGCCTGCGCCACCGCCGCGCTCAGCGCCGCGAACCGCTCCTTGAGCTGCTTGCCGTACTCGGCGTTGAGCGCCGCCAGCTCGGCCGCCAGATCCTCCGGTAGCTGCTGCGCGGGCGCGGGCGGCGCAGGCACGGCGGGCCGGGGAGCCTTCATCAACTGCTCCACCCAGATGAAGAGCTCCTCGGGGGTGTAGGGCTTCTGAAGGATGCGCGTCACCCGAAGCTGCTTGAGCAGCTGCTCGCCGCTCTTCACGTCCTTCCACAGGCCCGAGGCGAAGAGCACGGGCAGCACGGGGTGGGTCTTCCGCAGTTCCTGGATGAAGTCCACGCCGGCCGAGCCGGGCAAGAGGCCGTCCACCACGGCCGCGTCCACCGTGGTGCGCGAGAGCACCGAGCGCGCCTCCTGCACGCCCCGGGCGGACTCCACCCGGTAGCCCCGCTCCCGCAGGTACGCGGGCACCAGCATCTGCAGCTGCCGGTCCTGCTCCAGATAGAGCACCGTGCCGCCGCTCATGAGGCCACCTTCCGATGCTCGGGCAGCGGCAGCAGGCCGGCGAGCAGCTGCTCCGCCGCCGCGACGAGCTCCCCCTCGGCCCCGGCCCGCTTGGGAATGTAGTGGGTGATGCCGAGCGTGAGCTGGCGCAGCTCCACCGAGCTCAGCTCGCGCACGGTGAAGAGGATGAGCGGCGTGCCGCGCAGCTTGCCCTGGCGCAGCATGTCCACCACCTCGAAGCCATCCAGCCGGGGCAGGTGCACATCCAGCAGGATGAGGTCCGGCGGCTCCTCACGCGCCAGCTCCACCGCGCGCTCACCGTCCCCCGCCTCCAGGCACACCGCCCCCAGCCGCTCCAGGCGCACGCGCAGCAGCCGGCGCAGGTCCGCGTCGTCATCCACCACCAGCACCCGGGCCGGGCCGGGCACGCGCACCGCGTAGCGCAGCGCCTGCAGGAAGTGCGTCTCGTCGAACACCCGGCCCACCCAGCTCACCCGCGGCAGGTCCGCGCCTCCCGCCGCGGCACGCTCGGCCAGCATCACCACCGGCAGCTCCCGGGTGGCCGGCTCCTCACGCACCCGCCGCACCAACGCCAGGCCATCCCCATCCGGCAGCTGGGGGTCCAGCACCAGCACGTCCGGCGCGCCCGCCTCGAGCTGCTTGCCCGCCTCGGCCGCCGAGCCCGCGCGCAGCACCCGGTAACCCTCGCTGGCCAGCAGGCCTCGCAGCAGGGTGGACTGCTCCGCGGCCGCCGTCACCACCAGCACGTTGTAGCGGGACACGTCCCGCGACATGGACAGCGAGCCCGAGTCCGACTTCACCACCGGCAGCGAGAAGGTGAAGGTAGAGCCCTGGCCCGCCTCGCTCCGCACCTCGATGCGGCCGCCGTGCTGCTCGACGATGGCCTGAGAGATGGCCAGCCCCAGCCCCGTGCCGCCCTTGGAGCGCGTGTCCGAGCTGTCCAGCTGCTGGATCCGGCCGAACAGCTTCGCGCGCTTCTCCAGAGGGAT
>DASVVJ010000972.1:0-3011 GCA_036389955.1 Myxococcaceae bacterium
CGTTTTCGAGCGGCAGGTGCACGTGCAAGAAGTCCTCTCGTGCAAGTGCGGCAGGGGCGTGGTGACGGCGCCCTCGCCCGCCAAGGTGGTGGACAGGGGCGAGTACGGCCCCGGTTTCCTCGCCCACGTGGTGACGTCCAAGTGCGCCGACGCCATGCCGCTGCACCGGCTGGCCCAGCGCATTGAGCGAGGCGGGGTGCCCATGAGTCGCAGCACCCTGACGGACCTCTTTCACCTGTCCGCCTCGGTGCTGTTGCCGCTCTCCTCGCACCTGTTGCAATGCATTGCGGCCTCCGAGGTGGTGTGGGCCGACGAGACGCCGCTGCGGGTGCTGGACGTGAAGAAGACGAAGTTGGGCTACCTCTGGACCTTCCTCACCCAGAACCAGAAGGGCGAATGGCTCATCGGCTACCGCTTCGTAAGTGTTCGCCGTGCCCCGTCATGACGGGCTCCGGCTTCTCGTGAGACCTCCCTTGGCCACACGCCAGGAGGTGGTTCGTGGAGCTGGAGAAGGAGCTGGAGCAGTTCCGTCAGGAAGCGCAGCGGTTGAAGGCTGGGCGGCGCAGTGGCTCGTTGCCGTTCCCCGAGGCGCTACGCGCCTTCGCGGTGCGCTACGCCGAGCACCTCGTGGCGGCGGGCGGGACGGTGACGGACGCGGCGCAGCAATTGGGGGTGTCCGGGCCGACGCTCTACGAGTGGCGCAAGGGCCGTCCCGCGGGGCACCGCCGACCGAAGCCCGCCGAGAAGAGCGCAGCTCTGGTGCCGGTGCGCGTCCGCCCGCCTTCCATGGACGTTCGAGGAGCGGGAGTGCCGCCGGTGGCGCTGGTGTCGCCGAGCGGCTGGCGGGTCGAGGGCCTCAGCGTAGAGAGCGCCGCGCAGTTGTTGGGGAAGCTAGGGTGCTGACGTCCACGCGTGCGGTGCGCGTCTTCGCGTACGCGGCCCCGGTGGACATGCGCAAGGGCTTCGATGGACTGGGTGCCCTCGTCGAGCAGCAGCTGGGGCGGCAGTTGCTCAAGGGCGACGTCTTCCTCTTCGTCGGCCGCAGCCGGCGTCGGGCCAAGGTGCTGCACTTCGACGGCACGGGCCTGGTGCTGCTCACCAAGAGACTTTTCCAGGGACGCTTCGCTCGGCCCTGGTGCGAGGAGGGCGCGCAGGCGGTGGAGCTGACGGTGAGCGAGCTGTCGCTCTTCTTGGAAGGCTGCGAGCTGGCGGGGCGCTGGAAGCTGTCGCCTCCGGCGGTGGACGAGAAAGTCCTTGCGGTAGGCAGTGGCTTGTAGCACCTGTCAGGTAGTCATGACGCGCGTCGAGCAACTGCGAGACTTGGAGACGGCCAAGCAGGTGGCGGCGCTGCTGGAGGCGGAGAATGCCCGGCTGCACCAGCGCCTCGAGGCGCTCGTGGCGGAGAATGCCCGGCTCAAGGGCGAGGACGCCCAGGCGCACCTACAACTGGAGCTGACGCAGCTCAAGGAGCAGCTGGCCCTCATGCAGCAGCGGCTCTTCGGTGCCTCCAGCGAGAAACGAGGCGACAGGCCGCTGAAGCCTCCTCGCGCCAAGCCGCAGAAAGGCCACGGCCCCACGGCCCAGCCCGAGCTCAAGGTGCAGGAGGTGCTGCTGCCGCTGGATGAGGCCGACCGAGTCTGCGGCCTGTGCGGCAGCGGTCTGCAGACGTGGCAGGGGCAGACGGAGGACTGCGAGGAAATCACCGTCGTCGAGCGCAGCTTCGTGCTTCGTCGGGTGCGTCGGCAGAAGTACCGCTGCCACCAGGGCTGCACGCCGGTGACGGCCCCCGCGCCACCGCGTCTCATCCCTGGTGGCCGCTACTCGCTGGAGTTCGCCGTCTACGTGGCCCTCATGAAGTATGGCTTCCACCTGCCGCTGGCTCGGCAGGAGCGGCTCTACGGGCGCGAGGGCTTGGTGGTGGAGGCGCAGACGCTTTGGGACCAGCTCGACACGCTGGCCAGCCACCTGCAGAAGTCCTATGAGGCGCTGCTGGCCGAAGTCTTCTCTTCGCCGCTCATCCACGCGGATGAGACGTATTGGCTGCTCTTGGACAAGGGCCCCGGTACCAAATGGTATGCGTGGACGGTGGCCTCGCCCGACACCGTCTTCCACCGCATTCTCCCCAGTCGCTCCGCGGCGACGGCCCGCACCGTGCTGGGTGACTACGAGGGAGTCGTCCTGGTGGACGGGTACGCGGCGTACCAGACAGCGACGAAGTCTGGCGCGGACGGGCCTTGTCCCGCCACGCTGGCTTTCTGTTGGGCCCACGTCCGCAGAAAATTTTTCGAGGCCCAGCAGTTCGCGCCTGCTTGCGAAGAGGTGCTGCGACTCATCGGCCAATTGTATGCCATTGAGGCGGACCTACCGGGCTGGTACGCCCTGACGGCAGAGGAGCGCCAGGCCGCGCTCGCGCAGCGACTTGCCGTGCGTCAGCAGCAGTCCGTGCCCGTGGCGGAGCGCATCCGCCAGTGGGCCCTGGCCCAGCGAGCCGCTCCCGGTAGCGCCTTCCGCAAGGCCCTGGAGTACATGCTGAAGCTGTGGGACGGGCTGTCCGTCTACTTGAGCAATCCGGTGGTGCCCATCGACAACAACCATGTGGAGCGGCAGATGCGCGACATGGTGATGGGCCGCAAGAACCACTACGGCAGCAAGTCGAAGCGAGGCACCGAGGTGGCCGCTCTCTTCTACTCCCTCATCGAGACGGCCCGCCTGCGCGGTGAGGAGCCCGGTCACTACCTGCGGCGCGCTGCGCTCGCCGCCATCGAGAAGCCGGGCACCGTCACGCTCCCGAAGAGCCAGGCCTGACGGCCCCTCCTGTCGGTCCTCCCTCCCGGGTCAGCTCCGAACCAGGACGGGGCACGGCGAACAGTTACACCGCTTCAGCATGGGCCGGGCCAGTAAGACGCCGAAGGAGGTGCTGGGCGGTACCACGGGCGCGCTCGTGGTGGACGCGTACACCGGCTACAACGCGGTGACGGTACCCCAGGGCCGCGTACGAGTCGGCTGCTGGG
>DASVVJ010000973.1:0-29167 GCA_036389955.1 Myxococcaceae bacterium
CGGCCCAGGATGGGTCGTGGACGCAGTTGCTCATTCCCATGAGCGAGCTCAACCCGCGGATGCAGTCCTTCAACAGCGTCGTTCTCCGGGCGCACAAGCGCGTGGGCCGGGAGTGGGTGCAGGTGGAGGGCCTGGGCTTCACGCTGCCGGGAGCGGAGGTGACCGAGGCGGTCGCCGGCGGCGCGCCCTCGGTGGCGCTGGTGGAGGTGGCCTACGAGGGTGGCCCCAACAGCCGGTGGAAGGCGGACGGCTGGACTCAGCGCCAGGTGGAAGGGCCCGGGGCGGCGCGGGTGATGATGTCGAACCTGGGCGGCATGTCGTTCAAGCGCGACGAGCCGCTGCAGGGCACCTTCGGCGGGCTGGCGCTGCGCTACCGCGCGCCCGCGCAGTACGGCGAGTTCCTGGAAGTGCGGGTGGATTCCGAGGATGCCAACGTGTACCCGCGGGTGCAGGTGGGCTCACGGCACGTGGTGGCGAGGGACGGAGACTGGGTGCAGGTGCTGGTGCCGCTGGCGGAGCTCAACCCGGGGATGAAGCCCTTTGACCGCATCATCCTGCGGGCGCACCGGCGCGTGGGCAACGAGTGGGTGGAGCTGGACCGGATTGGCTTCACCAGCACGGACGAGGCGGTGGTGGGCGCGCTCACGATGGGTGGGGCCCGGGTGGCGGTGGGGCCTGCGCAGCCGGCGAGCCTGACGGTGGACTGCACGGCGCCAAGCCACCCGATCAACCCGCTCATCTACGGCATCGCCTTCAATGCGCTGAAAGAGCGCAAGGACAAGCACCAGTGGGAGATGGGCGCCACGGCGCGGCGCTGGGGCGGCAACCCCACCACCCGCTACAACTGGAAGCTCAACGCCTGGAACACGGCCAACGACTGGTACTTCCGCAACACGGCCCCGGGGGATGATCCGAAGTTCACCTATGAGGAGTTCCTCCTGGCCAACCGGGCTCACGGCCTGCAGTCGGGGCTCACGCTGCCGATGATCGGCTGGGTGGCCAAGGACACGTCCTCGGTGAGCTTCCCGGTGTCGAAGGTGGGAGCCCAGGAGAAGACGGCGCCGGAGATGCCCGATGCGGGCAACGGCATCGGTCCCTCGGGCCGCAAGCTGCCGCCGCCGGACCCTTCGCAGACGAGCGTGCCGGCCCCGCCCGAGTTCATCGCCGAGTGGGTGAGCACCATTCAGAAGAAGGACAAGACGCGCGGGCGCAGCGTGCACATGTACTTCCTGGATAACGAGCCGATGCTGTGGAACTCGACGCATCGGGACGTGCACCCGCAGCCTGCCACGTACGACGAGCTGCTGGAGAAGACGATCGCGTACGGCACCGCGGTGCGGAAGGCGGACCCGGAAGCCGTCATCGCTGGACCGGCGGAGTGGGGGTGGACGGCGTACTTCCGCTCGGCGGCGGACGTGGAGCCAGGTGGGAACAAGGACGCGGACCGCAAGGCCCACAGCGACATTCCGCTCTTGCCCTGGTACCTGCGCAAGCTGCGCGAGCACGAGAAGAAGACGGGGGTGCGCATCCTCGACGTGTTGGACGTGCACTTCTACCCGCAGGGGGAGGGCATCGGCTTCGAGGAGGGCGGGAAGACGGACGACGCCACGGCGGCGCTGCGCATCCGCTCCACGCGCGGGCTGTGGGACCCGGACTACGTGGACGAATCGTGGATCAAAGAGCCGGTGCGGCTCATTCCCCGGCTGAAGAAGATGGTGGCGGACAACTACCCGGGGCGGGGCATCGCCATTGGCGAGTACAACTTCGGCGCCTACCGGCACATGAGCGGCGGGCTGGCACAGGCCGAGGCGCTGGGCCGCTTCGCGGAAGGCGGCCTCACGGCGGCCTACCTCTTCACCTACCCTCCGGAGCGCAGCCCCGCCTGGTGGGCGTTCCGGGCCTACCGCAACTTCGACGGCGAGGGCGGGCGCTTCCTGGACACCTACGTGCCGGCCACGGGCGACGCGGGCGCCTCGCTGTTCGCCTCACGCAGCGAGGACAAGCGGCACGTGGTGGCCATCGCGCTCAACCTGCAGCCGGACACGGCGCGCGAGGCGCGGGTGAACCTCAAGGGCTGCGGGGTGCTCAAGGGCGCGCGGCTGTTCACCTACGCGGGCGAGCCCCGGGGCTTCGCCGAGCAGCAGACGCCCAAGCTGAGCGGCGCGGCGCTGGATGCGAAGCTGCCGCCCTGGTCCATCACGGTGTTGGATTTGATACTGGAGCCTGGGCAGGGGACTCCCGCCGCTCAGGTACGGGGCCGGCGGCAAGGCGCTCCTTGAGGCGCAGGAACCAGCTCTCGAAGTAGCGGAAGCTCAAGCCCGCCAGCAGCACGCTGAGCGCCATCGTCAGCGCGAAGTACACCGCGAAGCCCTGGTCGGGCACCAGGCGGCGCACCACGTTGAACGCCAGCATGTGCAGCAGGTAGATGCCGTAGCTCACCGTGCCGATGTAGCGCGCCCACGAGAAGGTGAGCAGGGGCATCAGCACGTGGTTCGTCCGGATGCAGCAGGACACCACCAGCGCCGTCATCAGCACCGAGGTGAGCCAGAAGGGCGTGCCATTCACCGCCACGGCGGCGACGACGGCGGCCAGGGCCACCGGCGGCACCCAGGCATGGCCGAGCACCCGGTACACCTGGACGAAGCCCTCGCGCGAGTGGACGGCGATGGCCGCCAGGCTGCCCATGCAGATGGGCGGCGCGATGCTGGCAAGGATGCGCACCCACAGCAGCGAGCTGTCCAGCCTCCCCGTCTCCATCGCCCACGGCGCCCACAGCGAGATGGCCAGCAGGCCCGTCATGAAGAGCGCGGCGCCCGCCTTCCGGACCGCGCGCATGACGCTGGGCCACAGCAGGTAGAACTGCTCCTCGGTGGCCAGCGACCAGGCGAAGTAGAAGATGATGCGCTTGTCCGGGTTGTGCGGCTCGAGCGAGACGAACCAGTTGGACGTGTACGTGAGGAAGGCCGGCAGGTTGGCGAAGAACTCGGTCCGTTCCTCGACGCCCTTCTCGGCGAAGGCCACCAGCAGCACGTAGATGCCGAGCACCGCGTAGTACAGCGGGAAGATGCGCAGCGAGCGCCGGGCATAGAAGCGGCCCAGGGAGATCTGCCCGTGGGTGTCCTGCTCACGCAAGAGCAGCGTGGTGATGAGGAACCCGCTGATGGCGAAGAAGAGCGACACGCCCAGGTAGCCGCGGCCCAGGAAGCCCGTGTGCAGCCCGGACACGTGGTAGGCCACCACCAGCACGATGCTCAGGCAGCGCAGCCCATCCAGCCCGGGGAAGAACCGGGTGCGCTGGAACTCCTGGTGTGCTCGGGGGATGTCCATTGCAGGTGCTAGCAACGCGCACTTTGCGGCGCGCTACAAGGGGCCCCATGTGAGGTCCCCTCTCCCTTCGGTTGTTCACCCGATACTCTCACAGTGTCATCGCGCTTTCTCCCCGCTGCTGGTGGGCTGGGTGCCGACCAGGCGGGTGACCGCCACGTGGGAGAAGAACACCGGAATGCCCAGCAGATAACGGCTGGCCAGTCGTTTGGGCTCCAGGTAGAGGCGGTACATCCACTCCGTGCCGGTGTTGCGCATGACCTCGGGGGCCCGCGTCACCTTGCCGCCCAGGAAGTCCAGGATGGCGCCCCCGTTGACAATGAGCACCGGGTGCGAAAGCCGCTCGCGCAGGCGCACGGCGATGTCCTCCTGCTTGGGCATGCCCATGGCGAGGATGATGAGCTCCGGCTTCGTCTCGGCGGCCAGCTCCAGGTACGTCTCGGGGGAGTCAAAGCCCTCGCGGCAGGCCACCACCACCAGGCCCTCGGCCTCCAGCTTCTGACGCGCGGTGTCCAACCAGGGCGACTTGGTGCCGAACAACGCGGCGCGGCGTCCTTGGTAGGCGCGGGCAATCTTCGGGATGAAGTCCGTGCCGTTCATGTTCAGGCCCGGCTCGCGGCCGAACGCCTTCATGCCCAGCTTCACGCCGATGCCGTCGCGCAGCAGCAGATCCGAGCGCAGCAGGCTCTCCAGCATGGAGGGTGTGTTCCACCCCAGGTTGGCCGCGTGCGCGTTGACGAAGGAGACGATGTAGGGGCGCGAGGGGTGTTTGAGTTCCTCGAGCAGCGCCTGCTGCGCGGGCTCGTCGTCGATGCAGCGGATGCGCTCGTGGAGCGCGAAGAAGTCGTGGGTGCGCTGGGCCAGCTTGCGGTCCGTGGGTGCCGTCATGCCTCCTCACTCCTCTGGGCGGAGAGGATAGATGAGGCGAGCGACTTGCGCATGTGGAGGTGGGGAATGTTCACCTCGGTGAAGGGCTCACCGTACACCGCATAACCCAACCGCTCGTAGAAGGGGGCCACGGTGGCGCGGGCGTGCAGGTGCACGTGGGTGAAGCCGCGCCGTTGCAGCTCCGCCTCCAGTGCGGTGACGAGGCGCGCGCCCAGCCCCCGGCCCTGGAGCGAGGGGGTGACGGCCATCTGGAAGAGGCGGCCGCCGTGGGCATCCTCGGGATTGAAGAGGACACAGCCCACCACGGCGCCGTTCTGGCGCGCGACGAGGTGCAGGCTCTGGGCCTCGAAGGGGAACTTCACGGCGGAGCGGGGAAAGCCCAGCGGCTCACGCAGCACGCGGAAGCGCAGCTCCAGCTCCTCGGGGTAGAGCGGGTGCTCGGGGTGGATGAAGAGCAGCTCGGTGTCGGCCGTGGCGGCGGGAGTCATAGCGGGTTTGCGAGTCCTTCAGCGGGGAGCGCCAGCGCGGCGCCTCGCTGCGTCGTGGAGGTAGGCACGGACCATGGGCGTCACGGGCAGCCGCAGGGCGTTGTCCAGGTCGATGAAGCCGGCCCACACCACCTCGCGCCGGTCGAGCTCCAGCGGGGGCTCGGTGTCCACCTCCAGTTCCAGGAACGACACGTGGTCGCGCTTGTACTCGCCGGTGTCCGTCACCTCGAAAGCGGGGCGCAGGCGGGAGGGCTCCACGGTGAGGCCCACCTCCTCGCGCAGCTCGCGTGCGCCCGTCTGCTCGGTGGCCTCGCCCCGGTGGGCGCCGCCTCCGGGCATGCTGAACTGGCGCTTGTAGGAGTTCTGCAGCAGCAGCACCCGCGGGCCGCACCAGAGGGCGACGAGCACGCCCCGGGTCTCCGGGCGGCGCACGAACCAGTACGCCATGGCCAGCGAGTAGGCGCCGCGGAACGCCACCCGGCTGAGGGCATCGGCCGCGTGGCGCGCCGCTGTCTGGGCCTGTGTCAGCCGGCCCATTCAGTACGAGCCTGTGAGCTGAAGCGTGAAGGTGCGGCCGTACTGCGGCACCGGCCCCGAGGAGGTCTCCGAACTCACCGGCAGCACGTAGCGCTCGTCCAGCAGGTTCTGCACGCCGGCGAAGTAGCGGAAGTTCGCCAGCTCTCCGGAGAGGCCCAGGCCCACCAGCACCGCCTCGCCGTTCTCCGCGCCGCCCGTGCTCGTGCCCCGGGCGCTCTGGTAGGTGAGTTGGGTGGCCAGGCGCACCTCGCCATCGGCCAGCGGCACCAGCAGGCGTCCGGAGGCGATGTGGGCGGGCATGGAGGCCTTCACCTCGTCCAGGGCCTCGCTCAGGGTGACGTAGGAGTAGCTCAGGTCCACCAGCAGGTAGCGGCCCGGCTGCCAGTGCAGGCCCGTCTCGGCGCCCCAGGCCAGCGTCTCTTCACCGCTGTTATTGAAGACGACGCACTGCTCGGAGCCCCGCGGAATGCCGCATTGGGGCGTGGGCAGCGTGTCCGTCTCCAGCGTGATGAGGTTGGAGATGCGGTTGTGGTAGCCGGCCACGGTGAGGCGCAGCTCGTCCGTCAGGTCGTGCGAGTGCTCCAGCTCGAAGGTGGTGATCGTCTCCGGATCCAGCTTCCCGGCGGGGCGCTGGGTGAACAGCTGGTCGTCGTAGAACAGCTCGTACACGGTGGGGGCGCGGAAGGCGCGGCCGGCGACGAGCTTGGTGAGGCCCCGGTTATACGGGCGCCCGATGACGGCCAGGCGCGGGGTGATGGGCAGCGCGTCCAGGTCCATGTACTTGTCCACCCGCAGGCCCGCGGACAGGCTCAGCCGCGGGTGCACCCGCCACTCGTCATTCAGGTAGAGCGACAGCAGCGTGCGCGTCTTGGTGGGCAGCGGCTCGCTGCCCTCCTGGCCGAAGCTCTCCTGCTCCACGCGGATCTGCCCCTGGCCCTCCAGGCCCACCGTGAGGCGGTTCGTCTCGGACAGGGCCAGCTGCAGCCGTGCCTCGGCGGAGAGCCACTCGGCGCGGCCCGCGTCGGTGTCCCGGCGCAGGCCCTCGCCATCCTCCTCCTCGTACATCCAGTAGCCCCGGTAGCGGCTCAGGTCGAAAGCGCCGCGCAGGGACAGGGTGACGGTGTCGCCCATCGGCCGCTCGTAGCGGGCCTCGGCGAAGCCCCGGAGGTCCTGCACCTGGGTACCCTTGGCGCCCACCACCGTGTCATAGGGGCCGGTGGGAATCTCCTTCACGCGGCCGTGCAGCTGGCCCATCAGCGTGAGGTAACCGACGCGCGCCCGCACCGAGCCGCCCGCCGCCCGCTCTCCGTCGAGCCCTTCCACGCGCAGGCCCGGGGCCAGCGGCGTCGTGTCGGCGCCCGAGGCGCGCATGGCCGCGGCGGACACCAGCACCGAGCGGTCCAGGCCGCTCTCCCACCCGGCGGTACCATGCAGGCGCGTGGCGCCCAGCGCGCCCACCGAGCCGGTGACTTCCACGTGCCGCTGCGAGCCCAGCGAGTCGCGCGGCACCACGTTGATGACGGCGAAGAAGGCGCCGGTGCCGTACAGGGCGCTGCCGGGGCCGCGCACCACCTCGATGCGCTCCACCTCGTCCAGGTCCACCGAAAGGTCATGCGCGGCGTAGCCCTGGCCGGCCCACACGTCGTTCATCGCGTGGCCATCCCAGAGGATGAGGATGCGGTTGTTCAGGTCTCCCGGCGGAGAGAACCCTCGCACGCCGACATAGGTGTAGTTGCGGTCGTCGGAGAGGAAGAAGCCGCGCACGCCCGACAGCGCCTCGGCCAGGGTGCGCCAGCCGAAGGCGCGCAGCTCCTCCTGGGTGAGCACGGTGGTGGAGGCGGGGGCCTCGTCCACGGAGGTCAGGCCTTTGGAGGCGGCGCGCACGGGCGGCGGGGCGTAGCGCAGCTCGGCGTGGACTTTCACCTCCTGCTCGGCCACCACCGTCACCTTCTGGCGCAGGGGGCGCACCTCGGGGCTCTCCACCTCGAGGGTGTGCTCGCCCTCGGTCAGGGTGACGACGGTGGGAGTGAAGCCGGTGGGCTTGCCGTCCACGCGCACCGAGGCGTTGTTCCGGTTGGCGGTGACGACGAGGCGGCCGGTGGGCTTGGCCTGCGGGCCGAGCGCCACGGGGACGTTGACGGTGCCGTCGGCGGGCACCTCCACCACCACCTGCGCGGGAGCGTGGCCCGGGGCGCGGATGTGCAGCACGTGCTGGCCCGGGGTGAGAGCCAGCTTCCCGGGCACCTTGGTGAGCACGGGTCCTTCGGCGGCGGTGCGCACCTCGGCGGTCTCGGGGGTTCCGGTGAGTTCCACCGTGCCGGTGATGAGGGTCAGCTCGAACTCCTGCGTCACGGCCTTGCCGCGCGCCAGGTAAACGTTGGCCTCGGCGGGACGGTAGCCCTCCTTCTTCACCATCACCTTGTGGCGGCCCGGGGGCAGCGCGAGCGTCTGCGGCGAGCGTCCGCGGCTGCCCAGGTCCGCGCGATCGATATAGACCTCGGCGCCCTCGGGAGTGCTTTGCACCCGCACCAGGGCGACCTTGGAGCGCAGCCTCTCCAGCGAGCGGCGGATCTCCGCCGCGTCCTCGTCCGGGAGCGACTCGTTGGACAGGTCGTTGTAGTAGCGGTACGCCTCGTTGAAGCGGTTCTGCGCCTCGTAGCAGCGGGCGATGTTGAAGAGCACGTTGCGGTTGGGCACCAGGCGGTAGCTGGTGAAGTACGAGCGCAGCGCCTCGTTGTAGTTACCCTTCGCGTAGGCCTCGTTGCCGAGTTCAAAGGCAACGTCCGCCTCATCCGCGGTGTTGTTGGCCAGGGCGAGGCATGGAATGAGCAGAAGGGACAGGGCCAGAAGGCCAGGGCGAAGCAGAGTCATGGGAGCGCCGGCATTCTCGCCATCTGAGAGAAAGAGGTCTACCGGCGGGAGCCGAAAAGCGCCCTCTCGTCCTACCCGTCAGGCAGGCAGGCAGGGGCTCCCGCTCTCAACGAGCCAGCGCGGCGGTGAGGGCCTGGGCCGCGGCCTCCAGCTCGGGGGCGGGGAGGTGCTCGGCGGCGGTGGCGCCGAAGACGGCTCGTCCCCAGAGGTGGGGTGGGGTGTCCGCGAAGCGCGGCACCAGGTGCAGGTGGAAGTGGCGGAGCACATCGCCGATGGCGAAGGCGTAGGCGTGCTCGGCGCCGAGCACCTCACGCTGCGCCCGCATCACCCGGGCGGCCAGCGCGCCCAGCTCGCGGGCGGTGGCCTCGTCCAGGTCATAGAGGCCGCGCAGGTGCCGCTGGCTGGAGATGACCACCCAGCCACGCACGGGACTGGGGCCCGCGACACCATGGAGCACCAGGCCGGGCGCGCGGGTGATGACTCCGCCCACGGGACGGGTGGCTCCGCTCACGATGGCGCAGCCCAGACAGGGATCATTCACATCGGACATAAGGGGAAACCGTATCAGCGCTGCGGGAGCGGGTGGTTTCGGTGTGCACCCGCCTCGGGGCAGGTGGGAGCGGAGGCGCTGGGCGGGCTGATCCGAGGAACGCCCTGGGTCACTCGGAGGGGCATGACCTTGACGTCTAGTGGATAGTCGGAGAGTGTCCCCCCGCCGCCATGTGTCGCGGCTTGGACTTTTCAGAAACTTTTGAGGTGGGGACGATGAAGAAGCTGGTCATGGCAGCTGTCATCCCGGTGCTGGCGCTTGGCTGCGGTGATGAGATGGTGGACGCGAACGGCGACGGTATCGCTGATGGCGTCCAGACGCCGGATAACGTATCGGTGGTGGTGCCGGCCAAGCCCAAGGGGACCGTCTCCGGCCAGGTGCTGACGACGCAGCAGAAGCCGCTGGTGGGCGTCACCGTCGCGATGACGATCGGCAGCGCTGCCCAGCCGCTGACGGCGACGACGGACCCGGGCGGCAA
Organism: Myxococcaceae bacterium; assembly: GCA_036389955.1. Taxonomy (GTDB): domain Bacteria; phylum Myxococcota; class Myxococcia; order Myxococcales; family Myxococcaceae; genus DATHBR01. The sequence continues at coordinate 9,137 of DASVVJ010000973.1, forward strand.
CTTCGCCTTCAAGGATGTGCCGGGCGGCGCCCAGGTGCTGCTGACCTTCAGCAAGGACGGCTACGCGCCGCTGCGCGCGGTGGGGACGGTGCCGAACCAGGCGGGCAACATTCCGATCAACGACGGCAACGCCAGCTTTGGCCCGGTGGTGCTGAGCGAGACGAACGGCTCGGTGCGCTTCACGGCGATTGCCCCCACGGGCCGTCCCGCCGAGGGCGTGAAGGCCACCCTCGAGGTGGTGGGCGCGGGCACGGTGCTCTTCGGGCCGACGGAGCAGGTGTCGAGCACGGTGGTGGCCGAGGCGACCGCGGATGCCAACGGCGTGCTCACCTTCAACAACGTGCCGCCGCCGGCGGAGATCGACCGGGTGGAGGGTGGCGAGTACCGGCTGATCATCTATGCCCACGATGTCAACGGTGACGGCGTCCTGGAGTACAACGGCCGGACGGAGGAGTACTCGGGCGAGGACCTCCTCACGGGCGAGAACGCTGAGCCGCTGGAGCTGGCGTTTGCGTATTCGACGGACCCGCTCGAGGTCAGGTTCAGCAACCTGTCCGCGATCAAGAACGCCGCCATCAAGACGCCGCAGTTCAACATGGTGAAGCCGGGTGAGAGCATCTACATCCACTTCAACCAGCCCGTGCAGCCCAACTCGGTGGTGGTGGGACTGACCGACGAATACGGAAGCTCCAACATCCCGGTCTCCAAGGGATTCGCCAACGGAAACACCGTGCTGACGCTCACCCCGCAGGGTGTACAGCAGGGCAAGGAGTACAACCTGTACTACCGCGCGGTGGCGGTGACGGGTAACTCCTTCAAGGGCAGCACCATTGCCTTCTTCGGTGGCGATCCGGCCAGCCCCCCGGCCATCACGATCGACAACGTGAAGTTCCAGGAAGCAGGGATCACGAACAACGCCCTGATTGACCCCAACGAGACCGTCTACGTCAACTTCAACCAGGTTCTGGCTGCGCGGGTGACAGCGGGCCAGTTCGCTTATGTTTACATCCACGCGGACCTCAACGGCTCCGGCAGGATCGGGGATGCCACTGGAGAGCGTGATCCGCAGACGGGCCGGACTCTCTCGCTGACCTCGGGCTTCCCGTTGGTTCAGGACGAGCCGCAGGCGCCTATTCGGACCAAGACCCCTGCGGAGAGGCCGGTCTTCCCGTTCCCTGCGTCGGGCTACACGACGCGCTTCTCGTTCACCTACCAGCCGCCCGCGCCGTCGGGCGGAGGCACCCCGATGTCGCTCAACCCTGCCTCCAACTTCCCGCTCTTCATCGCTCTCAGCGCGCTGAACCCCACGACGGATGCGTTCGAGTCGGCATGGGGCGTGTCTCAGACGGCCGACCTCACCGTCAATGGCTCGTCCATCACGTCCATTCAGCTCCCCGTGGCGGCTCCGTGATGTAGGTGATTCCAAGCTGAAAGCAGCACCACCGCCTTCTCGGATCTTACATCCGAGAAGGCGGTTTTTTTGGTCCCTACCACGGGACTTCGCAAATCACTACCAGTTGCATGTTGTCTGGATTGATTGAGAGCGCGTCAGAGCTATTGTCATTGTCTGTCGCAACCTCGAATTTGAGGCGGAACTGAACCTGGCCGTATCGAGCTTGGCGGTTATTCAAAGCCTCGATAACCAGACCCGTCACAGGGATTTGCCCTGAGTACGAGCGGAAGTCCTGGCGGCTGATAAGTAATGGAGTGCCGACACTGGGCAGGGAATAAAGGTAGTTGTTCTCCAGCCAGTTGAAAACAACGGGGTCGACCAGGAAGTTGCCCAATGAAGTAAAGATGTCGACAGGCGGCTCCGAGTAAGGCCATGTCAGAAAAGCCGAAGCGACAGTTGGAACTCCACCGCACACCTCCTCGATCTGATATTGGTAAAAGCCAATGAAAGCTTGGTAGAGGCGGTTGTTTGAATCGTCGCCGACAGGCCAAGGCTTTGTTTGTGGAGGTTCGAGAAGACTTACCAGGCGATGGGTCCCAATAGGTGACTGCAGCGTGACGGTCGAGGTGCGCACAACCGTAAAATCGCTTCCGGTTCCCGCTGGGAGTGCATTCCCCTCCAGGTCCTTGGCGCCGGTTGAGATCCACCAGCGTACATAGGAGCCGTAGGAGAAGTTGGTTGTTGGAGTAAATGCAACCTCAGTCCCCGCGGTATTCCAGACGGCAGAGCCAATCGTGATTCCCGCTGGACTGGTGATCGAAAAAGCTTGTTCTACCGAGGATTTGTCCATGGGCTCGGAGAAGGTGAGCTTGATAGGGCCGCGCTTGGGGGCTCCGATAGCAGAAACCCCAGGTTCGTGTCTCAGTAGGGTGGGAGCCGTGGTGTCAGGAGGTCCCACGGTGGTGAACCGGAAGTTGTAAGCGATCAACAGCGCGTTGCCCGCCACGTCTGCGCCTTCAACGGACAGGGTGTACTGCCGCTCTTGCTCCAGCGGTGCCGAAGCCGTGAACACCGCGCGGTGCAGTTCCCGCGACCAGGACGACAGCGTGAACGTGGCTGCGGGCACCGAGCTGACCCTCAGCGTGCTCGGCATCATCTCCTCGGAGAAGTCGACCTCCACCGTCGAGTCCAGCGGCACCCGGGTGCCTCCGTTGGGCGGCCACGTCCGGATGACGGCCGGCGCTGTCTGATCCACGCCTCCATCCGTGGGGCCCGGCTGCGGTCCTCCGTCACTGCCCCCGTCCACCGGGGTCCCGCCATCGCCTCCGTCCGCCGAAGGCACCTCGGGAACACGGTCGTCGATGTCGGGAAGGTTGATGCACGCCACGGCCAACAGGCCGAGCAGGGGATAGAGCGGTCTGAATGTGGGCATAGGTGTCCGGAATTGCACGGAATATGCCACCCGGCCAGCCCTGTCCCGCCCTTCTCAGGGCTCCCGTGGGCAGTCCCAGAACCTGGACGGTGTGTCCACGAACCGGGACGCTTGGTTCAGTCCTCCACAGTCGAGGAGGCACCCGCCTGATCCGAAGCGTCCGCGCCAACACGGTGTCGTGTTTCAAACACCGCATTCGCGTGGTGGTGCACATCCCTGCACCCGGGGGGGAAGGGGTGCTGGGGGAAGAACGTGTATACAATGGGCCAGACGGATTTCCCGTCTCGCTGGAGAGCTCTCGCACCATGAGCCAATCGGCCAAGAAGGTCCTGTCACCTCTCGAGGAGGGTGCAGGCACCGATGCACCGCCTTCGAAGAAGCGCGTCCTCGTGGTGGACGACTTCGACGATGCTCGGGAGATGTATGCCGAGTACCTGGAGTTCGCGGGCTTCCAGGTCGAGACGGCTCGCAACGGCGCCGAGGCCGTGGAGAAGGCGCAAGAGGCCTCGCCCGACATCATCCTCATGGACCTGTCCCTGCCCGTCATGGACGGCTGGGAGGCCACCCGCCTCATCAAACAGGACTCTCGCACGCGCGACATTCCCGTGATGGCGCTCAGCGGCCACGTGCTCGCTGGCAGCGAGAACAACGCCAAGGACGCCGGCGCCGACGAGTTCGTCGCCAAGCCCTGCCTGCCCCAGGACCTGGAGAACAAGATCCGCACCATGCTCAAGCCCAGCAAGCCGAAGGGCAAGCTCTAGCTCTCCAGGACGCGTCTTCGCACCCGGACGGCTTGATTGCCGAGGTCCGGGAGCATAGGCACCCATCGTGGCCTCTCCCGCCTCCTCCACGCCGCCCGACTCGTGGACTCCTCCCGAGGAGTTCGACGAGTACCGTCTGATCCGGCTCATCGGCCGTGGTCGCACGGGACGCGTGTACCTGGCGCACGACACGCTGCTCGAGCGCCCCGTGGCGGTGAAGTTCATTCCCGCCCTGGGCCAGAACGCCCTGGCCCGCTTCCTCGTCGAGGCCCGCGCCGCCGCCCGCATCCAGCACCCCAACGTCGTCACGCTCTACCGCGTGGGGCAGCTGGAGGATCAGCCCTACCTCATCTCCGAGTTCATCCGCGGCGTGAGCCTGGACCGGCTCGTCAAGCCGGTGCCCTCCGAGCGCGCGCTGTCCATTGGCAAAGACCTGGCGCGCGGCCTGAGCGCAGCGCACCGCCGCGGCGTGCTGCACCGGGACATCAAGCCCGGCAACGCCGTGCTCACCGAGGGCGGTGAGGTGAAGCTGCTGGACTTCGGTCTGGCCAAGCTGCTGGACCCCAATGCCGCCGAGGGCAGCCAGAGCACTCCAGTCCGGCCGCCCACGCCGCCCGAGGTGCCCTCGGAGATGGATCCCGAGGCGAGCCCCGGCTTCGGCGCCCGCTCGTTGGATGGCGTCTTCCTTCCCTCGCTGCCCCGGGGCGCGCTGGTGGGCACGCCCTATTACATGTCTCCCGAGGCCTGGGCCGGCGAGGAGCTGACCGCGCGCAGCGACGTGTACTCGCTGGGCGTCATCCTCTACGAGCTGTGCGCCGGCAAGGGCCCGTTCCGGGACGTGGCCTGGAAGGAACTGTCCGAAGTCGTCCGCACCCGAGACGCCAAGCCGCTGGCCGAGGCCGCGCCCGGGGTAGACCCTGGCTTCGCCACCGTCATCGACCGGTGCCTGAAGCGCGAGCCCTTCGAGCGCTACGCCTCCGCCGCGGCCCTGCTGGACGCGCTGGAGCAACTGGGCCGCGACGAGACCGCCGCGGGCACCATTCCCGAGGGCAACCCGTACCGTGGCCTCCAGGCCTTCGAGGCCGAGCACCGGGCCCTCTTCTTCGGCCGGCGGCGCGAGCAGCGCGCGGTGCTCGAGCGCCTCAAGGGTGAGCCCTTCCTGCTCATCACCGGCGACTCGGGCGTCGGCAAGTCCTCGCTGTGTCTGGCGGGTGTCATTCCGCTCATCGCCGATGGGGCGCTGGAGGATGGGCGGCGCTGGCGCAGCGTGCGGCTGGTACCCGGCCGCCGCCCCGTGGCCGCGCTGGCCGCCGCCCTGGCGCCCGTGCTGGAGATGGAGGAGGAGGCGCTCGCCAACTTCATCCGCTCCGAGCCCATGGGCCTGGCACGCCGGCTCCGGGCGAAGCTGCGCGCCACCGAAGGGCTGTTGCTGTACATGGATCAGCTCGAGGAGCTCGTGACGCTGTCCAGCCCCGAGGAGGCGGCTCCCGCAGGCCTTGCCCTGGGTGAACTGGCCGAGGGCGTCACCGGCGTGCGGCTTCTGGCCACCGGCCGCAGCGACTTCCTCACAAGGCTGACATCCGTGCCCGGGCTGGGCGCCGAGGTGCCGCGCGCGCTGTACCTGCTGCGTGCCCTGACGCCCGAGGAGATGCGCGAGGCCATTGTCGGCCCGGCCCGCGTCAAGGGCGTGCGCTTCGAGAGCGAGACGCTGGTGGACACGCTGGTGGCCTCCACCTCCACCACCGAGGGCGGGCTGCCGCTGCTCCAGTTCGCCCTGGCCGAGCTGTGGGATGCGCGCGACAAGGCCTCGGGTGTCATCACCCAGGCGGCGCTGGACGGGCTTGGCGGGGTGGCCGGAGCGTTGGCGAAGCACGCGGACGCGGCGGTGGACATCCTGCTGCCGGATCAGCGCGTGGCCGCCCGGGGCGTGCTCTTACGCCTCATCACCGCTGACGGCACCCGGGCGCGCAAGACGGACCGCGAACTGGTGGGAGATGACCCACGCTACCGCGCCGCGCTGGAGGCGCTGGTGCGCGCGCGCCTGCTGGTGGCGCGTGAGGCGGAAGACGGCACCTCCTATGAAGTGGCCCACGAGGCGCTCGTCACTGGGTGGAAGACGCTGGCGCGCTGGATGGTCGAGGCCGCCGAGCGCCGCGAGGTGCAGGCCCGGCTGGAGGCGGCCGCCGCCCATTGGGAGCGCCTGGGCCACGCAAGGGATGTGCTCTGGGGCTCGCGGCAGCTGGTGGAAACCGCGGTGCTGGATCCGGGCGAGCTGACGCGCCGCGAGCAGGGCTTCCTGGAGGCCTCGCGCAAAACCGTGGTGCGCAACCGCCGGGTGCGCCGCGCGCTTGCCGCGGGCTTCCTCGTGTTGCTGTCGCTCGTCTACGGTGGTGGGCGGCTGCGCGAGCGCTGGCAGCTCAATGAGCAGGTGCAGGCGCGGCTGGACAACGCCTCCCAGGCGCTCATCAAGGCCCGCACGGAGCGCGAGGCGCTGAGCAACGAGCGCACTGAGGCCTTCAGGCACTACGACGCTGGCCGCAAGCAGCAGGGAGACCAGGCGTGGGCGCATGCCAAGGCCGAGCGCGCGAAGGTGCACCATGATTTCGACGCCGTGGGCGCCCAGATCGAGCACGCGCTGCTGCTGGCGCCCGACCGGCGGGACGTGCGCGCCCTGCTGGTGGACTACCTCTATGAGAGGGCCCTGCTGGCCGAGCAGGAAGGAGAGGTCGCCTCGCTGCCCACGCTGCTGCAGCGCCTGGAAATCTACGATGAGGATGGGCGGCGCTGGCGGCAATGGAACGAGCCCGGGCATCTCTCCGTCGTGGTGGGAGTGGCAGGAGCCAGGTTGGAACTGCGCACCCTCTCGCGGGATGCCAGAGGGCGCGCGGTGGTGGGAGAGCTCGTCCAGCCGGTACCGCAGTCCTGGGCGGAGGTGAGCCTCAAGCCGGGCACCTACTGGCTGACGGCCGAGGCTCCAGGCCATGAGCCCGCCACGCTGCCCCTGAGGCTGACCCGCGGGCAGCGGCAGAAAGTGGAGTTGCCGCTGCTGCGCAAGGGCCAGGTGCCCGAGAATTTCGTCTACGTGCCGCCCGGGCAGGTCCTCTTCGGCAGCGCCGCGGAGGACAGCGTGCGCGAGTTCTTCAACTCCACCCCCATCCACGAGGTGAGCACCCCGGGCTTCTTCATCGCGCGCCACGAGACGACGTTCGCCGACTGGATCGCCTTCATGGAAGCGCTGCCCCCGGACAAGCGGTCCAAGCACCTGCCCTGGGTCGGCAGCACCCTGCACGGCCAACTGCAAATGGAGCAGAAGGAGGGTTTGTGGCACCTGAGCATGAAGCCCGGCGCCACGCTCTATAAGGTCCGCCAGGGCGAGAAGCTGCACTACGCCAAGCGCACCCGGCGCCAGGTGCAGGACTGGCTGCGCATGCCCGTGTCCGGCATCGACTTCGACAATGCCCGGGCCTATGCCAAGTGGCTGGCCGACACGGGCCGTGTGCCCGGGGCCCGCCTGTGCTCGGAGCTGGAGTGGGAGCGTGCCGCCCGCGGCGTAGACGGCCGCGAGTACCCCCACGGCGACAGTCTGATGCCCGAGGACGCCAACTTCGACCTCACCTATGGCAAGGAGCCTGGCGGCTTCGGCCCGGACGAGGTGGGCAGCCACCCTGCCTCTCGCAGCCCCTTCGGTGTGGATGACATGGTGGGCAACGTGTGGGAGTGGACCTACTCCTCCCTCGAGCCCAGCAAACCCGTCGCCCGGGGTGGCAGCTATTACTACGCCGCCAGTTCTGGACGTTCCGCAAATCGGGAACTCCCCGAGCCGAGCCTACGTGAGCATACGGTCGGCATGCGCGTTTGCGCAGACCTGGGCGCGGCCGCTGCGGAAAAGGCTCCGAAAATCCCCTGAAATTCGACGGAAGCCTTCCCGCACATTGGTGGCTTCTGAACGGAGCAACTCCGCGTCCTGGACTCTCAGGTAAATTGAGTGCCCATGAGTTGACGTTGTATCGGCCGAACACCGCCTCCGCACCTTGTGACTCCGGACCGTGCTGCACACCGTCCAGGAGTCGTAACGGCTGGGGAGGTTTCCATGGGTTCGAAGCGCATGGTGGGGGCGGTGGTCAGCGCCTGGGTGGTGGTGGTGGGGTGTGGTCCTTCGGAGCCTGAGCTCGGTGTCTCGCCTGAGCTGGAGAGCGTCGCCGCGGAGCTCGCTACGACGAACGGCGTGAATCTCAACGGCGTCAACTTGAATGGTGTCAACCTCAATGGCCCGTTGCTGAACCGGCGGCTGGTGTCGGTGAGCTACGAGGGTGCGCGGCGCGAGGGCATGAGCACCCCGATGGATGAGGTATGGCTGGAGGGCTCGCAGCTCTACGCGCTGATGGGTGGCGAGGAACTGTCCGGCACCGACTTCCAGCAGATGCGCCTGGCGGGCAATCTGGACAACGGCACTACGGTGGCGCTGCGCGTGGACAATGTCTTCCCGGGCTCGGGCGCGGACGCGGACGTGTGGACCTACCACGTTTCGTACCAGGATCCGGCCGATGGCAACTGGTACCCGCTGTGCACCAAGCCGGGCGGGGTGCCCACCAACGCCATTGCCCTGGAGAACCGCTGGAACTACGGCCAGGGCGTGGCCGGCGGCGGCTCGAAGATTTACGACACCACCAGCTTCACCTTCGCGTGCGAGGGCGCGGCGCTGGCCAAGTGCGTGCGCTTCGGTTACGCGCCCTGGCGCACCAAGAACGGCACCAGCCTGGCGGACCACCACCAGGCGTGCACCCGCATGGTGCGCGCGGACTTCTGCGGTGATGGCACCTCGTACACCTCGGACGGCAAGTGGGTGAACCTCTACGACTCGCTCAACGTGCAGACGGACACGGAGAGCTGGTCGAAGGAGGCCGCGTGGAACGGCGAGGGCGCTTCCTGCTTCACCTCACACACGCGCGCCACCGCCCCCATCCAGTGCGCCTCGGGCCGCCAGGTGGAGACCTGCGGCCAGAACTTCACGCCGGGCACGCTCATCATCAGCGAAACGCCGGCCCAGTAGCCCACAGGTAGACGGGCAGGGCTGAGACCGGGCCGCTCCCGGGGGCACCCACCGGTGCTCCCGAGGGCGGCTCTCTCCGTTTTTGAGAAGCGCCTCGCCGGTGCTGCGCGCTGTTGCCCTTCCGCTGAATTCCGCCTAGGACGCGCGGTGACGCGCCGTTCCAGGGAGGAGGCTCAGCCGATGCGACAGGTTCAGGGGGGAAAGCCCTACGAAGGCTACCGGGCAGGAGTGTGGGTAGGCGCACTGGTGGCCGTCCTGGTGGGTTGTAATGGTCAGAAGGCCGAGACTCCCGCGGCGCCGCCAGTCGAGGCGCCGGTGTCCCTGGGCGCGGAGAACGTGACGCGCGTGGCACCGCGCAAGCTGGAGAGCGGCCCGGTCATCTCCGGCTCGCTCCAGCCCCGCCGCGCCGCCACCCTGCGCGCGGAGGTGGGCGGCGCCCTGCTGGAGGTGAAGGTGGAGCAGGGCCAGCCGGTGAAGCGCGGGGACCTGCTGGCGCGCATCGATGATGCGGCGCTGCAGGACCAGCTCATCGCCGCGCGCTCCTCGGCGCGGGTGACGGATAATGCGCTCCAGGTGGCCAAGGCCGAAGAGGAGCGCAACGCGAAGCTGGCCGAGTCCGGCGTGATTACCCAGCGCGACTTCGACCGGGTGAAGCTGGCGCGGCAGCAGGCCGAGGCCCAGCTGTCCGAGGCCCAGGCCCGGCTGGCGCTCATGCAGGACCAGTTGAGCCGCACCCGCATCAGCGCTCCGTTCGACGGCGCGGTGAGCGAGCGCCAGGCGAACGCCGGAGACGTGGTGGCTCCCGGCACGCCGCTGGTGACGGTGGTGGACCCGACGAGCCTGCGGCTGGAGGCCTCCGTGCCCGCGGAGTTCGCCGCCAAGCTCCAGGCGGGCACGTCGGTGGACTTCCGCGTGGCGGGCTACGGCGAGCAGGGCTTCACCGGGAAGATCGAGCGCGTCAACCCGGTGGTGGATCCAGCCACCGGGCAGGTGCGCATCTACGTGGCCATTCCCAACAGCGAGCAGGCGCTGCTGGCGGGGCTGTTCGCCCAGGGGCGCGTGGCCTCCGAGTCGCGCGAGGCGCTCGCGGTGCCGGTGGGTGCGGTGGACCTGCGCAGCACCACACCGTCGGTGCTGCGGGTGAGGGACGCAAAGATCGAACGCGTGACCGTGGAGCTGGGCCTGCGCGACGAGGTGTCACAGCAGGTGGAGATTCGCTCCGGCCTCCAGGCGGGAGACGTGGTGGTGCTGGGCTCGGCGAAGGACCTGGCCGAGGGAACGCGCGTGCAGGTGGCTCAGGCCCCGGCGCAACCGGGACAGGGACAGAGCCTCCCCACGCCCCGCTGAAGCCGCAGCGCCCCTCTCGCCCTTTTTTCCGGAGCCCCCGTGTTCATCTCCGACTTCGCCATCAAACGCCCCATCGTCACCATCACCTCCATGGTGGCGCTGGTCATCTTTGGCCTCGTGGCCCTCGCCAATCTGCAGACCGACGAGTTCCCCGACATCCAGCAGCCCATCGTCGCCGTCACCATCATCTACCCGGGCGCCTCGCCGGATGTGGTGGAGCGGGAGATCGTCGAGCCCATCGAGGACGCCATCTTCAGCATCAGCGGGGTGGATGGGCCCAAGACGACCTCGAGCGCCATCGATGGCCTGGCGCAGTTCACCGTCTTCTTCGACTTCGAGAAGGACGTGCAGCAGGCCTCGCAGGACATCCGCGACGCCATCTCCAGCAAGCGCGCGGACCTGCCGCTGGAGATGGAGGAGCCCATCCTCACGCGGTTCGATCCGGCGGACATTCCCATCGTGTCGCTGGTGCTGACGTCGGACACGCTACCGGCCACGACGCTCACCCGCCTCGCGGACCCGATGGTGGTGCGCGAGCTGCGCTCCATCAGCGGCGTGGCCCAGGTGACGGTGGTGGGCGGCATCGAGCGCGAGCTGACGGTGGAACTCCGGCCCGGAGCGCTGCAGGCGGCGGGGCTGAGCGTGGCGCAGGTGGTGCAGGCGCTGCAGTTCCAGAACCTGGCCGCGCCGGTGGGCCGGCTCACCAACGCGCTGGAGGAGCAGACCATCCGCCTCAAGGGCCGGTTGGAGACGCCCGAGGACTTCATGAACGTCGTCATCGCCGAGCGCGGAGGGCAGTCCATCCGGCTGGGGCAGGTGGCGCAGGTGAAGGACGGGACGGAAGAGCCGCGCACGCTGGGGCTCTTCAACGGCAAGCAGGCGGTGGGCATCGACGTGCTGAAGTCCAAGGGCTACAGCACCACGGACGTGGCGGACAAGCTGCGGGACCGGGTGGCGATGCTGCAGAGCCGGCTGCCCGAGGGCGCGCGGCTGGAGATTGTCCGTGACTCGGGCACGCGCGTGGCGGCCGCGGTGCTCAACGTGCAGGAGGCGCTCATTGAGGGTGCCATCCTCACGGTGCTGGTGGTGTTCCTGTTCCTCAACTCGTGGCGCTCCACGGTGATTACGGGCCTGGCGCTGCCGGTGAGCGTGCTGGCGGCCTTCATCAGCGTGTGGGCGTTCGGCTTCACGCTCAACACCATGTCGCTGCTGGGCTTGTCACTGGCCATCGGCATCTTGATCGATGACGCCATCGTGGTGCGCGAGAACATCGTGCGCCACATCGAGATGGGCAAAGACCACCTGACAGCCTCGCGCGAGGGCACCTCCGAGATTGGCCTCGCGGTGGCGGCGACCACCTTCTCCATCGTGGCGGTGTTCGTCCCCATCGGCTTCATGTACGGAGTGTCCGGCCAGTGGTTCAAGCCGTTTGCGCTCACCATCGCGTGCGCGGTGCTGGTGTCGCTCTTCGTGAGCTTCTCGCTGGACCCGATGCTGTCGGCGTACTGGGCGGACCCGCACGTGGAGGAGTCGAAGCGGGGGTTCATCTCCCGGGCGCTCACCCGCTTCAACCACTGGTTCGACCGGCAGGCGGACAACTACAAGCACGTCATCGCCTGGGCGCTGGACCACCGGCTGGCCATGGTGGTGCTGGCGATTGGCTCGTTCGTGGGCGCGCTGGTGCTGCAGGGCATGTACGGCGGCGCGGGCTTCGTGCCGGTGAGCGACAACAGCGAGATGGAGATCCTGGTGGAGACGCCGCCCAGCTCCAATATGGAGTACACGCGGCTCAAGGTGGAGGAGGTGTCCCGTGTCGTCTCCTCGCACCCGGAGGTGGCCTATACCTACGCCGCCATTGGCACGCCGCTGCCGTTGCGCTCGCCGGGCGTGGATCAGGCGCTCATTTACGTGCGGCTCAACCCCAAGGACACCCGCAAGCTGAGCCAGGACGCGCTAGGCAACATCATTCGCGGTGAGGTGACGAAGGTGGGCGGGGCGAAGGTGTCCGTCTTCACCAGCGGCTTCGGCGGAGCGTTCAAGGCCATTCAGCTCGAGCTGCGCGGGCCGGATGCGCGGGTGCTGAACTCGCTGGCCGAGCAGATGCAGAAGGAGGTGGAGAAGGTACCGGGCGCGGTGGACGTGGGCCTGTCCACGCGCGGGCAGAAGCCGGAGCTCGAGGTGGAGATGCGGCGCGGGCTGGCGGGACGGCTTGGGGTGACGGTGGGGCAGGTGGCGCAGTCGCTGCGGCCCGCCTTCGCCGGCCTGGACTCGGGTGACTGGGTGGATCCCACCGGCGAGACGCGGGACGTGATGGTGCGGCTGGCGCCCGAATCCCGGAGGAGCCCGAGCGATCTGGCGCAGCTGCCGCTGGTGCTGATGGGGCCCACGGGTGCGCCGGTGGTGCTGCCTCTGGGGCAGGTGGCGGACATCCGCGAGACGGTGGGGCCGGCGCAGATCAACCACCTGAACCGCGAGAAGGTCATCAACATCCAGGCGAACGTGCAGGGGCGTTCGCTGACCGAGGTGCTGGGAGACATCAAAACGCGGCTGGAGAAGGTTCCACTGCCGCCGGGCTACGTGCTCTCCGAGGGCGGTGAGGCGGCGGACACCGCCGAGGTGTTCACCCGCGTGCTCACGGCGCTCGTCATCGCCGTGGTGCTGATGTACCTCATCCTGGTGATGCAGTTCGGCTCGTTCCTGGATCCGCTGGCCATCCTGGTGTCGCTGCCGCTGTCGCTCATTGGCGTGGTGTTGGCGCTGCTCATCACCGGCGACACGCTGAACATCATGAGCCTCATCGGCGTCATCCTGCTGATGGGTATTGTCGCGAAGAACGCCATTCTGCTCATCGACTTCGCCAAGTGGCAGCATGAGAAGGGCATGCCGCTGCGTGAGGCGCTCATCGAGGCGGGACGCATCCGTCTGCGGCCCATCATGATGACGACGCTGGCGCTGATCGCGGGCATGGTTCCGGTGGCGCTGGGCCGTGGCGAGGGCGCCGACTTCCGTGCGCCGCTGGGCCGCGCGGTGATTGGCGGCGTCATCACCTCCACGTTCCTCACGTTGCTGGTGATTCCGACGATCTACGAGATTCTGGCGAACACCCGCAGCCGGCTGTTTGGCCTGTTCCGCCGGTGGTTCGGCAAAGGCACGCCGGGTCCGACACACCCGACGCACGGTGGAGGCGGAGGCGGAGGCGGTGAGCCCCGGCCGGTGCCTCAGGCTCCGCAGGACTAGGCTTCATGGGGGGAGGGGATCGCTGTACTGGTCCCTGTTCTGGCCTTCCCCTCCTGCAACGCCATCAGCGCCGAGGCTCCAGACCAGGGGCACGCCCTGGTGCAGGGTGTAGTGGTACTCGGTGTTCCAGGGGTCCCTGGGAATGGCTTCCAGGGCTCCGGCGTCCACGAGTGCCCGGAGTCCTTCTCGCGGGGACGGGTAGTGCCCCTGCTCCAGCCAGTAGAGCTGGAGCCCCTGACGAATGTTCTTGATGTCGAGCGTGGCCCGGTCCGCTCTGCTGCAGGTTTCGAGTGGCCAGCCGTAGAAGAACGCCAGCAGGGCCGCGAACATGCTCATGAGCGTGAGACAGCCCAGCGCGTAGCCCACCAGCAGGGTGAACTGGTTGAGGATCCAGCGAAGCTCACGAGAGGGGATCGGCGAACTCGTCATGCTCAATGCTCCTTTCTGTCAGAGCCGCTGACGGGGCTCGGCGAGGAGGTCGGCATCCCAGCCCGTGCCGCCGGGCTTGCCGTCCTGAGCCAGGCACCAGACGAGGGGGTAACCGTCCTCGTTCAAGCGGTAGCCGATGGGACGGGACCAGGGATCGGTCGGCAGCTGGCGCCGGATGCCGCTCCGGACGAGGGGTTCCAGGCCCTCCTCCGTCGTGGGATAGCGCCCGTACTTCATCCGGTACAGCAAGAGGTCATCCTGAAGGGACCTGAGCGTCATTCCGACACGGCTCCTCCGCCTGTGCTGCAGCTGCTGGTAACTCGCCCACCCCACGCACAGAAGCACCACCGTGCACACGGCGGCCGCCTTCAGCAGCAGATCCAGAGGCGGGAACAGGGGGATCCACACACGGCGAGGAGGCGGCAGGTTCATGCCCGTGCCCTTTTCAACTCGCGTGCCGACGCTCCGCTCCAGGGCCGCTCCCGCGCACCCGAAGCGGGCACGGACGTCCTGTCACAAGCGCCCCCGCCGACGCCTGCCAGCCTGACAACGTGGGTCCCACGGAAGGGTTGGCACTTCATGCCCAAGCCCCTAGGGTGAGCCGCTGGAGTGTCCGCGCCGCTCATGCCCGTCTTTTCACCTGAAGACTCTCAACGACTCGTGGCCGCGGCCCTGGACGCGCTGGATGTGCGCAACCTGGTGCTGAGCATTCATGACCCGAGCTTTCCCAGTGAGCCGGACGAGGACCTCGGCCGTGGCTCGCCGTACACCCAGGGCGCGGCCCGCTTCCTCGCGTTTGCCCGCGGACTGGGCTTCACCGGCATTCAGCTCGGCCCTCAGGGGCAGACCTCTGAGTTCAACGCCTCGCCTTATGACGCGACGCTCTTCTCGCGCAATGTCCTCAACGCTCCGCTCGCGGCGCTCACGCAGGAGGAAGGCGGCAAGCTGCTGAGCCCTGAGCGGCTGGCGTCCCTCGTCTCCTCGCGCTCTCCGGGAGCCGGACCCGGTGAGCGCTATCGCCATGCCTTCCGGACTACCCGCGCCGCGCTCGATGAGGCGTGGAGCACCTTTCAGCGCGAGCGCTCCGCACTCCGGGACCTGGCGCTGCGCTTCGCGGCCTTCGAAAAAGAGCACCGCACGTGGCTGCGGCGGGATGCGCTGTTCGAGGCGCTCTGCCTCGAGCACGGCCAGCGCGATTGGCGCCGGTGGGCAGGCTCGGGCGAGGCGGCGCTGGACGCGAGGCTCTACGCTCCGCGGCCTGGCGAGGAAGAGGCGTGCGAGTCACGCCGCCAGGCGGTACGCACGAAGTACGCGGAGTTCATCGAGCGCTATGCCTTCCACCAGTTCCTCGTCCATGACGCGCATCGCCAGTTGCGAGCACGCACGGCCGAGCTGGGGCTCAAGCTCTATGGTGACCTGCAGGTCGGCTTCTCGCTGGAGGACGCGTGGTCTTGGCAGGGCTTGTTCCTGCGCACGTACCTGATGGGGGCTCCGCCCAGCCGCACCAACCCCGAGGGCCAGCCGTGGAACTACCCCGTGCTGGATCCCGCTCAGCTCTTCGAGCCCCGTGAAGGCACTTCCGCCGAGCGCCGCCCCGGCCCCGTGCTGCGCTTCATGGACGCGCGGATGGACAAGATGCTGGGGGAGTACGACGGGCTGCGCGTGGACCATCCGCACGGGTTTGTCTGTCCCTGGGTCTACCGGGCCGATGTGCCGGACCGGTTGCGCGCGGTGCAGAACGGAGCGCGGCTCTTCGACTCGCCCGAGCTGCCGGACCACCCGGAGCTGGCCCGGTACGCCATCGCCACCGCCGAGCAGCTCGACCGCTCGGTGCCTCGCTACGCGGATGGCTGGGTGCGCTCGCTCACGCCGGAGCAGGTGCGCCAGTACAGCATCCTCTTCGACACCATCGTTACCTCCTCGCGCCGCTATGGCCGCCAGCTCACGGACCTGCTGGGCGAGGTGCTCAGCACCCAGCCGTATCCGCTCCAGCGCGTGCTGGCGCAGTACGGGCTGGGGCGCTTCCGCGTCACCCAGAAGGCCAACTTGGAGGACCCCGCGGACGTGTACCGCAGCGAGAACGCCGTCCCCGAGGACTGGGTGATGGTGGGCACGCACGACACGCCGTCCGTGTGGCGCGTGGCCACCCGGTGGCGGGAGCAGGGCACGGACCGCGCCCAGGCCCACTACCTGGCGTGGCGCCTGCACCCCGAACCCGAGGGACGCGAGGCCTTCGCGCGGCAGCTCCTGGAGCAGCCGGGACTGCTGGTGCAGGCGAAGTTCGCGGACCTGTTCGCCAGCCGGGCTCGCAGCGTGATGATCTTCTTCGCGGACCTGCTGGGGCTGCACGAGCTCTACAACGCGCCGGGCACCGTGAACGAGGAGAACTGGACCCTGCGTGTCCCGGCGGACTACCCGCGCGAGTACCGCGAGAAGCTCGCCCGGAATGCCGCGCTCAACCTGCCCCGGGCGCTGGCCCTGGCGCTGCGCGCGGGCGGAGAAGCTTTCCGCACGCGGCACCACGAGCTCATCACCGCGCTGGAGCAACTGGCCGACGAGCCCCGGCGGCCCTGAGCCACGGGCTCAGTGCTGCACGTCCACCACGAGGCGGGTGGGCTCACGCAGCTCCATGACGCGGAACTTCTTGGGGCTCGCGTTGCCGAGCACCCACGTCACCTCGCCCTCGAAGTCACAGGTGAGCTTCAGCTCCTGGAGGACGGGCAGGGCGGGCTTGCGCTCGCGCTCGGCCACCGTCACCGTGCCGCCCTCGTGGGCCTGCGCCGGGGTGAGGCGCACCTGGAGGAAGCCCTGGCCCGCGAGCGGTATCTCGTTGCCCGAGGCGCAGTGAGTCACCGGCTTGTCCACGTACTCCAGGTGGTAGCCGGGCACCTGCGTCCCGTCGAACTCGAACACCACCCGGTCGAAGCCCTCGTTGCGGGCCTCGCGCACCGAGCGCAGCGTCACCGGCTTCAGGCTGGCGCGCTCCAGCTTCAGGGTGGCCGCGGTCCACTCACGGTTCTTCGGATCCTCGGGAGCCACGCCGCCCGTGGGCGCGGGCGCGGCAGGCACCGGCTCGGCGGCGGGAGGCGTGGCCGTACCGCCCGAGGGCTCCGTGGGCGCGGGAGCCGCCGCGGGCTCAGAGGGCGGCGCGGGCTGTGCCGGCGGAGGTGCCGGCTCCTTCGCTGCGGGCGTGGCCGGAGTGGTGACGAGGGGCTGGGGCGCCGCCTCCTCCTTCTTACAACCCACCGCCACCAGACAGCCCACCAACCCCAGGGCGCTCGCCCAGCGTCCGAAAACCTTCGCCTGCGTCATCCGTCATGCTCCTGTGCGGCCCAGGCTCGCGGGCCGGTGTCCCCCCTTCGCATGGGAGGCCCGGTGCGTTCCAGTGCCGAGTGACGGCGGCTTCAGCGCGGCGCCGGGAAGAGCGAGCCAATCTCGGCGCGAAGCATGAACTGCACCAGCGGCCCGTCGATCTTCCGCTCACCCTCGGCTTCCAACGTGGTGCGGGGAACGAAGACGTTGCCCGCCTGGAAAGCCCCCAGCGCGGCCTCGGCCTCGGGGGTCCACCGGCCGTCCACCGGCCCGCGGTAGTAGCCCAGGTCACGCAGCACCTTCTTCAGGCCCCGCGCCGTGGCGGCATCCAACGTCACCAGGTCCGCCGCATCCGGCGGAGCCACCTGGCCCAGGTACCGGTACAGCTCCGATTCGAGTAGCTCGAGCGCCTTCGTCTTGCCCGTCACCGAGGCGTCGGCAATCAGGTGCGTCACCACGCTCAGCGGAGACACGGCGGACCACACGCGCAGGGTGCCCGAGCGCTCGCCGCGTGCATCCACGCCCACCGGAGTGCCCGCCTTGAGCGCCGCCAGCAGCCGCAGCGCGAGGCTGCCCGAGGCCTGCTCGAAGCCCTGCGCCATGGCCTGGCACACCGCCGCGCTCGTCTGCCCCGCCGCCTGCACTGCGTAGGTGGCGCCCGCCACCGAGCAGTTCGCCGGCCAGGTCGCCGCGCCCGTGTACTGGGCCACCTGCACCGTGCCGTCCGAGCCCAGCGACACCACGCCTACCTGGCGCAGGAACGGAATCGGATCCATCGCGAGCACCGCGTCCAGCGCCTGCTGCGGCGGCACTCCCGCCTCCACGCCCGCGATGATGGCTTGCGCCCCGTCCACCGTGGGCATCATCTGGCTGGCCACCACCACGCCGGGCTTGCCGTAGGGCACCGTGGACGAGGTAGGCGGAAACGAGATGACGGCGATGCCGCACGCCCCCGTGGCCGGCTCGCACGCCACGATGGAGCGCGTGCCCAGCACCCGGGTGTTGATGGGGGAAACGCCAGGGCTCTCCGCCGCGGAGGCGGAGGCCGCCACCGTCAAAGACAGAAGCCAGGGAAGTGCGAAGCGCATGATGAGAGAGTCCTGATAGGGTTTGACAGCTTTTGAAGGACTGTCGTGTCTATCAATTAGTTCTGACAAGCACGGGCCGGGCAATGACCTTTGGGACACGGACGCCCTGGGTCTGCTCTGTCGTTTCAAGAGGCCACGGAAAATTCACGTGAGTGCGTAAGTGATTCTGCACACATGAGTGCTATTTGCCTGACAGCAGGCGACCAATGAGGTAGCTAGCCAACCATCCACATGGGGGGGGAATGGCATCTAGTGTGTGGATCATTCATAACCCCGCCCCCAGTTGACCCGTTAGACCTACTTAGCGCCTGGAGCTTTTGATGCCCTCCAAGCTTCCCGTGTACGAATCGTTCACGCCGTGTGGGGCTTTTCCCTGCCTCAAGCAGGGCGATAGCGGACCGGAGGTCGAGTACCTCCAGCGCCAGCTTCAGGCGGCGGGATTGGATGTGGGAGTGGTGGATGGCTTCTTCAGCGCGAGGACGAAGGCGGCGCTGATGGCGTTCCAGCGCGGCAAGGGGCTGGAGGTCAACGGCGTGGCGGGCCCGCGCACGTGGCTCGCGCTGGACGTGCAGCGCGGCTCGGGCCAGCGCCCGGTGCTCAAGCGCGGCGTGAGTGACCTGTCGGTGCAGGTGATTCAGAAGATGCTGGCCGCGCACGGGTTTGATCCGGGCGTCAAGGACGGCATCTTCGGCGCGAAGACGGAGCGCGCGGTGATGGCCTTCCAGCGGGCCAAGGGTCTGGAGGCCGATGGCATCGTGGGCCCCAAGACGTGGGGCGCGTTGAGCAGCCCGGTCACTCCGCGGACGTACCCCAGCACCGCCAAGGTGGGCGTGGTGCTGCCCGTCGCCCTGCCCGAGGGCAGCGGCGTGACGTTCTCCATCTAGAAGTGCTTCGAATGCGCCAGTGAAGCCGATGGACCGCGCGCGCGCGCCGAGTGGCGTGTATGGTCCGGGGCCATGGCACTTGATCTGACTTCTCTTCCCAAGCGGGACGACACCACCGTCGGCACGATGGCGCGTGGCCTGGTGGGCAGCGAGATTCTGCGCATCGCCGCGGAGATCCGTGAGCTCACCGCGCAGGGCCGCAAGGTGTGCAACCTCACCGTGGGCGACTTCGCCCCGAAAGAGTTCCCCATTCCCGAGCTGTTGAGCAAGGCCATCGTCACGGCGCTCAACGCGGGCGAGACGAACTACCCGCCCTCGGATGGCGTGCTGGACTTGCGCAAGAGCGTGCAGGGCTTCTACGAGCGCACCCTGGGGCTGAAGTACCCGCTGGAGGGCATCGTCATCGCCGGCGGTGCGCGCCCCATCATCTATGGCACCTACCGCTCGGTGCTGGATGCGGGTGACACCGTCATCTACCCGGTGCCTTCGTGGAACAACAACCACTACACCCACATGATGGGGGCCAAGGACATCGTGGTGGTGACGGACGCGGACCACGGCTTCATGCCGCGGGTGGACCAGCTGGTGCCGCACCTGCCCAAGGCGCGGCTGTTGTGCCTGTGCAGCCCGCTCAACCCCACCGGGACGATGATCACCGCCGAGGCGCTGAAGGAAATCTGCGAGGCGGTGGTGGCCGAGAACCGCACCCGGCAGGGCAAGGGCCAGCAGCCGCTGATCCTGATGTACGACCACATCTACTGGACGCTGAGCTTCGGGCAGACGAAGCACGTCAACCCGGTGTCGCTGGTGCCGGAGATTGCGCCCTTCACGGTGTTCGTGGACGGCATCTCCAAGGCGTTCGCGTCCACGGGTCTGCGGGTGGGGTGGGGCGTGGGTCCGCCGGCCATCATCTCCCGCATGCGCGATGTGATTGGGCACGTGGGCGCGTGGGCGCCCAAGCCCGAGCAGGTGGCCACCGCCAGGGTGCTGGATGACGCGGCGGGCACCAGCGGCTTCCTGGAGACGATGCGCCAGCGGGTGGATGAACGGCTGGAGGTGCTCTACCGGGGCATCGCGCGGATGAAGGAGGCGGGGCTG
>DASVVJ010000974.1:0-16979 GCA_036389955.1 Myxococcaceae bacterium
CGCCCAACTACAACGCGCGTCCGTCGGGCACCAACGTGTCGATGATCGTCATCCACACCTGCGAGGGCGGCTACTCGGGGTGCTGGAGCTGGCTGACGAACTCGGCGGCGGGTGCCTCGGCGCACTACGTGGTGAACGAGAGCGGCACGGAGATTTCGCAGCTGGTGAACGAGGCCAACCGGGCGTGGCACGTGGCGGCCT
Source organism: Myxococcaceae bacterium (assembly GCA_036389955.1). GTDB lineage: Bacteria > Myxococcota > Myxococcia > Myxococcales > Myxococcaceae > DATHBR01. The sequence goes on from DASVVJ010000974.1 coordinate 202, forward strand.
CGTACAGCTGCAGCCTCAACGGCAGCAAGGACTGCGGGCTCAACGGCGTGTCGGTGAATCACTTCTCGGTGGGCATCGAGCACGGCGGCTACGCCAGCCAGAGCTCCTTCCCCACGGGGCAGATTGATAGCTCGGCCAAGCTGTCGTGCGACATCTCTCGCGACCAGGGCATCCTGCGTGACAGCTACCACATCGTGGCGCACGGCCGGCTGCAGCCGAGCACCCGCACGGATCCGGGCCCCAACTGGCCGTGGTCCACGTACCTGAGCAAGGTGAACTCGTACTGCGGCTCTTCGACGCCGACGACGGGCTTCGTGGTGGACAGCAACAACGCCAACAACAACGCGGCGTACGCGAAGTACTCGGGCTCGGCCACCTGGGCGGCGGCCTCGTCCACGGCGGGCTACTACGGCAGCGAGTACTACTACGCCTCCACGCAGGCGGTGTCGGATCCGGTGACGTTCTCGTTCTACCTGGCGGCGCCGGCGACGAAGACGATCGACGCGTGGTGGACCTCGGGCACCAACCGCACCACGGCGGCGCCGTTCGTGGTGTGGAACTCGGCGGGCACGAAGGTGGCCACGGTGTACAAGGACCAGCAGACGGGCGGCGGTGCGTGGCAGACGCTGGGCACCTGGAGCTTCCCGGCCGGCTGGAACGAGGTGCAGGTGAGCCGTTGGGCCCCCGAGGGCTCGGTGGTCATCGCGGACGCCATCCGCGTGCGCTGAGCCGCGGCTGAGGTGGTAGGCAGGGCCCGGGGCCACGAGGCTCCGGGCCTTCCCCAGGCGCATCACCAGTACCCGGGTGAGCGCCTGGGCGGCAGCGGCTCAGAGCTTGTAACCCTGCCGATCCAGCTGTTCGCGCACGCCCGCCGCGTCGGGGTCGCCCGCCTCAAGCGCCTGGCGGATGGCCTTGCGCTGCGTCTCCTGCAGCTCCGGCGGCAGCGTCGGCACGTTGGGGTCGACGACGGCGTCGATGACGAACGGCCCATTCGCCGCCAGGGCCCGTTCCCACGCCGCGTCCACCTGATCCGGTGATTCGATGCGCACGCCCTGCAATCCCATCAGCTCCGCGAGCTTGGCGTACGGCAGGTCCTCCAGGTCCTGCGTCGTGGGGAACTTGGGTGCGCCCCCCATCGAGCGCTGCTCCCACGTGACGTAGTTCAGGTCGCGGTTGTTCAGGACCAGGACGATCAGCCGGGGATCGCTCCAGCGGTCGCGGTACTTCGCCGCGGTGAGCAGCGCGTTGAGGCCGATCATCTGCATCGCCCCGTCGCCGACCAGGGCAATCACGGGACGGCCGGGATGCGCGAGCTTGGCCGCGATGGCGTACGGCACGGCGCATCCCATCGTCGCCAGCGTGCCGGAGAGGGAGGCCATCATCCCCCGCCGGATGCGGATGTTGCGTGCCAGCCAGACGGCGGCGCTGCCGGAGTCCGCGGCCAGGATGGCGCCGTCCGGCAACCGCTCGGACAGCGAGTGGAGGACACGCTGCGGGTTGAGGGGATTCGCCGGCGCGTGGGCGCGCTCCTCCACCGTGCGCTCCCACTCGGCCTTCCAGGACTGGAGCTGCTCGCGCCAACCGCGGTCCTGCTTGTGCTCCAGCATCGGCGCCAGCGCGGCGAGGGTCTGTGCCGCATCGCCGACCAGGCCGACCTCCATCGGGTAACGCATCGCCAGCATGGAGGCATCGAGGTCAATCTGGACGCCGCGGGCCTGGCCCTCCTTCGGCAGGAACTCCGTGTACGGGAAGCCGGAGCCCACCATCAGCAGCGTGTCGCACTCGCGCATCATCCGGTTGCTGGCGGACGTCCCCAGCCAGCCAACGGAGCCTGTGACCCAGGGCAGGTCGTCCGGGAGCACCGCCTTGCCCAGCAGCGCCTTGGCCACGCCCGCGCCCAGCCGCTCGGCGACGTCCGCTACCTCGTCCGCCGCGCCCAGCGCTCCCGCGCCGACGAGGATTGCCACCTTCTGCCCCGCGTTCAGCACCTGGGCCGCGCGGCGCAGATCCGCTTCCGTTGGAACCACGCGCGGGGCCGTGTAGCCGGCGGACGAGTGGTGGTGCCCATGCTCGTGCGGTGGCTTCTCCACCGCCGGCTCGCTCTGCACGTCGTGGGGGATGATGATGCACGTCACCGTGCGCCGGGCATGCGCGACGCGAAAGGCGCGGTCGATGACGTGCCGCGCCTGCTCGGGGCTGTTGATCTGCTGCACGTACGCGCTCGCCACGTCCTTGAACAGCGAGAGCAGGTCCACCTCCTGCTGCGTGCCGCCGCCCATCCCGCTCGTCGGCTGCTGGCCCACGATGGCGACGACGGGCTGGTGGTCCAGCTTGGCGTCGTACAGGCCATTGAGCAGGTGAATGGCACCCGGCCCACTGGTGGCCATGCAGACGGCCACCTCGCCGGTGAAGCGTGCGTGGCCGCTGGCCATCAGCGCCGCCAGCTCCTCGTGCGCGGGCTGGATGAACTCGATGGGCTCGCCCGCACGCTGCAGGGCCGCCAGGATGCCGTTAATCCCATCGCCCGAGTACCCGAAGACCCGGCGCACGCCCCACTCCCGCAGCCGCTCGATCAGGAAGTCCGAAACCGTCTTCTTGCTCATCCGCCATTCCTCCGAGGAAGGGCGAACACAACCCGGCTTGCAGCCCTCCCTGCACCAGGAAAGTCTGAGTTGTGTTCGCCGGGAACCATGGCGAATGGCGTCAGCAGAAAGAGGGCGTTGCCGCTCAGAGCCCGCTGAGCACGAAGATCGAACTCTGGCCGTTGATGCAGTAGGCCATCGACTTGCCGTCCGGGGACACGTCCAGGCTCTTGAGCGCGAAGCCCTCCCTCAGCAGCTCGCGCGTCGGCGCCGCGCCGTTCTGAAGCGTGAAGATCTCGATGCCCTCGTCGGTAATGACCGCCACCCGCCTGCCGTCGGGAAACCAGTCAGCCGAGGTGAGGTAGTTGTCCGTATCTACCACCATCGTCGTCGCGCTCGTCGCCAGGTCCAGGATGCGGATCGAGTCCGACGGGCTGTCCACGTAGAGCAGCTTCTTGCCATCCGGAGAGAAGCGCACCCCGCTGACGTTGGCGCTTTCGATGAGCGGCCGGGTGGTGTTGTCCGAGAACCGCAGCAGCTCGAGATCGAACGTGTCGTAGGCCATGAACTGACCATCCGGAGACACGTCCATGCTGGAGACATACCCGAATGGCTCATGCACGATGCGAGGGGTGCCGCCCGTGGGGGCCACTGCCTTCACCCCATCCGCGGTCGGGAAGAAGATCTCCCCGGTGGTGGGGTTCCACCCATGCTCGCAGAAGACGGAGCAGTCGCCGGCCAGCACCTGCAGGTTGTTGCCATCGAGGCCGATGACCGCCACGCTGTCTTCGCCATCGGTGGTGCCATGATTGAACGACAGCTTCGTTCCATCCGGGGAGAAGCGCGGCGAGTCGGCGAAGACGCCGCTGGGCATCTTGATCTCCCGGGGCTTGTCCGTGGAGGGATCCGGCTCCTCCTCGGAGTTGTCGGAGCCACAGGCGGCGAGGAAGAGAACGAGGGCGGCTTTCAGGGAACGCAGGGCGAACCTCCAGGAGAAGAGTGGGCTCCATAGCACCCGCCGCCGGTTCCCACCCAGGGCCGCTCAAGATTTGCCCTGCCACGGGGGTGAGCTAGGGTCAGGGGCTCCCCAGCTCATCCATGCCCCCTACGGATTGCACGCAGACCTGCTCCACCTCCAAGACCCAGTTCGGCCTGGAGTCCGGAATGATTTCCATGGTGACGGGCTTCATCTGGGAATCGCACCCCTCGCTCACCGACGCCAAGAACTACCTGGAGGCGATCGCCGATGCGGGACGCTTCCGGATCGACGCCTTCGACCGCCAGAAGCACCTGGCCTACACGTTCCTGTGCAAGTTCCGCGCGGGGACGTCGTTCTTCCACGGGTCGAAGTTGGACTTCACCAACAACGGCGCGGTGCAGATCCTCCGGGGCAGCTTCTTCACGACCTGGCTCGAGTACGCCCAGTTCCTGCTGTGGACGACGTTTAGCGCGGCCAACAACACGGATGACCCACACAACGCCGTCGTCCTCGAGTACCAGGCGCCGAACAACGTGGACTTCTTCTACGTCAACTCGCGCCTGTTCATGAATCAGCTGCTCACGAACACCAAGGGCAGGCACAACGTCGCCGACAACGCGAACTACGCCGACAACGTGTTCCCGGCCAACCGCAACTACGGCGTGCACTCGAAGATCTTCTGCAAGAGCACGGCGAACTATGGCGTCGCGGGCATGGGGGGCGTGATTCAGGGCGTCTCCGCGACGAACATGGACATGGCGGGGGTGCTCTCTCCACTGCTGGGCAACAACACCCGGCAGCAGGACTTCCTCCAGCTCTGCACGGCCGTGGGAGGCCAGCGAGAGCGGTCCCTCAGGGCCGGGTTCGATGCCGCCTGGAAGGCTCAGCTGAACACCCTGGACCGGAGGGTCCTCGCCGAGTTCGAGGAGATCTACTGGAACGATCGGCAGAATCCGACGAACCAGCACACGCTGCCCAACCTTCCTCCCCTGGCGGCCCTCAACCGCCAGGACGAGTACCGGAACTACCTGGCCGCGTTGCTGAACAGCGACCAGCCTGGGCACCAGTACTGCTTCGACTACCGCACCTACGGCCCGTTGCTCACCACGAACGACGAGCGGGGCGTCCCGGTGAACTCCTCGCCCCTGCCGTGCCTCACCGCGCTCTGCCGCAGCCGGGCGGAGCTGCACCAGATGAGCGACAACCTGCTCGACTGCCTGCGGGACAACTGCACGACCGGTATCAAGCAGACGCTGTACACGCGAGTGCGCCGCCTGGTGACTGACAGCAGCGCGCGGGCGCTGACCACCAATGAGATCGACGTGCTCCGGGAGACCGCGTTCCGGCTGCGCGTGCAGCTGATGTAGCCCAAGCACGACCGGCCCTGGTTATATCCATCCGTTGATGGACGCCGACCAGCAGACCGTCTTCCTGAGTGGAACCCGCCGGGACCTGAAGCCCTTCTTCCTGGCTGCGCAGAAGGCCATCGAGGAGCGACTGCCCTCCTACCGGGTGGTAACGATGGATGACGTCACGCCGGAGGACGTCACCAGCGCCGTCTGGAGCCAGCGCGGGGCCGCCACTCAGCATGTGCTCATCGGGCTCGTGGGCCGCTACTACGGCACGGTCCGGGGCGACGGCCCCTCGTATACCGAGCAGGAGTTCGACGCGGCAGGGCGGGCTGGAGTCGAGCGGCTGATGTTCCTGACGGAGGCGGGAGAGCCCGCCATCATCGCGAACCAGGACGAAGCGTCTCGGCGCCGGCTGGAGGCGTTCCGCACCCGGATCAAGGCCTCCGTCGTCCACACGCAGGTCTCCACTCCTGAAGAGTTTGCAGACAAAGCAGTGCTGGCCATCAAGGCCTGGGAGCGCCGAACGTTGTACGGCGCGCTGATGTCCGCGGAGCAGTTCATCCGGTTCTGCGAGCCCTCCACCCCAGAGGGCCTGATGAGCCACTCGCACACGTATATCGGTGCGGGAGAAGCGAGGAATGTCGTGGAGCAATTCCTCGGCTCCTCGCAGCGCATCCTGGTGCTGCACGGCGCCTGGGGGCGCGGGAAGACGCGAGCGCTGCTCGAGAGCTGTGGGCGCAAGCTGCCCATGGAGCTGCGGTTCCTGCGGGAGGGAGTGACGCTCGATCTCGAACGGCTCAAGAAGCTGGCCGGCGAGCGCTATGCGCTGGTGGTGGAGAACGTGCACCGGCTCTCCTCCCCGGAGCAGCGAGCGCTGTTGCTCTTCCTCAAGCAGCATGCCCCCGAGGTGAAGCTGATCGTCACGGCGCGCACGAACCAGCTCCAGGCGTTCGAGGCGCAGCTGCGCGAGCAGAACTTCCAGCGAAGCGAACTCCAGCTCTACGAAGTCCCGCTGCTGACGGAGCAGGAGCAGCGGCAGCTGATCCAGGCCATTCTGGGACGAGAGGACAAGGAGCTCGCGTATCACCTGGCCCGTCGCACCCGCGGGAACGCGTTGGCCACCGTCCTCGTAGCCCGGAGGGCCCTGCGGGGAGCCGACAACCTGCGCGAAATCGAGGGCGAGGACTTCGAGTACGCCATCGTCGAGGGCTTTTTCGACCTCCTGGTCAAAGAGGCCGGGGAGAGCGAGGAGCGGCGCCAGCACTTCGAAGACGTCATGAAGCTGCTGGCGGTCGTGGGGCCGGTCCATCCCAACAACACCGAGGAGTTGGACGCGCTCACCCGGTTCCTTGCTATCCCCACACACCGCCTGCTGCAGAGCTTCGACATGCTGGAGCGGGCGGGGCTGCTCTCCCGGCACGGCGGCCTGGTCCGTGTTCCCGTGGATGCCGTTGCCGAGCAGTTGGTGGTGCGTGCCGCGGTGACCTCGCGTGGCGAGTCGACCCGCTACATCGAGCAGGTGATGGATGAACTCGCCAGTCCCTTCCTGGGGAGCATCCTTCGCAACCTGGCAGCGGCGGACTGGGACCCGGAGCGCCCAGGGCGGGTCTCGAGCGTCACCGGTGGGATATGGCACATCCTCCCTGAGCTGTATGAGCGCCTGCCCTTCCGGCAGAAGGAGCGCATGCTCGAGGCCGTGGCAGACATCGCGCCGCTGACCCCGGCCGCCGCGCTGCGCTTCGCCAAGTGGCTCTTGGAGCAGGCACGGAGACCACAGGAACAGGAGGAACCCGCTCGGAGCCTGCTCGAGCGGACAGTGCACTCCCAGGTCACGGAGTTGCTCGGGAACGTACTCGGCGAGCCGTCCTGCGTCGCCACGGCCTGTGACCTGCTGTGGGAGTGGGCCGCACCGGAGTCACCCGACGCCAATGCGCGGCCAGATTCCGCGGAGCGCATCCTGTCGGAAGCGGGTGAATACCGGTGGACGAAATCCAGGTCCGCTTACGAGGCATTCGTCACCTGGGCTGACTCACGAAGCCATGGCCCGCGGAGAATCGCGACGCCCCGGCTGGCGAAGTACCTCCGGCCGCTCCTTCGCCATGAACTGGAGCACCGCTGGTTCGATGGCGTCACCATGACCATGGCGGCGATGGGGTTGCCCTATAGCCAGGTGGCGGCGCTTCGGACGCGAGTCATCGACTTGTTGATCCGCCTGGCTGCCGAGGGAGGAATGGTGGATACCCAGCAAGCCCTGGCGGCGCTGGGGGAGGCATTGGGCGAGCCCTTGGGCATGTTCAACCGGAACGTCACGGACGAGGAGCGGGCCGCCTGGGCCCCGGAGCAGGAGTACATCCTGGAACGCCTGCGGCGCCTCAGCGAGGAGCGGCAGAGCAAGGTGGTCGACCTGTGCATCCAGCAGCAGATCGACTGGCTCGCAGAGCACGGCTCGGTCCCCTCCGTGCGAGACCGCGCGAGGAAGTTCTTCGATGCGCTCCAGCGGTCCCTGGCCGGCACGCTCGAGCAGGCGCTGTCGGCGAAGATGGAGCTGGACGAGGACCTCAAGGACGCGAATCGCAGAATCGCGGAACTCCATCGCGACGCGGCCCTGCAGCTCATCGCGTTGCCCCTGCCGCCCCAGGAGGCCTTGGAGAAGCTGACGCGAAGCTTCGTGGAGTTGACCGAAGCGGAGATGCGTCCCAGCGTCTTGAGAGTCTTGTATGAGGCCGCCCACGCAAGCCCGGAGCATGGGCGCGCTTGGGGGCGCGTGCTGCTGACCCAACCTGGACATGCCCTCCGGCCCTACCTGCACAACCTGGCCCGGGGCCTGCTACGGTCCGATCCCGAGGCAGGCAAGGCCCTCCTCCAGAGCCTCATCGAGGACGGAAGTGCGGATCTCCTGCGCGAGTTCACGCTCTGGGGGCTCGGTGCTCCCGTCTTCGATGCGAAGACCCTTCTCGACTATCAGCGCCGGTTGATGCACCACCCACACGCTGGGGTGCGCGAGCAGGCCTTTGTCCGGCTCAGGGACCTCCATGAGGTTCCCGTGGAAGAACGAGCCCAGCTTTTGCTGGACTACCCGTTGGCCGACTTCCTGGACTCCGCGGACCAGTGGGCTGAAACCGTCGAGCACCAGTCCCCCTTTTATGAGTTGTATGGGCAGAAGGAGCGGGAGTTCCTGACCTTGCAACTGAGACTCCCATGGGAGCTGAAGTACTGGGGCCTGAGACTTCTGGAGAGGCTCGCCCGCGACGTTCCCAGCGCCGTGGTAGACACCCTGCTCGCACGCGTCCTCAACTCTTCCAAGGAACGGCTGGAAGGGGAGTTCTCCCGCAGCACCGAGAGAGGAAAACCCCTGCTCGCCGGGCTTCCCGCCGCCGAGCGTGAGCGCGTGATGCTCGCCCTGGCCGAACTCTTCGATCACGAGAATTCCCGCACGGCCTCCCAGGCCCGGAGCTGGTTCCGGATACTCTGCCGGGGGCATTCAAACCTTCTCCGGAAGATCCGACGGCGCTGGATCGAGTCAGGAACGCCTGCCGATCTTGACAGAGCGCTCGACACGTTTGACTCGGCCAGGCGGCACGAGCTGTTCAAACACGAGGCTGACGTCGTCGCCCTCCTGCGAGCCTTCGCGCAGCTCGGCCCCCAGGAACTTGACGAAGCGAAACACACCCTGGCCCGTGTCGCTCGTCACGGTTTTCGAACGGGAACGCCCGGCAAGCCCTTCCCGCTCGACCTGTTCATCCGCGATCAGGCCCGCAAGCGGGCCGGGAAATACCCTCCGGGCTCCCTGGAGGCGACCTTCTACCGCGACCTCGCGGACGCCCAGGACCGCGAGATCCAACGCCACCTGGAGCGGGAGGCGGAGGATCTCGCCTGAGAACCCACCTTGAGCGCTACGGGCTCCAAGCGCTGCGAGGCTGAACGCCGTCAGCCCTGCAACGCCTCCAGGATGGCCCAGGTGCTGACGTGCTTGTCACAGAGGGCCTGGAACTCGGTGCGATCCGGCACTCGGGACACGTACACCTCCGTGGAGATGGGGCAGATCGTGGGGTGCTCCACGTCCTTGATGACCTTATCCACTCCGTGAGACTGCGAGGTGAACCTGAGGGAATCATGATGTCCCGGCAATGCCAGAACCGGGGCAGCCCTTGAGAACTTTTCCCATGAATCGATGGAGTCGTGCGCAAAGCGCCACCCCGGCGCCCTGGGGCGTCCCCCTCAGGCACCGGAGCGGCGCTCCATCTTGGCGAGTTCATCCTCCACCTCGTCGAGCCACTGGCGCCTGGCCCTGACTTCCATCAGAGCGCCAAGTGTCCCCAGCCGCTCCGATTGCTCGACCGGCGTCTGTGCGGGCTGCTCGGCATCTCGCGCCAGCTGCGCGATCGCGGCATCCGTCGCCGCGCGATAGGCCGCGAGCACCTCGGCCCGCCGTCGCGGGGCCAGCGCGGCAAGGAAGTGCACGCGTGTCCGGATCGGGTCGGGGGTCGGGGAGCCGAGCTCGGGAGTGACCTGGGTCAGCCACTCGCGGAGCGCCACCAACCCCGCGTCGGTGAGCGTCAACAGCTGTGTCTTGCGCGGCCCGGTGCGCTTACCCGCCGTGAGGAGGCCTGCTGCGACCAGCCTCCGGATCGCCGGATAGACCGTGCCCGTGCTCGAACTCCACGCTGCCGTGGTCGAGCGCGCGAAGTGGCTGCGCACGCCATAGGCCGACATCGGCCCTTCCCGCCAGATGACTCCCAGAATGCATTGGTCGAGTTCGGTCAACATCCGCCTGCATCTTGTCTCCAGCCGCTCACCGCGCATATAGTGCGTCGCGCACTATCAAAGGATTTATCATGCGCGCCGTGCTCTCGATACTTGCCTCCTGCCTGCTGCTGACGGCCTGCGCGGGAAACATGGCGGCCACCGGGCCGCAGGCGTCTGCGGAGGCGCGGGATCCAGGAGTTGAAGCGCTGGTCGACCGCTACACGGCCTGGCGCGGCGGCGCGGCCTTCGAGCGGCTTCAGTCCATCTACCTGGTCGCGGACATCGAGTCGATGAACCTCAAAGGCCTTACCCGCGAGTGGCGCGAGCGCAGCGGACGCACGCGCGACGAGTTCGAGCTCGGCCCGCTCCAGCAGGTGACCGTCCGCGCGGCGGGCCAGGGGTGGGTCAAAGACGAAGCCCTCGTCAACCAGCTCGGCCGCTACGAGCTGGAGGACGCCCGTCGCAATAGCCTCATCGAGTTCGGCGATGCGCTTCGTGGCGGCCCGGGCATTACCCGGGAGCGGCTCCCCGATGAGGAGTTCGACGGCCGCCGCTTCGCCGTTCTGCGCATCCGTTTCGGCGATGCTGACCATTATGATCTGATCATCGACCCCGCGACCGGCGCACTTCACGGCAAGCGCATCAAGCGCGATGCGAGAACCCGCTTCACGCGCATGGGCGACTGGCGCGTGGTGGACGGTGTCCGCCTCCCCTTCCTGCAGGAGTTCTACCGGCCCAATGGCAAGCTCGATGCGACGATGCGTGTCCAGTCCGCTTCACTCAATCAGCGCTTCGCCGACAACCTCTTCGCCAAACCGCCGAGCGAGCGCACCATCAGCCTCGCCGATGGTGCAACGTCCACCGGGCCGATCCGGTTCAACTACTTCAACGGCAATCGCATCTACATTCCCGCCACCGTCAACGGTCAGCCGGTCGAAGTGCTACTCGACAGCGGCGCCGATGTGACGGTCCTCGACAAAACCTTCGCCGAGCGCATCGGGCGCCAGCAGATCGGCTCGGGCGTCGCCACCGGCAGCGGCGGCGAGGCGGCAGCCGGCTTTGCGACGGACGTGACGATTGCCATCGGCAACCTGACGCTGAAGGCGCCGAAGGTCGCTGTCATCGACCTCGGCGACGTATCGAAGCGGCTGGGTACCCCGCTGCCCGTCATCCTCGGCAAGGACGTGTTCCTGCAGACGATTGTGGACGTGGATCCGTCTGGCCCGTCCATCGCCTTTCACGATCCCACCGGCTTCCGGCCGCCCACCGGGGCGGTGATGGTGCCGCTGGAGCCGCTCGGCGCGCTCCGAGTCGTGCCGGTAGCAGTCGAAGGGCTCCCCGAAGCACCGATGATCTTCGACCTGGGAAATGGCGGTTACATGTCGCTGACTCCCCACTTCTGGCAGGCGAATCGATTGCTGGAGAATCGGCGCAGCAGCACCCGCTCGGCGGGAGCGATCGGCGGCGAGTCGATCCATCGCGTCGCGACCCTCAAGAGCATCCGCTTCGCCGGAGTCACCTTCCACGACGCGCCGACCGAGTTCACCTCGCCCGACGTCGAGATCGACAGCGACCGTGAGGCAGGCAATGTCGGCATGCCGCTGCTCGGCCGCTTCCGGCTGTTGATCGATTTTCCGGGCAACCGCCTGTACGCGATTCCGCTGCGGGACCGGATGGCGGAGCCGTTCCCCCGCGACCGCTCCGGGCTGCGCCTGGTGCTCGACGGCAACAAGTTAGGGGTGACCTACGTGGCGGAAGGCTCGCCAGCAGCGGCGGCGGGTTGGAAGAAAGGCGACGTGGTCACGGCGATTGACGGTAAGCCAGTCGATCCCAACACCCCGCTCGGCCCTCACGGTGGCTTCACCTTCGGACCGGCGGGCACGGTCGTGACGCTGACCCTGTCTGACGGAAGCACCCGCAAGCTCACCCTCGCCGACTATTTCTAATCGGCGAGTAGGAGGGGCCAGCTCGAGTTCTGAGCGGGTCCAGGGAGTGAATAAGCCGGCGTCCGTCGCGTCTGAGTACCTTGTCGGGCGGGCCGGTAGCCCCTCACATCCCTGAAGGCAGACCTCCTATGCACACGCCGAAGTGGTTGCTTGGCGCGCTCGCGGGCGCGCTGGTGGGCTGTACCGCGTCTCCTGAGCCGGCTGATGGCATCCCCGAGTTCGAGCTGGAGATGCTCTTGGGGCCCTCGAAGCTGAGCACGGGCTGGAAGGACCCCATGTCGGTGCAGCTGTGCAACCGGGGTGATGTGCCGGGCAGCACTGAGGTGGGCTTCTACCTCTCTCACGACAGCCTGATCGACGAGAGCGATGCGTTCCTGATCTCCAGCGAGACGACGCCGGTGCCAGCGGGGACCTGCCGCATCGTGAGCGCGAAGACCGAGACGCCGCGCGTGCTGGAGGGCACCTACTACCTGGGCGCCATCGCGGACCCGCATGGCCTGGTGCGCGAAGGCAACGAGAACAACAACCGCTACCTGGGCCGCCCCGTGCGGGTGGACCTCACCCCTCCGCCAACGCCGGTGCTCACGTGGCTGGAGCCAACGGGAGGTTCCTCGTCGGTGCCGAACATCGAGGCCCGGAGCGAGCCCAACGCCACCATCCTCCTCTTCCGGGGCGATCGCTGCACAGGCATGGCGGTGGCCAACCTGACGTCGGGCTCGTCCTGCCCGTATCCGGACGGCTCGCCGGAGTACGTGGTGAGCAGCTATTCGGCGCGGGCCTATGACTCGGCGGGCAACCCCTCGGGCTGCACCAGCATCCCTGTGCCGCCCGGCTACGGGAACCAGGACACAACGCCGCCGGCCCCGCCGGTGCTCGGGGAAGTGGCCTGGCAGTACGGCACCACCCAGCACCAGCTCCAGGTGACGGGCACGGCCGAGCCGCGCAGCGAAGTGGGCGTCTTCGTGGACGTGGCGTGCACAGGCACACCGGCGGCCACGGTGTTCGCGGGGACGAGCGGCTCCTTCAGCGCGGCAATCACGGTGGCAGCGACGGGCCCGGGCAGCATCCGCCGGGTGTACGTGGCGGCGCGGGATGTGGCGAGCAACGAGTCCACGTGCGTTCAGGGACCGGCGTACGAGACGCCCTGCGCGCCGGGCTACGGCAACTGCGATGGGAATCCGGCCAACGGCTGCGAGGTGGACCTGACGGCGGACGCGGAGCACTGCGGCACGTGCGGCACGACGTGCTCGGGACAGGGCAACGCGCCCGGGGTGTGCGTGGCGAGCACGTGCGACGTGGCATGCACGGTGGGCACGTACGACTGCGATGGGAGCCCGGCCAACGGCTGCGAGTCCACGACAGCGTGTGGGCCGGCGGTGTGCACGGTGGACCGGACAAAGGAGCTGATGATCACCTCGCTGTCGGTGGTGGAGGACCCGGCGCGCACAACGCTAGGCGGGGCGTGGCACTTCGAGACGCTGATGCGGGCGATGGCGGGAGGCAACGATCCTTCAGCGCTGGTTCGCCAGTGGCTGAAGACATGGAACACGCCGCAGACGATCAACGGGCTGACGGTGCCGGCGCGGCCGCTGATGATGACGAAGGTGCTGGGGCCGTGGGAGGAGCGAAGTGGAGGCCCGCTGCGGCCGCTGGACTTCAGGCACGCGCCGTTCCGGCTGCTGGCGATCGTGAACCGGATGGACCTGCGTCAGCCGGGGGTGCAGGCGGGAGAGGGACGGTTCGTGTTCGGCGTGGTGGACCCGAACGGCAACCCGCTGGAGTTCACAGTCATCCTCGAGTACGCGCTGCCGGGAGCCACGCCGGAAGCGATCCAGCGCTGGGCTCGGGACTGGCACGCACTGGGTCAGCTGAGCCTGGGAAGTGCGGAGTTCAAGACGAAGCTGCAGGGGCTGACGGACCGGTTCGCGAAGGCGGGGGTGATGCCTGGGCGGCCGCACGGCAACGCGCTGAACCAGATCCGGACGAACGAGGTGGACCTGGGCCAGACGTGGGAGCTGCGGGAGTTCGTGCTGACGGCGACGGGGCTGCAGCCGGCGACGGTGAAGCTGACGCCGGACAACGGGTTCAACAACACGAACATGCTGAGCAGCTTCATCAACGCGAACCAGGCGGCGATCCTGGCGGAGCAGCACACGGTGCCGGAGAGCTTCTCGGGACAGCGGTTCCTGGGAGCGTCGTCGAGGGTGCCGGAGAACTTCTTCTGGCGCGCATCGTCGGTGGGGAACGAGGCGCGGCACAAGTTCTCGCTGAACACGTGCAACGGCTGCCATGCGGGGGAGACGGCGACGGAGTTCACGCACATCTCGAACCGGCAGGCGGGGCAACCGGCGCAGCTGTCGCTGTTCCTGCGAGGAGGCACGGTGCAGGACCCGGTGACGCGGCTCTCCCGGCCGTTTGATGACCTGGGGCGGCGCGCGCAGGACCTGCAGACCCTGGTGTGCGGGACGCCCGGGGGCTCGAGCATCCAGGGCTCCGAGCTGACGTTCGAATCGCTGTTGGGCTACCCGGCGCCGTCGAACCTGCCGAGGGCGCGCGTGCACTGACAGTCACTCTCTGGGCCTCAGCCCCCGGCGCCAGGCTCGAAGCGTGCCAGGAAGACCTTGAACTGCAGTGAGACGAAGATCGGACGCGGCGCCACCAGTCCGGTCTTCGCGAACATCGCGAACAGGGCGGCATCGGACTCGATGGGCCGTATCACCCCGAGCATCTGACGCCGCTGCTCCAGCGCCTCCGCGGGGATGCCATACGCCCGCAGCCGCCGCAGCTCCACGTTCGTCAGCTCGGGGTCATTGCCCACGCGGCAGCCCAGCACCAGCGGCGCTCCGGGCTTGAGCCGCCGGGCCACCTCTCGCAGCAGCTCGAGGCGCGCCTCCTCGCCCTCCACATGGTGCAGCACCCCCATCATCTGCGCACCGTCGAACGGGGGGCCGGCAGGCAGGGCGCGCAGCTCGCCCACGTGCAGGTGCGTACGAGAGAGCAGTCCCTCGGTCTCCAGGCGCTTACGGGCCACGGCGAGCATGGCGTCCGAGGGGTCCACGCCCGTGAAGCGCCAGCCCGGCACGTTGAAACGGGTGTAGGGCACCAGCTCCGCGCCCGTGCCCACTCCCACGAAGAGCAGCGACGCGGTGTCCTGGCCGTCGAGCTGGGCGGTCAGCGCGCTGACGCCAAGCTCGTACATCGCCTGGGCACCGGCAAGGTTGACGGATGCCTGGGTGTCGTAATGGGCGGCGCGGTCAGCACCAAAACCCGGCACAATGTGGTGGGCGGAGTGAGCGGAGTGTTCGTGGGCCATGACGTGTCCTTGTGATTCCTGAAGGATGCGTCGGGCCCCCGATGAATGGGAGAGCGGGGATTCAGGCCGGATCGGCGGATCTTCCGGTCCCGCCTCAGTCCTCCAGAACCACCCGGTAGATGAAGTCATACTCGACCGTCTGCGACTCCCGGAACCGGAGCTCCATCTCGCCTCCAGCGCCCTGGAAGGCCCCCGTGCCCCCGGTGATCGCCAGCACCGAACCCTTCGTGTCGTAGAAGGGCCCTGACACCGTGAGCTGCCCCTCGCTCAGGAACGCCGTCCACGTGCACTCGAAGGACTCGCCCGCCACCACGCGCACGCAGTAGCCCTGGTCCGTGCCTATCTGCGTCGTGTTCGTCGAGTCGAACAACAGGTTGGCGAACGTGAGCACATCCCCCGCCGAGTCTCCCGGAGGCTCGTTGTCCACCAGCGCGTCCGAGGCCGCGCGCTCGACCAGCTGGATCGTCCGCACCTCGGGGCCCTCGTCCTCGTCACCTCCACACGCCGTGAAGGCCGTGATCATCAACAGTCCCAGGCCGCTCTTCCGCATCGCGCTTCGCATGTGGCTCCCCTCCCAGCCGTGTACACGGTGCCGGCAGCGTAAAGGCCTTTGCCCAGCGGGGACAGGCCCTTGTGACGAGTCATGTGCTACGAGAGGTTGCTACTTCCCACTGAGAGCAAGGGAGACACGCAATGAAGAAGGCATGGGCAGGGATTGTAACCGCGGTGGCGTTGATCACCCCTACCCTGGCGAGCGCGGCGACAGGGCAAGGTCACGCTCAGCAACCCGAAGGCCGTGGAAGCCATCGACTTCTTCGCCTCGCTGGTGGGCAACGTGGTGCCCAAGGGCGCACTGAGCTACGACGAGGAGGGGGCCCGCGGCGCCTTCCAATCCGGCAATGCCGTGTTCATGCGCAACTGGCCGTACGCCTGGGCACTGGCCAACTCCAAGGACAGCCCGGTCAAGGACAAGGTGGGCGTGATGGCGCTGCCCAAGGGCGGCGAGGGTGGCAAGTCCACCGGTACGCTGGGCGGCTGGCAGCTCGGCGTGCCGAAGTCCTCCAAGAACCAGGCGCTCGCGGTGGATCTGGTGAAGTACCTGACCAGCCGCGAGGAGCAGAAGCGCCGGGCGCTGGTGGGCTCGTTCAACCCCACCATCATGGGCCTCTACGAGGACGAGGAGCTGCTCAAGGCCAACCCGTTCTTCCGTAGCCTGTACAGCACCTTCACCAGCGCGGTGCCGCGGCCAACCATCACCGGTGCGAAGTACAACCAGGTGAGCACCGAGTTCCGCAACAGCGTCTACGCCACGCTCTCCGGCAAGGGCAAGGCGGCCGCCAACCTCGCCAAGGCCGAAACCAGGCTCAAGGGCCTGGCCAAGGACGGGAAGTGGTGAGCGGGCACCTCGCGAAGCCCGGCAACCTTTAAGGGAACTGCTCCTGGGGGAACGTGCTCTTCGCGAGCTTCACCAGGGCGGAGAAGTCCTGGAAGGTTCCCCCATTCATCGACTTGCCCTTCGCGTCGTAGAAGAGGTGCTTGGAGCAGCCGAAGCACAGCACGACGTCCACCCAGGACGTGCCTTTCCAGAAGCGCAGGGCAACGTCCGGGTTGAAACCGCCGCACAGCGTGGGCTCCTTGGGCACCACCTTCTCTGGCGCGATCCAGTTCTGCGCCAGAGTCTGGCGATCCTGTGCACTCAGCTCGAGACCGTTGCCCTTGAGGAGAAAGTAGCCAACCGAAGGCCGCGTCTCCTTCTGCTGCCTCATCAAAGGAATCGACAAGTCCGCGATGAAGATCTGAACGCGGTCTGGCTGGAGGAAGAAGGACTCCAGCGGGGTGGGGCTGGGCGCCTCCGCCTTG
>DASVVJ010000975.1:0-12677 GCA_036389955.1 Myxococcaceae bacterium
GGGTCCGCCAGGGCCGTGCCTCCTCGAGCTGACCCGCCAGCCGCAGCAACGTCGCCTCATCTCCATAGCGGCCGGCGAACTGCATTCCGATGGGAAGCCCCTCGCTGCTCTCGTGGAGTGGCAGCGACAGCGCGGGGTTGCCCGTGACGTTGAACAGGGGGGTGAAGGGAGCGAACGCGAAGATGCGCTCAGGCCACTGCTCGGCGGTGATTCCGGGCGCGTTGGCGTCATAGGTGCCAAGCGGCTGAGGCACGCGCGCCACCGTGGGCGTCAGCAGCACGTCACACCCCTCGAAGAACGCGCCCACCGAGCGGCAGATCCCATTGAGCAGGGCCATCGCGCCGAGCAATTCGGTCGCGGGCACGGTCTTGCCATAGCGGTAGGTGGCCAGCGTCGTCGCCTCCAGCGTGTCCTCTCCCGGCACACGGCCCAGCGCGCCCGCCAACCCGTCAATGGCCGCTGCCAGGTGCGCCGAACCGAGCCGGACCGTGGCGAACATCAGGCCGGCGGCGTCCACGGTGGGAGAGGCCTCGCGGACACGGTGGCCCAGCGACTCACACAGCGCGGCGGTCTGCTCCACGGCGCGGCTCACCTCCGGGTCCACGGGGGCGCCCGACCAGGCCCGTGTCGTGTAGGCAATGCTCAGCTGTCCCGGAGGCGTCCGCACCTCCCCGAGGAAAGGACGCGCGGGAGGCGCGATGACGTAGGGGTCCCCTACCCCCGCGCCCTGCACGGCATCCAGCAGCGCGGCGCAGTCGCGCACGGTGCGGGTGAGGGCAAACTCAATGTTCAACCCGCTGATCGACTCTCCCACGCCGGGCCCGAGCGGAATGCGGCCGCGCGTGGGCTTCAGCCCCACCACGCCACAGCACGAGGCGGGGATGCGGATGGAGCCTCCCGTGTCACTGGCGTGGGCGATGGGGACAATGCCCGCGGCCACGGCAGCCGCGGAGCCGCCACTGGAGCCTCCGGCCATGCGCCGGGTGTCCCAGGGGTTGCGGGTGGGCCCGGCGAGCACGGACTCGGTGGTGACGTTGAAGCCCAGCTCCGCCGCGGCGGTACAGCCCAGCGTCACCAGCCCAGCGGCCCGGAAGCGCTCCATCAGGTGCGAGTCCGCCGGAGAGACGAGCCCCCGGCACAGGCGGCTGCCCATCTCACACGGTGTTCCCTTCTCGATGGGGAAGTCCTTGAGCAGGAAGGGCACGCCCCGGAAGGGCCCCGGGGGTAGCGCATCCATGCGCGGGTGCCGGGCCCGCTCGGGAAAGCTGCGGACCAGCGCGCGAATGTGGGGTTCCACCCGCTCCGCCGCTTCGAGCGCCGCCAGCGCCAACTCTGAAGCGGAGACCTCGCCCCGGCTCACCAGCTCCGCGAGCCCGAGCCCATCGTACTGGACGTATTCGTCGACCTTCATGGCGGAACGTTCGCACGCACGTGCGACGGGTTCGTGCCTTGCCTGAGGCAGGTGTCCATCACGGGACAATTATGTGCTGAGCTCGGACCGGGGCAGCGGCTCGCGCATTACGAAGGGGAGCCCATGAGCACACCCAAGCCGGCCCCCTGGCCTTCGGCGTACCTGCGGCGGTTCGTACCGAGAGAGCGTTATCGGTTCGTGGCATTGACCTGGGGAACCCGCGGGGACGTACAGCCCTTCGTCGCACTGGGAGCGGAACTCACCCGGCGCGGCCACCACGTCACGCTCGCGGCCCGGGCAGCCTTTCAGCCCTTCATCGAGAAGTACGGGCTGGCCTTTCACCCGCTGGAGGAGGACGGAACCGATGAGCTGATGCAGGAGCTGGCGAGCACCTCCAGCGGCATGGCGGGGGTGAAGCTCTTCCTCAAATGGCAGCGGCAGCTCATCGGGCCCCAGTTCCAGCAGTTCTGGGAAGCGAGCCGTGAGGCCGATGTGCTCATCAGCAACGCGGCCTACACGCTGCCGGCGCTGCATGTGGCGGAGAGCCGGGGCCTGCCCATCGTGCAGGCCTTCTTCGACCCGGTGTTCCTCGCCACCCGGAGCTATGGCCTGTTCGACGAGCACATCCAGGATCGCGGCGCGCTGCTCAACCTGATGTCGACGCGCCTACGGAACATCGCCACGGCGGCGCTGACGGCCGACATCGTGGGGACGTGGCGCCGGCGGCAGGGGCTGAGCTGGCTGCGGCTCGGTGAGCTTCATGCTCCGGAGCTCGTGTTCAACATGCCGGTGTTCGCGGCTTGGAGCACGGCTCTGCTGCCAAGACCCGGAGACTGGCCGGAGCCGGTCGTCCAGACGGGACGCTGGCACTGGCCGGTCGAGGAGCAGGTGAGTACGCCCCTGCGCCAGTTCATGGAGGCGGGGCCCGCGCCCGTCTACATCGGGTTTGGAAGCTGGGGCACGCACGACAAAACGGCCGTGACGGAGCTCATCCTCGAGGCGCTGCGGAGCACGGGGAGCCGGGGCATCCTGCACCGCAACACCGTGGACGGCCGGAGCGCTTTTCCGGAGAGCGTGTACGTCGATGACAACCTGCCGCACGAGTGGCTCTTCCCCCGGGTGAAGGCGGTCGTGCACCACGGAGGCGCGGGCACGACGGGGGCGGTGGCCACGGCGGGTGTTCCGTCGGTGATCATCCCGGCCTTCTTCGGCCAGGTTCCCTGGGGAGGCCTGGTGCGCCGGCAGGGAGTGGGGACGCTGTTGCCGCGCGGCAAGCTCAGCGCGGACACGCTGGCGCAGGCGCTGCGCGAGGTGGATCAGCCCCCTGTGCGCGAGCAGGCCCGGCAGATGGGCGAGCGCGCGCGGACGGAGGGAGGCGTGACGCGGGCGGCGGACGAGATCGAGCGGCGGCTCAGGGAAGCGGCGCAGCATTGCGGCAGCAGCGCCTGAGGCGGGGTAGGCTCGGGCGATATGAGCCGACTGAAGCCAGAGATGGCCGTGGGGCGCTGGCGGGTGGTGGAGGCACTGCCAGGCCCAGGCCCTTCCGAGGAGTACCGGGCCAACGACACGGAGAGCCGGGAGTTCCCGGTGCGACTGAGCCTGTGGCCCGTGCTGCGCGTCCCACGGGCGGAAGAGGTGGAACGCTTCCGCCAGGCCATGGAAGCAGGCAACTCGCTGAAGACCTCCGCGTTCCCGCAGGTGAAGGAAGCGGGCTTTCTGCCCGAAGCCGAGGCGCTGTGGGTGGCCCAGGAGCTGACCTCATGTCCCCCGTTGGAACAGTGGGGCGCCGAAGTCAGAGACGACATAGACACCGCGGAGGCCGTGCGGAGCGTGGCCGAGTCCTTGTCGTATGTGCTCACCACGGCGAACCTCCGAGGACAGGTGCACGGGGGCCTGAGCCCCTCTGAAGTGCTCTGGGAGAACCGGAAGCAGTGTCAGCTGCTGCACCTGGGCCTGAGAGCCTTCCTGAGTGCCGGAGGCCATGAGGTACTGGGGCACCTGGCCGCCGGGGACTTCACCGCACCCGAGGTGACGCAAGGGGGACCGCTCACGCCTGCGGCGGACGTCTTCGGCTTCGGCCGGCTGGTGGAGTGGATGTTGCGGCCCCGCGCCGATGCGGCCTGGCTGCAGCAGTGGGAAGGCTGGCTGGCGTGTGCCACGGCGGAGGAGCCCTCGCACCGCTTCGCCAGCGTGGCCTCGGCCTATGTGTCCCTGCTGCCAGTGCTCAACACCCTGCCCCGGCAGCCCCCGCCCAAGCCCAAACCCCCGCCCCCACCTCCGACCGAGGCCAGCATCGAGGAGCTGGCGCACCTGCTGGAGCAGAAGCTGCCAGGAGCACGCCGCGAGCAGAGCGAGAACGGGATCCGGCTCCAGTCGGCGCAGGGTGACTGGTGGGTGAAAGAGCGCTACGGGGAATGTCACTTGGAGGTGCAGGGCCTTGACTGCCCGCTGCCGTTGAACCGGACGCTGAGCTCCGCCACCCGTTACGTGGAGAAGCTCACCGAAGTGCTCCTCGGCTGGGACAGAACAGCCGAGCACGGCGCCGGAGAGGGCTGGCTGGCCCAGGTGCTGGCGGAAGCAGGGTTCCGCCCGCGGACGCGCAAGGACGATGAGGAGGAGCGGGCGCGCATCGTGCCTCGCATCTTTGGAGAGTACCGGTGGGAGGTCTCAGGCCAGCAGTGGCAGGGCCAGGGTGAGCGGGCCACCGTGGAGGGCAACGAGCTGACGTTGTTCTACGAGGTCCACGGCTGGGTGGGCCCCCACGAAATGGGCACGGTCGCCAAGAGCTTCCTGGTGCTGGACTGGACACGGCTCCCGCCAGACGTGAGTGCGGCGGCCACGGTGGTGAAGCGGCTCTCGGCGTTGAGCGGGTCGCTCGAGGACTTTCCGGCACTCCATCGGTGCCGCCACTGCGGGCTGCACTTCTCACGGCCGGAGTTCTATTTCGAGTACCAGTCCTGCGACGACTGCGCCCAGCAGTACCACGGCCTCATTCACTAGGGCCCCACGTAGATGCCAATGGCGGCAGGCGTGTTGCTGGAGCCATCGAAGGCCACGAGGACGCGGCGGGGAGTGCTGAAGCGGTCCACCTGAACATCGGTGATGCGCGTCCAGACGAGGTGATTGGGCAGCACGCCGGTGCCGTACTTGATGATCGTGGAGCCACGCACGCGGCTCAGCCCTCCGCCCCAGCTGGCGCCGGCCCACACACTGTCGTCGAGTGGATCCGCGGCAACGGCCCCCACATAGCCGAACCCATCGACCAGCTCGGTGGACAGCGTGCGCAGCTTCTGGCCGCTCGAGTTGAGCAGGGCGAGGCCTCGCTGGAAGCTCCCGACCCAGATGGACTGGTCGTTCATCACGGCGATACCGGACACCATGTCATCCACGCGCTGCTCCACGGTGGGCATGGAGGGCTCGGTCACGTAATCGGGCCAGATGTCGATGCGGTTCCACGCGTAGCCGCTGCCCTCGGTCTCCACCTGGGCCTGCCAGTAGTTGTGGCCGTTGGTGCCGTAACGGAAGCGGGTGGTGCGGTTGGCCCCCCCGAACCACACGTCCCCGTTCGAGGCCACTCCGACGCCGTAGTACAGGTCCGTGAGCAGCACGGCACGGGTGCGTGTCGAGTTCCACGCGTTGAGGGCCGGGTGCACGTGCTCCATCACCCCGGCACAGCCATACCCCCAGGTGCCGGGAGCGCAGGTGTAGCCAGGGAAGTCCGCCTTGCCCCAGGCGAAGCCATGGTTGCCGCCGAACCAGACGCTCTTGGTCCGCGAGTCATAAGCAATGCGCAGGATGTTGCAGAGCTTCTCGCGGCCACGCGGCTCGGCGGCGACCTTGTTGGGCCCGGTGGACAAGTCGTAGTGAGCCACCTGGATGCCGGTGTCGGTCAGCGTCACCCGGTCCGCGTCACCACTCTTGTAGATGCTGGGGTCCGGAGTGCGGCCCGCGACCTGGGCCTGGTCCCACTCGTCCTCGCAGTTGGGCATGCCCGAGGCGGGCTTCTTGCCCTCGTAGCCCACGAAGGCGACGCCAGGGGGGCCACCCGCCACGGAGATGACCTTGAGGTACTTGGTGCCGGCAGGAGCGCTCCCATCGAGCATGTAGCCATAGGGGCGCAGCCCATCATCCATGGTGAAGCGGCGGAAGCGCGTCTGTCCCGGCTGGAGGAGAAACAAACCCTCCTCACCGCCAGCGACCCAGATGTTGCCGCCCTCGTCGGCGCTCACGCCGTACACGCGCAAGGGGCCGCCCTGGGGGGTGCTGTAGAACGTCCAGTCGCCACTGGTGGTCGGCGGCGGAGTGCCCGCGTCGGGAGTACCCGCGTCGGGAGTCCCCGCGTCCGGAAACTGCGTGCCAGCATCGGGAGAACCCGTGTTGGGAGTGCCACCATCGGGGGACTCCCCGGTGGTGAAGAAGGTTCCACCGCCAGGTGAGCCCACGACGAGGTCGAATTTGTGCTCTCCAGCTCCTTGAGCTGCGCGGCTGACGTCGTACTGCCCCCAGGTATCGCCCGCGAGTGCGGCCAAGGCATCGAGCATGAAACGACGGTAAGCAGCCCCTCCCTCCCTGCCAGCCGTGCGCCTTGCACCCACCGTTCGCTCTAGACACTGGGCTCACACGCAACGTGCTCTGCTGCCGATTGGCTGCGCCATCGACGTGAAGGGCTGGCGCCTCCTGGCTGTCCGGAGGTAGCGAGAACTCCCCGTGCTACAACCGCCGGGTGCTCCTGGGACTTCTCCTGCTGGGGTTGGTCTACGTGGCCGCGATCCCCGCCGCGCTGTTGGCAACGGGCTCGCGGTGGCGGCGCGGCGCGGCGGTGCTCCTCTGCGCGTCGGCGCTGCCCGTGGCCTTCTTCGTGCCTGACGAGTACCCGACCTTCACCGCGGTCCTGGCGCTGGGAAGCCTCTGGTTCACCGCCCGCGTCATCGAGCTGGTCCAGGAGCGCCGCCAGGTGCCCGCGCTTCGCCGCATCTGGCACACCGTGGGCCTGGTGGACACGCTCCGGGCCAAGCCCATCGCCCGGAAGCTGGACCTGAATGCGCTCGCGCGCCTGGCCGTGGGGCTCCCGCTCTTCATCGGCGGCTGGGCGGCGGTGCACTACGCCAACCACCTGCTCTCGGGTGTGCCCCGGCTCCTGGTGCGCTGGAGCGCGGGAGCCGTGTTCATGTACGTGGCCGTGGAGGTGACCGTCGCGGCGGTGATCATCGCTTACGGCCTGCTGGGTATCGACCCGAGGCCGCTGCACGACGATCCGATCCTCTCCAAGACCATTTCGGAGTTCTGGAACCGGCGCTGGAACCGGGCCGTGCACCACTTCCTGAAGTACAGCGTCTTCGCACCCGTGGCCCGGCGAGGCCACATTGAACTGGCGCTCGTGCTGACCTTCGTGGTGAGCGCCTTCATCCACTTCTACTTCATGCTGCCCGCGGTAGGGCTCTACTGGGCGGGGATGATGGCCAGCTTCTTCCTGCTCCAGATTCCCTTCGTCTGGGCCGAGCGGGCCCTGAAAGTAGTCCGCTGGCCCTCCGCGCTCGCTCGCACGTGGACGCTCACCCTGCTGCTGGTGAGCTCCCCGCTGTTCATGCAGCCCATGCTCCAGATCCTCGACACCTGGGGCTGACGTCGGGCTTGCTGGCAACACGCAGGAAGCCCAGTATGCCCAGCAAGGCCAGGCTAAACCGGCTTTTCGAGGTATCCATGGGGTTCTTCCGCAACCTTACGCTCATGTCCTGGGGAATGCTGGGTTGCGCCACCGGCCCCGAAACAACGGGCGAGCCAGACACCTACGGGCTTGAGAACGGTCGCGTCTGGGTAAGTGGGCCGTGGGGAGCCATCCAACCGTCCAGCGAGGTGGATGAAGTGATCGACCAGCTCTGCCCAGCCATCCTGAAACTGCCCCGCGCCAAAGAGGAGGACTATGGTCGGGAGTACTGCGGCGTCATCTACTCCCTGGGTGATGGCATCTACTATGCCAGCCACCCTTCTCCTCTGGGTGACACCAAGGCCGGTTACGTCTCTCCTACAAAGAGCTGTTATGTGCCACGAAGTGTACGGGATGCGCGGGGCCAGATTGTGCCGCTCGGTGACTACCACAGCCATCCGTGGTCGCCTTCAGACATGACCAGAAGTCCCAAGGATCGGCTGAGCGCGACGCAGCTCTATCCAATCCGCGTCCAATTCGACACGGCCTGTCATCTCCAGAAACTCGTCCCCTACCTGAACGAGGACCGTCCCGGGGAACTGTATGAGCGCTGCGGAAAACACTGGAATCTCATCGGTATCATCAAACCCGAGGACAAGGTTCGTGGGCGTATCACCGCCGTCCAGGATTGAACCGCGCATTGCGGCCCATACCCTTGACAGTCGCCGCTTGAGAGGAACGCCATGAAGCGCCCACTGCTGCTGTTGTTGCCGCTCTGCCTCTCGTCCTCAGCCTGCGCGCTCTTTCAGCGCCCTCCTCGTCCGGTTTATGCGTCACCGCAAGAGGCTGGGAACTTTACGTGGCCGAAGGTGCTCCCGTCTGAAGGTCATCAGTTGCTCTCCGGAACCATGCTCGCGGCCATCCAACTTGCCATGGAGGACTTTCTCCCATGGGACATCAAACCCCACAAGGGCGCGACACCGCGGGAGATATGTCTTTATAAACGCGAATCGTATGACGTCAACGTCATCCCCGGGACCGGAGATGTAGTCTATGTGGAGATCTTCCCCCGCCATGGCGCATGTGCGATGGATAAAGAACTCATCGCATTGGACGGGAGCGGCGTCTACGCCATTGATATCAAGAATTGGCGAATCCTCGCCGCACAACGTTGACTCATCATGAGAAGCCAGAGGCAGGCACGTCATCATCAGGCACTCGACCGGATGAGATGTCTATCGAAAGCAACACCTTCGTCCGGCGACAGTTTTGACAACAGATTTTCCTGGGCGCTCCCACCTCATGTCCTGTGGCTCAGGGCTTGAGAGGCTTCGGCCAGAACGCCGCAGCGCTGGCGCCCTCCACGGAGAGAATCCGCTTCTTCGTCCGCGTGCCCCAGACCTGGGCCCCCCTCGACTCACCGTAGTTGGCAATGAGTAGCCACTCGTCCTGCACCTGAAAGCCCAGCGCGTCTCCCGGCTTCGCCGACAGCTCCTCCAGCTCCACCAGCTTCCCGCCCTCCTCCCAACGCACCGGCGCGGACGGGTAGAGGTACTCACCGCCCAGCGTGCCCCGGAAGTGCAGCTTCCCGCCCGGCGTGTTCAGCGTCATCCACTGTCCGGACTCGTCCTGTCCCGGCAGCGCCGCGTCCAGCTGCTTCACCGCGCTCTCCGAGGCCTCCTCCCCCACCATGCCCTCGGGCGGAGACGCCTTCCACACGGGCGCCAGCGCCCGCGCCGCGTCCAGCTCACGCGTCCCCGGCGCGATATCCGACTCGAAGCGGCTGCCCTTCGTCTCGATGCGCTTCCAGGTCTCGCCCTCCAGCCGGTAGGCGTGTGCCAGCCCCGGCGAGCCATCCACCTCGGGCAGCGGGTAGCTCTTCCCCTCATAAGGAATGGAGTAGCTGTCCTTGGGCCCCTTCTTGGGCTGCCGGGAGACGAAGATGTCGGCAATCACCGCCACCGGGACCCCCTGCTTGTCGAAGCCCAGCTGCTCGATGAACGGCTTGTCCTGGTTGCCCGCCCCGATACCGCCGGGCAGCGCCTTCAGGTCCAGCACCTTCCCGGTGCGCTGGGCCAGGTCCACCCGCCACGCCTTGGGCTCCTCCCCTTCCCCCGAAGGCCAGCTGAACACCAGGCCCTCCTTGGCATCCGGGCTGAAGGACACCATCGACCGGTCACACGCCGCGTTGAAGACGAACACCGGCGTGGGCTCACCCGAGGGCAGCGGCTGCTGCACCCACTCGCACTTCTCGGGGTCCACCGGCTTGAGGAACGAGAGCGAGGACAGCTCACCGGCCGGGGGAGGCGCCGCGGGCGCATCCGTCCCCACGGCGGTGGCACCGTGCGGCTTGGGAGCACTCGGCGCCGAGGCCGCAGGGGCCGCGGGAGCCGCCTTGGAGGGGGTGGCAGCCGGGGCGGAGGGGGTGGGCTCTTCCTTCTTGCAGCCAGCCAGACAGAGGGCGGCAACCAGGGGGAGGCTCCAGCGGAACACAGTCATGGGGGGCACCTCGGGTGTCCAGGGTAGGACAGGGCGTGCGCACTATCCCCCCTCCCGGGCGGGGAGTCACGGCCCGAGCAGCGCACGGGGTTCACCGAGGCGGCTCCGGCGTGTGCTAAAGGGCGCTCCATGCCCAAGATCCGCAAGATTCTCATCGCCAACCGCGGGGAGATCGCCATCCGGGTGATGCGCACCTGCAAGGAGCTCGGCATCGCCACGGTGGCCGTCTACTCGGAGGCGGACCGCTCGGCGCTGCACGTGCGAATGGCCGACCAGGCCTACCTGGTGGGCCCGCCGCCCTCGCGCGAGAGCTACCTGGTGCAGGAGCGCATCCTCGAGGCGGCCAAGCGCTCCGGCGCGGACGCCATCCACCCGGGTTACGGCTTCCTGTCCGAGAACGCCTCCTTCGTGCGCGCCTGCGAGGCGGCCGGCATCACCTTCATCGGCCCGCCGGCCTCGGCCATGGACGCCATGGGTGAGAAGACGCGGGCGCGGCAGAACATGATCAAAGCCGGAGTGCCGGTGGTACCGGGCACCGCCGAGCCCATCGCCTCGGTGGAGGAGGCCCGGGCGTACGCGGAGAAGATCGGCTTCCCCATCATGGCCAAGGCGGCTGGGGGCGGCGGCGGCAAGGGCATGCGCCGGGTGGAGGGCCTGGCGGACTTCGACTCGGCGTGGCGCTCGGCGAAGAGCGAGGCGCTCAGCTCGTTCGGCAATGACGCGGTGTACATCGAGAAGTACCTGGAGAAGCCCCACCACGTGGAGATCCAGGTGTTCGCCGACACGCACGGCAACGTCATCCACCTGAACGAGCGCGAGTGCTCGGCACAGCGGCGGCACCAGAAGGTGGTGGAGGAGACGCCCAGCCCCATTCTGACCCCGGAGCTGCGGGCGAAGATGGGAGCGGTGGCGGTGCAGGCGGCGAAGGCGGTGAACTACGTGGGCGCCGGGACGGTGGAGTTCCTGGTGGACGTGCACCGCAACTTCTACTTCCTGGAGATGAACACGCGCCTGCAGGTGGAGCACCCGGTAACGGAGTGGGTGACGGGGCTGGACCTGGTGGCGCTGCAGATCAAGGTCGCCGAGGGCGAGAAGCTGCCCTTCACCGAGCCAAGGCCGCCACAGGGGCACGCGATCGAGGTGCGCATCTACGCGGAGGATCCGGCGCGCAACTTCATGCCGAGCCCGGGAAAGATTCAGTACCTGCGGGTGCCGGGCGGGCCGAACGTGCGGGACGACTCGGGCGTGTTCGCGGGCTACACGGTGCCGAACTTCTACGACCCGATGATCTCCAAGCTGTCGGTGTGGGCGCCGACGCGGCCGGAGGCGATTGCGCGGGCGCAGCGGGCGCTGAGCGAGTACGTGGTGAAGGGCATCACGACGAACGTGCGGTACCTCAGGGCGATCCTGGCGCACCCGGAGTTCGGGGGTGGGGACTACGACACGAGCTTCCTGACGCGCGAGCACACGGCGCTGCTGGGACAGGACGATCCGGCGTTGCACGAGGTGGCGCTGCTGGCGAGCACGGTGTTCGCGCACCAGCGGGATCAGAAGCGGGCGAAGACGCTGCCCCAGAAGGCGGGAGCCACCGGAGGCACAGGCGGTATCTCCCCGTGGAGACAGGGTCTGCGGAAGCGTTAGCCCCCTCTCCCTTCGGGAGAGGGCTGGGGTGAGGGTTCCTCGCAACACGAGCTCGAAAAGGTCGTCATGCGTTACTTCGCGAAGCTGCAGGGGCAGAAGGAAGCGGTACCGGTGGACATCGAGCCGCTGGGAGACACGCGCTACAAGCTGACGCTCAACGAGCGCACGTACACGGTGGACGCGCTGACGTTGGATCACGGCGCGGTATCCATGCTGGTGGACGGCACCTCGTACCACGTGGAGTTCGAGGAGAACGCCGACGAGGTGGGGGTGCTGGTGCGCGGCCAGGTGCAACGGGTGGACGTGGCGGACGAGCGCCGGCTGCGGCTGCGGGCGGGCTCGGCGGGGTTCACGGCCGAGGGCAAGCAGGTCATCAACGCGCCGATGCCGGGCAAGGTGGTGAAGGTGCTGGTGAAGGTGGGCGACGAGGTGAAGGAGGGCCAGGGCCTGGTGGTGGTGGAAGCGATGAAGATGGAGAACGAGCTGAAGAGCCCCAAGGCCGGCAAGGTGGTGGAGCTGCTGGCCAAGGAAGGGGCGACGGTGGAGAACAACGCGAAGCTCGTCGTGGTGGAGTGAGCGATGGCGGACTTCAAGGACGAGAAGGCCCGCTGGCAGAAACAGGTCTACGAGAAGGCGAAGACGAAGGGCGGCGAGCGCCACCCCTCGTTCACCACCTCGAGCGGCGTCGAGATGAAGCCGCTGTACGCGCCGGACGACGTGAAGGGCGAGTACACCGAGCAACTGGGCTTCCCGGGCGAATACCCGTTCACGCGAGGCGTGCAGCCGACAATGTACCGGGGCCGCTTCTGGACGATGCGGCAGTACGCGGGCTTCGGCTCGGCGGAGGACGCCAACCAGCGCTACCACTACCTGCTGGCGTCAGGGCAGACGGGCCTGTCGGTGGCGTTCGACCTGCCTACGCAGATGGGGCGTGACGCGGACCACTCGCGGGCGCGGGGCGAGGTGGGCAAGGTGGGCGTGTCCATCTCCTCGTTGAAGGACATGGAGGTGCTGCTCAAGGGGCTGCCGCTGGGCGAGGTGTCCACCTCGATGACGATCAACGCCACGGCGCCCATCCTGCTGTGCCTGTACGCGGCGGTGGGCGAGAAGAACGGGGTGGCGCTGGAGCAGCTCTCGGGGACGGTGCAGAACGACATCCTCAAGGAGTACATGGCGCGCGGCACGTACATCTATCCGCCGGCGCCCTCGCTGCGGCTGATTACGAACCTGTTCGCGTTCTGCGCGAAGCGGATTCCGAAGTGGAATCCCATTTCCATCAGCGGCTACCACATCCGCGAGGCGGGCTCGACGGCGGCGCAGGAGATCGGCTTCACGCTGGCGGACGGCATTGCGTACGTGGAGGCGGCGTTGAAGGCGGGGCTGCAGGTGGACGAGTTCGCCGGGCGGCTGTCGTTCTTCTTCAACGTGCACAACAACTTCCTGGAGGAAGTGGCGAAGTTCCGGGCGGCGCGGCGGCTGTGG
>DASVVJ010000976.1:0-13332 GCA_036389955.1 Myxococcaceae bacterium
GGGCGAGCTCATTGTGCGGATGCTCTCCGATGACCCTGAAGCGCGGGGCACTGCGCAAAGTGTGGCCGAGGAGCTGGAGGCCCTGTTTGAGTACTCCCGCTCGTCGCTGGACGAGCCCTGGAAGGCGGCTGCTGCGCGGCAAGCCGCTGTGAGAGCCGAGCCACCGGCGCCTCGCGCAGAGGCTCCGAAGGAGCCGGAACCTCGCCGGGTTCCCGCCGCTCCGAAAGAGCCGGCACCGAGCCTGGCTCCGGCCGTGCCGAGTGAGCCAAAGCCCCTGCTGGCTCCTGCCATTCAAGGTGCATCGGCGCCCCGCGCGGCCCCCGTCGCGCCGAAAGAGCCGACGCCGAACCTGGCTCCCCTCGGCGTCTTGCTCCTGCTGGTGGTGTTTGGGGTGTTGCTGACGAGTGATGGGGACCCGCCCGAAGGAGCCTCGTTGACGCAGGAGGGGGCACGGCAAGCATCCGGGAGTCCGGATGCAGGTCCCGCGGGACTGGGAGAGGAAGCGTTGTCCTCCGTGAGCCCAGCGGGGACAGAGGCGCCTCCAGTCTCTGGAGAGAACGTCACGCGCAAGGTTCCTACGGAACCGTTGGAAGACCAGCGGCTGCCTCCTTGCTCCCAGCCGAGCGTGGTCGAGATCAACGGAGGCTGCTGGCGTCCCCAGGTTGCAGGAGCCGATAGGGCTCCATGCGATTCAGATCTCTATGAGCACGAGGGGCGCTGCTATGCCCCCGTCCTCATTAAAGCCAAGCGCGTGCCAACCTCTAACGAGTCGCAGAAAGAGCCGTAACCGCCGGCCCTCTCATTCACCCGCTCGCACAGCCCCTCGTGGCGGAGGGGTACCGCGGAGCTCGCCGCGGTACCCGTGCTCGAGGCTGCTTACTGCGGGCACTGAACGTCCAGGCACTGATTGCCTGGCGCGATGCAGGTGCCGCAGCAGTTCTGCCACATCGAGGAGCAGCCACAGTCCGAGCCGCAGCTGTTGGCGGTAGCGGACTCCCACGCCTGGCAGACACCGTCGCCGCAGGAGCTGTTCACGAAGTTCTCGAGCACCGTCTTGCGGCGCGGCAGGAAGGTGCCGCTGAGCGCCGGCGAGATGACGAAGCGGCTGCCACCCTCGGGGCTGGGCTCCAGGCCCGTCTCACGCACGTGGACGAAGCCCAGCGAGTTGGGCCAGGTGATGCCGCCGCCCAGGTTGGCGCCATTGCTGAGCTCGTGGCAGCCAGCGCACGAGAGCGCCTGCGCGCGGGCAACGATGTGGTCCGGCGTCAGCCCGCTGGTGGAGGGAATCTTCACCTGAATGTTGCTGCGGAAGGTGCTCGCCGCGGTGCCGAAGGCGGACACGTAGCTGTTGAACGAGGGCGCTTGCGAGTCGCTCTCGCCAGCGTTGAACTTGTCGGCCAGCGTCATGTTGAAGGTGTGGATGTTGTTGACGGCCAGCGCGCCCACCTGGTTGGGGAAGGCGGTGCCCTGGAACTCGGGCGTCAGCGCGTGGGTGGAGCCGGGGCTGAACAGGCTGCCGCCCGGGTTGGTCTTCACCGTGGTGGGAATGAACTGCAGGGCGCACGAAGTGCCACACGTCTTCTTCACCTTGAACTCCCGCAGCAGCCAGTTGAACTCCATGAACTGATTGGTGCGCACCTGGCCGGTGTGGCTCGAGCGGTTGCCGTAGTTGTCCATGTGGATGACGGGCATGAAGCCGCTCAGGCCGGTGAAGTAGAAGTTGCGCAGCGCGGTGGCGCGTGCCGCCACGTCGTTGTTGGTGGTGAGGTTGGCCCAGAAGTTGGCCACCGGCCGGCAGCCGTTGAGGCCCTGGCTGGGCGTGGGGTTGGGCAGCACGGCCTCGAAGATGATGAGGTTGCGCAGCCCGTCGGTGGCGGCGCCCCGGCGCGCGAAGATGATGCGGTACTCACCGCAGTTGGCGCCGTTGGTGGGGGCCAGATCGAAGCGGTTGAACAGGCCAATGGGGATATAGGCCTCGGGGTTGGTGGTGGGGTTGATGAACGGATCCACCGTGGCGAGGTTGCCCTCCTGGCGGGGGCAGGCGTACGGGAAGCCATTCATGTTCGCGATGCCCGCGTCGTTGCAGTGAGGCCCAAGCCCCAGGCCCGGCGCCGGGCGCGCGGTGTCCCACCACTGGCGGAACAGCTGCAGCCGCGTCAGGCCGGTGACGGCGCTCTGCGCGACGAGCTGATCCATCACCGCCTGGAAGGTGAACTGGTTGAGGATGGTCTGGTCCGTGACGGCCAACGAGCGGCGCGCGTCCACGGTGACGGCCAGTGCGGAGCGCAGCGAGTCGTCCGTGTCGAGCTCCATGCCGATGCCGCGGCGCTCGGGGTGCAGGGCCTCTTCAACCGTGGGCTCCACGGGCGCTGGCGCGGTGGGCTCCACGGGCTCGATGGGGTCGCAGCCCGAGGCCAGGGCCGCGCAGAGGGTCAAGGTGCAGGCCGCCAGCCGCGCGCCGCGCGCCAGGGGCAGAGGGTTCTCTGGATAGGGGAACTTCATGGTGGGGGCTCCTTCTTGAGGGCGCGCACACCATACCGGATTAGTCCGACAAACTAACTAAATAGGAATTATCTGAATCTAAGAAAAGTAAACCGCAGCGGCAGAGTCTTCCCCGGCATGGCGGCGGGTTCATCGAGGCGGTCATTGGTCTCGCGCCGAACTTCTTCTACGGCACCGGCCTGGCCGCGTGCGTGCTGGTGCTTCGTCAGCGCAAGGAGAAGCGCAAGAAGGTAAGTGCTCGCCGTGCCCCGTCGTGACGTGAGGGGTGAAGGGTGAGGTCTCCAGGCTCCACAAGGAGGAGTCCATGGAGATGACGCGCTCTCCTGCTGGACCGGTCCACCGAATCGGAGGTTTGTTCCTCCTTCACCTTCGCGCGAGACGGAGGCGCAACCCGTAGGGAGGATGATCATGATCAACTGTCTCGGCCGACTCGCGATCTGGGCTTGCTTGGCTGGCGGCTCAGGAGCGGCGGATCTCCCTCTCACCACGGGGCAGGGTGAGCATTTACGAGCTGTCCGACGCGGGCCCCTCGGCCCGAGCTGGAGCTGTCCGACGTACTACGTGGGAGGGCTGATGCCCGAGGCGGCTGCTACCGCCCGAGCCTTAGCAGTGCTGCTCAGACCCTCGCGCCGAACATAATGGCTCTTGGGGATGCGCTTAAGCCGCCTCTCCACGTCGTCCAGCATGGCAAACGCTTCCCGGGCCTTCTTTGGGAAGCGTGGCAATGACTGGACATAGAGACAGGCCACATGGACCCGATGGGTAATGTCGGCATACCCAAGCCGCTTGATGCGCCGTAAGAGCGCGCCGAATTCGTCCCACCCTGCGTCCTCGGCGTATGCCTCCGTAAGAATGTGCTTAGCGGTGATCCGTTGAATGTGCAGGCGTTCGGCGTGCGTTCGCGTCTCGCGGATCAGCTCCCTTTCTTGCGCAAGCACGGCCTGTTTCACCTCGGCATATGGAGCCTTCGCCTTGTAGAGCTTCACGAGGAGATCATCGCGACGATCTGCAACGCTCTGCCACCAATCTTTGCGCGTGGATCGCACGATCAACCTCCTGGGCAGGGGTGTTCGTTTGCTTCTGCTGGCCACTGTCCGTCGCGCAGGCAGAGTTCAAAGCATGACTGACACTGACTCTCGCCCCGTATGCGGCGCTCTATCTCCCCCTCGAAGAACTGTTTGCATGCCGTGTAGTGGTCCCTACAAGTCACGCGCCAGCGCTGCTTTTCCTCGGGCGTGGGAATCGGCGGGAGATTCGGCTCCGGCTTCCGGTTCGGCTCAGGCTGCTTGGTGGGCTTGGGCTGGTTGCTGGTGTTGGGCTGGGGCCTGGGTCCCGCAGTTCCCGTACAGCGCTCCCAGGCCCCTGGGTGTTCCTTGAGACAACAGGTTTCCGTGTCGTCGCCCGGCTGGCACCCCAAGCCGTTCATGTAGCAGCCAGCTCCACCTAGAGCCCCAGCAATGACGAGCAGCCCATAGAGCAGGCTTGAGCTTCGATGGTGGCGGGCGGTGGGCATGACCGTCTCTCGGCACGAACCTCGCCCGATTATCTGGAGGACTGCCTGCGGGGTTGCGCGGGCGTCGCCGTTGTCGAAGCCCGAGCACGGCGGCGGCCGACTTTCTCTCTGGGACCCAACTAGCCGGGTTGCTCCGATGCACTAGACGCGCCAGTGCCTAAGCCCCCCGCCAACTGCGGGCATATGCGCGTGCGTTTCAACATAGACGCTACTTTTCCCCTCTAGCGTACCGACCGGGACGGTCGGGGGAATGCACAGGACTCGCCAGTGCCTTAGCCGACCAACGCACAGGGGCGGATCAAGGTCGCGCACGGCCTGGAGCTGTTGGACGGTAAGTCCTCGCCGTAGCCCGTAGGCTGCGCTCTACCTCAACGGGCCCTTGCCTCGTCTTGTACGTCGCCTCGTACCGCCCGACTCGGGCGTACCTCTTGCCGTCGATGAGGACTTGGGGCGCGTCGATGTCGAGGACTCGAAGCAACCTCCGCTTCATCTGTCGCTCGCTCTCTTCCACACCGGCATTCACTCCCTGCCAGGCCGCATCGAACGCCGCCATGTCTCCAGCCTGCGCCCCCTCTACTCCCTTCTGCGCCCGCTGCAGCGTCTGCTCCAACTCCTTCACCACTTCCTCGAACCCTTCCGGCACTTCGATGGTGACCTTTGCCATGGCGCCACCTCCTCAGGCCTCCCTACCCACCAGATTCTCTGGACTTTGTCCAACGCGTGGCTCATCCAGAAGACAGGCCCCTTCACCACCGTAGGGAAGGAGTACACGCTGGGGCAGGCGCGCGCCGCCCACGTGTTGTGACGCACCTCAGGTGGATGACTGTCTTCTCAGCGCTCCTGCCCAGGGCTCGAGGTAGGCACGGTCTTCTTGGGAGGCGCGGGAGCAGGCAGGTAGCACTTACCCTGGAAGGGCACGTAGCCGTTCTCCGCGCACTTCTCGGCGCTCATCGGGAGCTGCTCTGCCCAGCAGCCTCCGTTGATGGGAACCTGCATATCGCCCGGGCACCGGCCTTTCTTATCGGGCCGGGCCTGCCCTGGCTGGGGCTGGGGAAGGGGCTGCTGTGCCAGGGGCTTGTGCTCTCTCGGAGACGCAGGGGCTGCCGGAGGCTCGGTGGGTGAGGTGTCCCCGCCTGCCGTGGTGCTCGCATCCGGGACCTGGGCTTCTGAAGCCCGGGGCACCCACTGCGAGCTCCAGAGCACCAGTGCGCACGCGGCCGCTGCCGCCAGCGTCAGCCACGGCTTCCAGGATCGTGTCCGCTCAGGGGGCCCGGAACGCTCTGGGCGCTCTTCTCCTCCCGCTGCGGCCTCCAGCGCCTGGGCCACCTGCGCCGCCGTGCCTCGCTGCTCCGGAACGAAAGAGAGCAACTGGAGAATCACCTCCCGCAGCGGTGGTTCGAGCCGGGGGTTGCTCTCCAGCAGGGGCCTGAAGTCAGGGCTCGTCCCCTGCCAGGTGCCTTGCTCATCCCGCCGCGCATCGAGGCAGGCCGGGTACTGGCCCATCACCAGGCGATAGGCCGTCACGCCCAGCGCATACAGGTCGTCCGCTGGCGACGGCGGGTAATAGCCGTCCGGCTGGCCCTCGCTGTGGAGGTAGAACAGCATCGCCTGAGGCGAGAGGTACTCCGGAGTCATCGGTGGCAGCGACTCCCAGGTCAGCCGCGGCGTCCCAGCCAGGTGGCACGAGCCGAAGTCGATGAGCACCGGCAACCTGTCCGACAGTCGTACCAGGACGTTGTCACCCTTCACGTCCCGGTGCACCGCTCCGGCGGCATGCACCGCCTCCAGCGCCCGAGCCAGCTGTGCCAGCACCCGGCACAGCCGCGGGCCCGAGGGCGAGTGCTGCTCGGCCCAGGCATACAGCGGCGTGCCGTGCACCCACTCCATGACGAAGAAGGGGTGCTCTTCACCCGTGGGCGGGTGTCGCCCACCCCGGTCCAGCAAGCGCGGAATGCTCGGGTGGTTCAGCCGCGAGAGCAGCTCCACCTCGCGCTTCATGCGCCAATTCCACCGTAGCAAGGACACCTTGAGTGCTCCGGGCTGCGAGCGCCTGAAGCCCCCTCGCTCGGCCCGGTAGACGGCACCGTAGGCGCCCTGCCCCTGCCAGGCTTTCACTCGCCATGCGCCGACTCGGGTGCCTGGGGAAAGCCTGTGCAAGTGCTCCTCGGGGCTCAGCGCTTCAGGCCGCGTTTGATGTCCGCGCAGAGCTGCTTTGCCGCCACCGGGCCATCTGCGTGGGCGGTGCGCACCAGGGCGCTGCCCACCACCACGCCATCCGCGTGGGCCGACAGCGTGCGCGCCTGCTCCGCGGTGGAGATGCCGAAGCCGGCCACCACCGGCACCGGTGAGCTGCGCCGCACCAGCTCGAGCCGGGAGGACAGGTCCTTGGGCAGCTCGGCGCGCATGCCCGTCACTCCCGCCACCGACACGCAGTACACGAAGCCGCGCGCGTTCTTCGCGATGGCCTCCGCACGGGCCGGTGGCGTGGTGGGCGCGCACAGCGGGATGAGGTCCAGCCCCGCCGCGTCGAACGTGCGGCGCAGGCCCTCGCTCTCCTCGGGCGGCAGGTCCGGCAGAATCGTTCCGGACACGCCTCTGTCCCGCGCCAGCTTCGCGTAGCGCTCCTCGCCCAGCGCCATCACGATGTTGACGTACGTCATCACCACCAGCGGCGTGTCCGGGCAGCGCTTGCGCACCGCGGGCACCACCTCGTCCAGCACCTTCGTCAGCGTCGCGCCCGCCTTCAGCGCCCGCTCCGAGGCCGCCTGGATGACCGGGCCGTCCGCGATGGGATCGCTGAACGCCACGCCGATCTCCAGCACGTCCGCTCCGCCTTCCACCAGCGCGGCGAACACGTCCACCGAGCGCGCCAGGTCCGGATCTCCCGCCATGGCGTACGCCACCAGCGCTCCCTCACCCCGCGCCTTGGCCTTCGCGAAGGCCGCTGCAATCTCCCCGCTCATGCCTTCCTCTCATGGCCCGTGGCCGCAGGAATGCCCTTCGAAGCAATCGTCGCCACGTCCTTGTCGCCGCGGCCCGAGCAGTTGATCACCAGGTGCTTGCCCTTGCCCAGCTCGCGCGCCAGCTCCGCCGCCTTCGCGAACGCGTGCGACGTCTCCAGCGCAGGGAGGATGCCCTCCGTCCGCGCCACCTCGTAAAAGGCCCGTAGCGCCTCGTCATCCGTCGCCGTGCGCACCTCCAGCCGGCCTTCCTTGGCCATGTGCGCCAGCTCCGGGCCCACGCCCGGGTAGTCCAGGCCCGCGGAGATGGAGTGCGCCTCCTGAATCTGTCCGTTCGCGTCCTGCAGCACCAACGAGCGCGTGCCGTGCAGCACGCCCTCCGTGCCCAGCGTCAGCGACGCTCCGTGCTGCCCGCTGTCGAGCCCGTGGCCTCCCGCCTCCACGCCCACCAGCCGCACCTCTTTGTCCCCGAGGAACGGGTGGAAGATGCCAATCGCATTCGAGCCTCCGCCGATGCACGCGGTAATCGCGTCCGGCAGCCGCCCGAAGGCCGCCTTCGTCTGCTCGCGCACCTCGCGGCCGATGATGGACTGAAAGTCCCGGACGATGGTGGGGTAGGGGTGCGGCCCCGCCGCGCTGCCGATGACGTAGTGGGTGTCCTCCACCTGCGCCACCCACGTGCGGATGGCCTCGTTCATCGCGTCCTTCAGCGTCTTCGAACCCGACTCCACCGGCCGCACCGTGGCGCCCAGCGCCTTCATGCGGAAGACGTTGAGCGACTGGCGCTCCACGTCCAGCGCCCCCATGTACACCTCGCACGGCAGCCCGAAGAGCGCGCACGCCGTCGCCGTTGCCACGCCGTGCTGCCCCGCGCCCGTCTCCGCGATGATGCGCTTCTTGCCCATCCGCAGCGCCAGCAGCACCTGGCCGATCGTGTTGTTGATCTTGTGCGCCCCCGTGTGCGCCAGGTCCTCGCGCTTGAGCCACACGTGCGCCCCGCCCCACGACTGGGTGAGCCGGTGCGCCGGCGTCAGCGGCGTCTCCCGCCCCACGAACTCCTTCAGCACCCGGGCTACTTCTTCGCCGAACTTCGCGTCCGCCCGCGCCGCCGCGTACGCCGCCTCCAGCTCCAGCAGCGCTGGCACCAACGTCTCCGGCACATAGCGGCCGCCGAAGCGCCCGAACCGGCCCGTGGAAGTCTCCGTGCTCATCATGTCCCTTGCTCCCAGAGGTTCACTGTCTTGGCGTTGCGGATGAAAGCTCGCACCGCCCGCGCATCCTTGATGCCGGGGCTCGCCTCCACCCCGCTCGCCACATCCACCCCGTAGGGCCGCGTGGCCCGTACCGCTTCCGCCACGTTGTCCGGCCCCAACCCACCCGCTACCAGCACCGGCAGCCCCGCATCCGTGAGCCGCGCCACCAGCGACCAGTCGAAGGTGACTCCGCCGCCCCCGTACCCGGGCGCCGCCCCGTCCAGCAGTAACGTCGCCACGTCTCCCGCGCCCACGTACGTGCGCGCCCGTGCCACGTCCTCGGGCCCGCGGACCCGCAGCGCCTTGATGACGGGCACTCCGAAGCCCGCGCAGGCCTCGGGCGGCTCGTCTCCGTGCAGCTGCACCACCGTGAGGCCGCACTCGCGCACCCGCGCTCGGATGATGTCGGGGGACTCGTTGACGAAGACGCCCACCACCGCGCCCAGCGCCGGCCGCGTGCGTGCCAGGGCTGCTGCCACCGCGGGCTCCACGAAGCGCGGTGAGCGCGGGTAGAAGTTGAGGCCCAGCGCGTCCGCTCCCGCGGCCCACGCCTCCTTCGCGTCCTCCAGCCGGGTGACGCCGCAGATCTTCACCCGGACGCTCATGCCGCTGTGCCTCCCGGGCTCAGCAGCCTTGCCAGCGCCTG
Source organism: Myxococcaceae bacterium (assembly GCA_036389955.1). GTDB lineage: Bacteria > Myxococcota > Myxococcia > Myxococcales > Myxococcaceae > DATHBR01. The sequence continues at coordinate 8,875 of DASVVJ010000976.1, forward strand.
GCCCGGGTTCGCATCCCGCAGCAGGGACTCGCCCACCAGCACCGCGTCTGCTCCCGCCGCCCGTGCTGCCTCAAAGTCCGCCGCTGTCTTCAGTCCGCTCTCGGAGACCAGCACCCGTGCCCGCTCGCGCAGCTTCGGCATCACCCTTAGCGCCGTGGCGATGTCCGTGCGCAGCGTGGCCAGGTCCCGGTTGTTGATGCCCACCAGCTCCGCCCCCGCCGCCAGCGCCCGCTCGGCGTGCGCCTCCGTATGCGCCTCCACCAGCGCCGCGACTCCGCACGACTTCGCCGCGGCCACCATCTCCCGCAGCAGCCCGTCCTCCAGCGCGTCGGCGATGAGCAGGATCGCGTCGGCTCCGATGGCCGCGCTCTCCTCGATTTCGCGCGGCGCCACCAGGAAGTCCTTGCGCAGCACGGGCAGCGTCACCGCCGCTCGCACCTGCTCCAGGTCCGCCAGACTGCCGCCGAAGTCCACGTCATCCGTGAGCACGCTGATGGCGCTGGCTCCTCCGGCCTCGTAGCCCCGAGCCACCTGCACCAGATCCTGGTGCGGGAAGTTGCCTCCCGAGGGACTGCGGCGCTTCACCTCGGCGATGACGTTCACCCCCCGGCCCGGGTGGCGCTGAAGCAGCGCCGCGGTGAAGTCCCTCCCGGGGGGACGGGCCCTCGAGCCCTGGGGCGGGCGCACAGCGAGTTCCCGGCGCTTTCGCGCAAAGATGTCCGCGAGGAGGTTCATGCCTGGCTCTCCGGTGTCCGGGGACGTAGCACCCTCACCCTAACCCTCTCCCGGTGGGAGAGGGGACACTTCATGACACCGCCCCGTTGATGAGCGCTGCCAGCTTGTTCGCCGCGGAGCCCGAGTCGATGGCCGCCTCCGCTCGCTTCACGCCCTCGCGCAGGTTCTCCACCTGGCCCACCACCACCAGCGCCGCCGCCGCGTTGAGCAGCACCGCCGTGCGCAGCCCCGAGCGCTCTCCCTCCAGCAGCGACCGCAGCTTCCGCGCGTTCTCCTCCGCATCGCCACCGGCAAGCGCCTCGCGCGGCACCCGCTCCAGCCCCGCCTCCTCCGGCGTCACCGTGAACAGCCGCACCGTGCCGTCCTCGCGCAGCTCCGCCACGTTCGTCGTGTCGCATGGGGTGACTTCGTCCAGCCCGTCCTGCCCGTGCACCACCCACGCCCGTTTGCTGCCCAGCCGCCCCAGCACCCGCGCCGTCTGCTCCAGCCGCTCGCCCGCGAAGGTGCCCAGCAGCTGGTAGCGCGCTCCCGCCGGGTTCGTCAGCGGCCCCAGCAGGTTGAAGAAGCTGTAAAACCCCATCTCCCGCCGCGCCTGCGCCACGTGCTTCAGCGCGCTGTGGTGCGAGGGCGCGAAGAGGAACCCCACCCCGTGCTCGTCAATGTCCCGGGACACCGCCTCGTGCGACCGCTCCATCGGCAGCCCCAGCGCCGCCAGCACGTCCGCGCTGCCGCAGCGGCTGGAGACCGCCCGGTTGCCGTGCTTGGCCACCGTCGCTCCCGCCCCCGCCGCCACGAATGCCACCGCCGTGGAGATGTTGAACGTGTGCGCTCCATCCCCGCCGGTGCCGCACGTGTCCAGCACCACCTGGGACTTCGGCGCCAGCCTCGCCGCGCGCGAACGCATGGCCTCCGCCGCGCCGAGGATCTCGTCCTCGGTCTCGCCCTTCATCCGCAGCGCCGCCGCCAGCGCGCCCACCTGCGCGGACGTCGCCTCACCCGAGAGCATCAGCCCCATGACGGCGGCCATCTCCTCGCGGGTGAGATCGCGCCGGCCCAGCACCTTGCCCAGCGCTTCCTTGAGCGTCATCGGCCGCTACCCCAGCGTCGCCACGTCGCGGCCCAGGGCCCCGGCGATGGCGCGCACCTCAGCCATGGACTTCTCGAACTCGCTGAAGTCCAGCGACTGATGCCCGTCCGACAGCGCCCGCGGCGGATCCGGGTGCACCTCGACGATGATGCCGTCGGCGCCCACGGCGATTGCCGCGCGCATCATCGCCGGCACCGCCTTGCGCACGCCGATGCCGTGCGAGGGGTCCACGAACACCGGCAGGTGGCTCAGCGACTTGAGCATTGGCACGGCGTTGAGGTCCAACGTGTTGCGCGTCATCGTCTCGAAGGTGCGGATGCCGCGCTCGCACAGGATGACGCGGGTGTTGCCCTTGGCGGTGATGTACTCGGCCGCCATCAGCATCTCCTTGATGGTGGCGCTCATGCCGCGCTTGAGCAGCACCGGCTTGCGCGTGTCTCCCACCGCCTCGAGCAGCGAGAAGTTCTGCATGTTGCGCGCGCCCACCTGCAGGATGTCCGCCGTCTCGGCCACTTGCGCCAGCGTCGCCGTGTCCTTCACCTCGGTGACCACCAGCAGGCCGGTCTCCTTGCGCGCCTCGGCCAGCAGCGACAGGCCGTCGTTCTTCAGTCCCTGGAACTCGTAGGGGCTGGTGCGCGGCTTGAACGCGCCGCCGCGCAGCATGGTGGCGCCCGACTTCTTCACCGCCTGCGCCGTGCTGACGATCTGCTCGCGCGACTCGACCGAGCACGGGCCGGCGATGACGTGAATCGTCTTGCCGCCCACCGTGAGATTGCCCACCTGGATCTGACTGTCCTCGGGCTTCACCTCGCGGCTGACGAGCTTGAATGGCTGGGAGATGGCGATCGCGTCCGCTACGCCCGGCAGCACGCGGAAGGGCTCGGCCTCCACCGCGCCCCTGTTGCCGGTGATGCCGATGGCGGTGCGCGTTCCGCCGGGGATCGCGTGCGGTTGCCAGCCACGACGCCGGATCTCTTCATTGACCCGTTCAATGTCCTGAGCCGTCGCATCTTGCCGCATCACGATCAACATAGGGGCACCTGTTTCTCAGAAGGAACCACCGGAGTAGGTCCGGTAGGTGATGACTCTGCAGGTTGTGGGGCACTCGCGCAAGAGGCACCCGATGACCCACCACCTGCCTTAAGTCTCCCTTGCGCCCGAGCGATAAATCAAGCTGGGTGGAAGATGTGTGCTGAGCGTGTATAGAGAGGACCGGGAAATAGGAAATTCCCGTAGGAAAAACCTGATGGAGAAACAGCCTCTTCCGGTGAAGGGCACGAGGAGCAGGCCATGAGTGAGCGCTCCGCACACCTGCGCTGGCTGGCCGCCGCGGGGGTGGCCGCGGCCGTGTGGGCGGTGCTCGTCCATCAGAGTCCCCTGGGGGATTGGTGGCTCCAGAAGGTGTTCTGCCTCGGGTGGATGGTGCTCGCCTGGAAGGCGCTGCGCCCCGAGGAGCTGCCGCGCCTGCGGCCAGACGGGCGAGAGGCCCTGGTGGGAGCCGCGGTGGGCGCGGTGATGGTGGCCCTCTCCTGGGGCGTGGCCAGAGGCCTGTGCGAGGGAACTTCGCTCGCGGTGTGTACGCCGGTGGCGACGCTGATGGTCCGGGCAGCCGAGATACGGCCTGGCTCCCTGGTCGGTATCGCGCTGATCATCGTCCCGGCCGAGGAGCTCTTCTGGCACGCCACGGTGCATGGGGCGCTGCGGCCCCGGGTGGGACGGGTGGCGAGCGCGGTGCTGTCGACGGCGCTGCTCGGCCTGTCCTACCTGCTGGTAGGGGAGTGGGAGCTGGCGCTGCTGGTGGTGCCCACATTCCTGGCCTGGGGCCTGCTGGGGGAGTGGCGGCGGAACGTCTGGAGCGCGGGGGTGTGCCACATGGTGTGGACGCCGGGCATGATTGTGCTGTTGGGCCATGGCTTCGGGTGAGCTTGTCAGGGTGGCGAGAGCGGAGTAGCCGTGGGCCCCGAGACACGAGGGGAGCACCGTGAGTGAAGTGGTGAAGGATGTGACGCGCAAAGCCTTCCAGGTGCTGCGGCGGGCCAAGCGGGGGGCGCTGCGGCGTGCCCGGTCGTTGCTCGGCACGGAAGGCGAGGGGCTGTGGCTCGATGGCGCGGATGCGCTGCGGGAGCTGGAGCGCCGGACGGACGATCCGTTCCTCCGGGAGCACGCGCGGAACATGATCCGCGACGGGGTGACGCGGGTGCCCGGCGCCGTGGCGCCCGAGCTGTGTGACTCGGTGGTCGCCGCGTTCCGGCGCTACTGTGAGGCCAGCGCCCAGGCGGCCAGCTTCCGGGACGGGCATGGGCACCACTCCCGGCTGTGTAACTTCCACCTCGCCTCGTCCGAGGCCATGGACGTGGGCCTGCACCCCACGGCCCTGCGCCTGCTCGACTTCTTCTTCGGGCAGCGAGCGGCCATCTGCAGCTCGCTGACGTTCAACAAGGGGACGCAGCAGGAACTGCACCGCGACTCGCCCTTCTTCCACACCCAGCCCGAGGGCCTCTTCTTCGGCGTGTGGACCGCGCTGGAGGACGTGTCACAAGAGGCGGGACCGCTCCTCTATTACCCAGGAGGCCACCGGCTGCGCATCGACCGGTTGGCCATCGCCGAGCGCCATCCGGGCGCTCCTTCGAAGGAGC
>DASVVJ010000977.1:0-9770 GCA_036389955.1 Myxococcaceae bacterium
CGGGGTGTCTCCGACGGCTGCCGTGCCCGCGTCGGGTGCGTGGGAAGCGGAAGACTGCTGCGTGCTCGCGAACACATGTTCGGGCGGCACGGGCGCTGGTGGCACCTTCCACAGGAGCACCGCGCAGGCGCCCATGGCCGCCAGGGCCAGCCAGGGCTTCCAGTCCGGCTTCCGCGCTGGTGGCCTGATACGCCGCGGGCGCTCGCTTCCGCCGACAGGAGCCGGCACGTTCGGTGGTGGCACCTCGGCGGCTGGCTGTGGCTCGGCAGGGCGCTGGGGTACCGGCTCGTTCGCCAAGGACTCCAGCGCCTGGGTCACCAGGGCCGCTGTGCCGCGCGCCTCCGGAGCCTGCGAGAGCAGCTGCAGAATGACTTTCCGCAGTCCGGGCGCTACCCGGGCATTGCGCTCCAACAGTGGGCTGAGTTCGGGGACCGACACCTGCCAGGCGCCTTCCGACTCTTCCCGCGCATCCAGGGGAGGCGGGTAGTGGCCCATGACGAGGCGATAGGCGGTGACGCCCAGGGCATACAGGTCATCAGCGGGGGAGGGCGGGTAATAGCTGTTGGGCTGGCGAGCCAGGCACAGGTGGAACCGCCAGGCCTGAGGCGACAGGTACTCGGGAGTGAAAGGAGCCAGCGACTTCCAGGTGAGCCGTGGCTCCCCCTGGAGGTGGCCAGAACCGAAGTCGAGCAGCACCGGCAACCTGTCCGACAGTTGTACCAGGACGTTGTCCCCCTTGACGTCGCGGTGCACGGCGCCCGCGGCATGCAACGCCTCCAGGGCCCGAGCCAACCCAGCCAGCACCCGGTACACCTGCTGGCCCGCGGGCGCGTTCCGCTCGGCCCAGGCGTACAGGGGAGTGCCCTCCACCCACTGCATGACGAGGAAGGGGTACTGAGCGCCGGAAGGGTGCAGCAGCGCTCCTCTGTCCAGCAGGCGGGGAAAGCCCGGGTGGCTCAGGAGAGAGAGCAATTTCGCCTCGCGCACGAAGCGCTCATTCCACGGCCGCAGCGAGAGCTTGAGGGCCACGGGCCCTTGGTGCTCCTTGCCCACGTGCACGGCACGGTAGACGGCACCGTACGCGCCCTGGCCCCGCAGGGCCTCCACGCGCCACGCTCCCACTCGAGTGCCTGGAGCCAGTGTCATGGTGTTCTCTCTCTATAGCTCACGTGCAAGAGGCCTCCTCGCTGAAGGACTCTTGGAGGGTATAGAGGAGGTGACAGGTAGGCTACCTCGCGTGCTACCTGGCATGTCAGAGGCAGGCCGTAGCGTGCGAGACCATGGCTTCCATGCAACTCAACGAGGCAGCGAGGTGACAGGCGTGAGCCCCGGTGACCGAATGAAGGAGCGGCCCTCTCCTCACAATGGGGGAGAGGGCCGTGGTTTCATCCATGAATGTGTTCACATCTGACACCATCCCCTGTGCCCCGGTCGAGTGTCCCGAGTTGGTGATTGATGGCCCGCAGGGCCACGGCTAAGGAGGTGACGCCTATGACCAGTCCTTCCGAAAGCTTCGATCAGGCGAAGTTCCTCGAGCTGGCGGCGCGCGTCCGCCAGGAGACCCAGCAGAAATCACCCTCGGCGCCCGTGGCCGAACCGCAGCCGATTGCTCCGGCGGATATTCAGAAGATCCCCGAGCCCGGTACGCCGCAGCACCAGGAGTACCTGCGCGTCGGAGAGGAGGCGCTGCGCAAGGGCGAGATTGCCTTCGTCATCCTGGTGGGCGGCGCGAGCACGCGCTTCGGTGGCGGCGTCAAGGCGCTGGTGCCGATCCTCGAGGAGCGCACCATCCTGGATCTGCGGATGGAGAACCTGCTGCAGATCGGCCAGCGCTACGGCAAGCCGGTGCCGGTGGCGCTGATGACCTCGCCGATGACGCACGATCCGATCGATGCGTACGTCACGAAGAAGGGGTGGACGCGCGATGTGCTGCTGTTCCGCCAGCGGATGCTGCCGCGCCTGACGCCCAACTGGGAGCTGTTCCGGGGCGCTGACGGCCAGCTGTCCTTCGCGCCCTCGGGCCACGGGGACTTCTTCCGGGCCCTGCGCGAGAGCGGCACCGGGGCGGAGCTGCGCAAGCGCGGCGTGCGCCACGTGTTCTTCTCCAACGTGGACAACATGGGCGCGACGCTGGATCCGATCGTTGTCGGCATCCACGTGAAGCACGGCAAGGAGATGACGGTGGAAGTCACTCCGCGCGCCAATTCCAACGGCACGCTGGACACGGGCGCGGCGCCGGTGCGCATCGGCGATCACCTGCAGCTCATCGAGCACGTGGACTCGAAGAAGCACCCGTACATCAACACCAACAACCTGGCCTTCTCTCTGACGGCGCTGCTCGAGAAGAACATCGATGTGCCCTACCGCGTGGCCCGCAAGAAGGTGGACAATCAGGAGGTGCTCCAGCTCGAGCAGGTGACGGGCGAGGCCAGCACCCTGGTGGGCCCGGACGGGCGCCCGCTGCTCTCCGTGGCCTTCATCGAGGTGCCGCGCACGGATCCGCGCACCTCGCGCTTCGAGCCCATCAAAGCGGTCGAGGACATTCAGCTCGTCGTTCCCCGGCTCCGGGAGCGCTTCGGAGCCCGGGCGGGGCAGGGGACGCAGTCATGAGCGAGCTTCAGACGAAGCTGGCCACGGTGAGGAAGGCCCTGGAGCGCCATGGCCTGGGCGCGGTGCGCCTGCGCGGGGTGGACTGGTTCGCCTGGGCCACGTGCGGCGGCTCGAACGTGGTGCTGCTCACCACGGACATGGGCGTGGCCGAAGTGCTCATCACCCGCGAGGGTGCCTGGGTGCTGACCGACGCCATCGAAGCGCCCCGCATGAAGGAAGAGGAAGTCCCCACGGGGCTCACCGTGTGGTCCGCTCCCTGGCAGGAGGGTCAACGGCGCGAGGCCTTCATCGATGCGGAGCGGCGGGGCGCACCCGTGGCTTCCGACAGGCCCATGGGCAGTGAGGTCCCACTTCCCGCCGACCTGGTCGATGCCCGCCACACGATGCTGCCCGAGGAGCTGGAGCGCTACCGGGCGCTCGGGCGCGACGCGGCGGAGGCGATGACCGAGGTGATGCTCGCGGCGAAGTCCGAGTGGACGGGCTGGCAGCTCGCCGGAGCCGGAGCCGAGGCGCTGTGGGCCCGGGGCATTCACCCCGCGCTGACGCTGGTGGGCGAGGAGCGCCGCCTGCCGCTGCACCGGCACGCCACGGCGAGCAAGGAGAAGCTGGGCGGGCGCGCCATGCTGGTCTTCTGCGCGCGCCGGCACGGCCTGTTCGCCAACCTCACCCGGTTCGTCTACTTCCGCCAGCCCTCGGCGGAGGAGCGCCGGCTGGTCATGGATGTGGCGAAGGTGGAGGCCGCAGGCTTCCGGGCCTCGCGGCCCGGCACGACGCTCGGGCAGGTCTATGCCGACATGGTCGCGGCCTACGCGGCCTGTGGCCACCCCGGCGCGGAGAACTTCCACCACCAGGGCGGCTCGTGCGGCTACGGCGCGCGGGATGACGTGGCCGTGCCGGGCTCGAAGGTGGTGATCCAGCCGCGCAACGCCATGGCGTGGAACCCCTCACTGCCCGGGGCGAAGATCGAAGACACCATCGTGGTGAGCGATCAGGGCCTCGAGATCCTCACCGTGGATCCGCGCTGGCCCACCTTCCAGGTGGAGGGCAGGGCCCGGCCCGAGCTCCTGGTGCGCTGACGCTGAACCGGGCCGCTCGCCCGCGTGGTGAGCGGCCGTCCAATCAAGCTCAAGTTGAATCGCATCGCACCCGTCTCCACCTGATCCGCTGATCAGAGTGCGCAGATGAGGTGTGTCCATGGCCTGAACTCGCGTCAGCGAGCCAACATCCTCTTCCAGTAGACGGTTCACCCGGCTCCGGGGCTTGCCCTGGGAGATAGGGACTTGCGCATCTAGCACGGATGGTCAAGTTCGCTCCCGCACCGGTGCTGAGCCCGCCGTGGTGCTGGCCTCCCGAGAGTGGGGCGCTGTCGGGTTGGTCGAGGGAAGGGGCTTTGGGGGTCGGTGCCAGCGAGAGCTCGGCACCACAGATGCCATGCATCCAGGTAAGAGAAGCCAGCACAAGGGGATGTGGGGAGCGTGGTTGGTGGTCGGGTGCGTGGCCACCGCCTGTGGCGAAGTGCCAAACACGCTCGAGTCCGAGCCACTCCCAGCCTCTGTAGAGACCGTCGGTCAGGAAGCCAACAGCATCCGGAAGGTGCTCGTCCTGGGCAGCTCCGTCAACGGAGGCCTGCAGAGCCGCGAGGCTCAGGCCGTCCTCAGCCTCAACCAGGGCTACACCGTCGATGTGGTCACCCCGGCTCAGTGGAAGGCGATGACCTCCACGCAGTTCATGACGTACCGCGCGCTGGTGATTGGCGACGCGGCTTGCTCCGGCGATGACACCGCGTTCAAGGCCGCGGTTGAGAGCCGCGGCAACTGGGGCCCCATCGTCGACGGCAACGTCGTCCTCATCGGCGCGGACCCGTCGAGCAATCACACCCCGGACCTGGTGGAGAACGCCATCGCGGTGGCCGTGGAGCGGCCGCGCGAGACGGGCATGTACGTCGCCCTGGGGTGCGCCTACCGCAACGCCCAGCCGGGCACGGCGGTGCCGCTGCTGGAGCCGTTCGGTACCTTCAAGGTGGCGGGCGTGAACTGCACGGACGCCGCGCACCTGTACCTGATGAACCCCGAGACGCTCTCGCAGAACATGACGAACGAGACGCTCAAGGGCAATGGCTGCACGGCTCGCTCCGTCTTCACCGAGTTCCCGGAGAACAACTTCGCGGTCGCGGCACTCGGCCTGCGGTCCAACGGGGACTCCGTTCCCAGCCAGCGGCCCTACAGCGTGTTCCCCAACATCAACAACCCGAGGTCCAGAACCTCTGTTACCGGCACGCCCTATGTGGTGGTGCGTGGTGCCATGGCGCTGAGCGCGGGCTGTGGCTCGCAGCTCCATGAGGCTCCCGAGGAGCAGTGCGACGGTGAGGGCAACAACGGGCAGCCCGCGGTGCGCGGCCAGCCGGCCAACGAGACCTGCTCCTGGTCGTGCCGCACCAACTGGTGCGGTGATGGCGTGGTGGACGCGCAGCAGGGCGAGGAGTGCGACAACGGCTTCAACAACGGCCGCACCCGCGACGCCCAGGGCAACATCGGCACGTGCTCGGAGAGCTGCAAGCTGCTGGCCAACCGGCCGCCCGTGGCGATCTGCAAGGCGGTGACGGTGGAGGCGCGCAACACCTGCAGCATGGGCGCCAACATCAACGACGGCTCCTACGATCCGGAGAACCTGCTGGCCGGCTGCACGCAGAGCGCCACGGGGCCGTACGCCGTGGGCCAGAACACGGTGACCCTGACGTGCACGGACACCGCGGGCCAGTCCGCCTCGTGCTCCGCCACGGTGACGGTGCTGGACCGCACGCCCCCGGCGCTGACGCTCAACGGCCCCGCTTCCGCCACGGTGGAGTGTGGCGCGGCGTTCCAGGACCCGAAGGCCACCGCGCGGGATCAGTGCGAGGGCGACCTGTCTGGCTCCATCGTGGTGACGGGGGCCCCGGACACGCGCGTGCCGGCCAGCTACCCGCTGACCTACAGCGTGCAGGACGCCTCGGGCAACATGGCCACCACGGTGCGCCGCGAGGTGAAGGTGGTCGACACGACGCCTCCCCACATCGAGTGCCCCAAGCCCATCGTCACCGAGCTGACCGAGGGCAACCTGGCCACGGTGACCCTGGCGCTGGCGACGGCCACCGACACGTGTGATGCGGCGGTGAAGGTGGCGGGCCCTCAGGACACGCGCTTCCCGCAGGGTGAGACGAAGGTGACGTTCACGGCGACGGATGCGGCGGGCAACACGGCCCGCTGCGACACGACGGTGACCGTGATGGCGCAGGGCCCCGGCGACAAGCCCGCCGAGCTGTGGGACGGGGCCATGCTGGGCAACGGCTTCGGCTGCTCCGCGACGAGCGGTGGCGCCGCGCCGCTGGCGATGCTCGGGCTGGTGCTGTCCGCGCTGCTCGGGGCCCGCCGGCGTCAGCGGTAGCCCTCTGGCCAATCCCTTCACGCGGCCCTGGCACGCGCTGCCCGGGCCGCACTCACCTCTTTCATTGTCTTCCCCCTGAGAGCCATCATGTCTGGTGCCACGCTTTACGTTGTCCGCAATCCCGCCGCGCCTCGCAGCCGCCGCCTGTCTTTCCTGCACCTGGGCTGGGTGCTTGCCCTGGCCGCGCTGCTGCTGAGCTCCACTGCTTTCGCGCAGGACGCCTCACTGCCCTCGTTCGAGCTGGAGCGCCTGGAGCTCAACCCCAGCGGCGTGGGCTCGCTGCTGGTGGGCTCGGGTGAGATCCTGACGGATGGCGACTACCGCCTGTCGCTCACCAGCCACTACGAGCGCGATCCGCTGGTGCTCTACCGCAACGAGGTGCAGGTGGGCACCATGGTGCGCTACCGGACCACCGCCCACCTGGCCGTGGCGTATGGCTTGTGGAACCGGCTGGAGCTGGCCGCGCAGGTGCCCCTGGTGCTCTTCCAGCGCGGGGACGACTTGCGCAGCTTCGGCGTCGGCATGCCCCAGCAGGGGCTCTCGCTGGGCACGCCCATGCTGGCCCTGCGCGTGAAGCTGCTGTCCGAGCAGGACGGCAATCCGATGGATCTCTCGCTGGGAGTGCATGGCAGCCCGGAGATTGGCAGCAGCCAGGCGCTGGCCAGCGAGGTGCGCGCCGCGCCCAGCCTGATGATGGGCCGCCGCGTCACCGACTCGCTGCGCCTGGCCTTCAACGCGGGCTTCATGATGCGGCCCCGGGTGGTGCTGACGCCAGACGCCAACATCCAGGACGAGCTGGGCCACGAGCTGCGCCTGGGCGCGGCGCTGGCCAGCATGGGCCCGGGCCTGCGCGGTGAAGTGGCGGTCATTGGCTCGGTGCCGTTCGCGCGCCAGGGCTACTCGCTGGAGGCGCTGGGCGGCGCCCGGCTGCCAATGGGCGAGTCGGCCGAGGTGTACGCGATGGGCGGCGTGGGCTACGGCAACGCGCCGGGCACGCCGGCCTTCCGCGTGCTGCTGGGTGTGGCCTACGGCAAGAGCCGCGCTGTCTTCCGGCAGAACGACGGGGGTGGCGATGGCTGGGCGGCCGGCGACAACGGCTGCGCCGAGGGCATGGTGGACGTGGGCGGCTGCGTGCCGAAGGACTGGGCGGGCCCCGTGGCCGAGGAGACGCCGAACACCCCGGACGGCCAGGAGGAGCTCGTCGCCATGGTGAATGACATTCCCACCATGGACACCGACGGCGACAGCCTGGTGGACGCTCAGGACTCGTGCCCGGATGAGGTGGGCCCGGTGGACAACAAGGGCTGCCCGGTGGACTACGTGCCCCAGGTGGAGCTGCAGAGCAACCGCATCAAGATCAACGACACGGTGCACTTCGACTACAACCAGGCCACCATTCAGAAGCGCTCGTACGAGCTGCTGGACAAGGTCGCCCGCATCCTCGTGGCGCACCAGGAGATCATCCAGGTGAGCATCGAGGGCCACACCTCGAGCGAGGGCACCGCCGAGTACAACCGCTCGCTGTCTCAGCGGCGCGCGGAGTCGGTGCTCAACTTCCTGGCCTCGCGCGGCGTGGACAAGCAGCGCATGGTGGCCAAGGGCCACGGCGAGGATCGCCCGGTGGCCACCAACTCCACCGAGGAAGGCCGCAAGGCCAACCGCCGCGTCGAGTTCCTCACGCGCCAGGCGGGCGACGAGCAGCGCGCGGAAGAGGCGCAGTAGCTGTGTAATTCCAGTGCACCCCGGCACACCGGGGTGCACTGCGAGCCAGATTTTCGGCTTTGAAAGGAATTACATGCTCCATTCGCTCATTTGATCCCACAATGCGCGACAGAGATATTTACAGGTGAGCAAAAGATGTGCTTCTTATCCGCACAAATTCGGGTAGCCCGAGGAGTGCGGACTCCCGACAGCCAGTTTGACCCTCAGCCGGCCACAGGGAGGCAGTCCCATGGAACGCGACACGCAGCCTTTTACCGAGGCCCGCACGCAGTCGGTGACTCACGTGTCGCGCCGGGAAAAGTCTCGCACCCAGGCCCTGCCGGCGTCGCTGCTGCAGCTTCCCGAGGAAGTGCCCGCTCCGCTCGAGCTGGTGCGGGATGCGCGTGACGAGAAGACCGATCCCCGGGCGGAAGGCGCGTGCCTCTTCGATCTGTCGCCGCGGGAGTGGCGCTACGTGCGTAACGCTCCGGTGGTGGGTTTCCTGCTGGTGGCCAGCGCGGATGGCACGGTGTTCCCGCGCGAGCGTCAGGCGCTGATCCAGGCGCTCGAGCAGGGCAAGCGCTCCTCCAGCGAACTGTTCCGTACCGTGTGCCGCGAGCTGTACCGGCAGCGCCATGACCTGATGGCGCTGTTCGTCTCGGACACGTTCGAGAGCGAGCAGCTGACGGAGGCCTACCGCCTCATCGTCGAGAAGGTGGGCCGGGACGAGGCGGAGCGCTTCAAGGCGTGCCTGCTGACGCTGGGCCAGAAGGTGGCCAGGGCCTCGGGCCGCCTGGGCGCCGCGTGGGGCTGGGTGCACCGCGAGGAGCGGCGCGCCCTGACGAAGGTGGCCACGGCGTTTGGCCCCAGCGTCCTCTAAAGCCTTGCACCCGTGAGGGCGTTGAGCAGCCCTACGGCACCAGGACCGCGGGCTTCTTGCCCGAGCGCGTCGCGTAGCTCTCGGCGATCCGCGCGGCCACGGCGGCACCGGTGCCAGTCTTTGCCATCATGACCACGGAGCCGCCGAAGCCTCCGCCCGTGAGGCGCGCGCCGTACACGTCCGCGTCGGCCCGTGCGAGATCCACGAGCAGATCGATCTCAGGCACGGAGACCTCGTAGTCGAGCCGCTGCGAGTCGTGTGAGGCGTAGAAGAGGGTGCCCAGCTCGCGCGCGTTGCCCGTGCGCAGGGCATTCACCGTGGCGAGCACCCGGGCGTTCTCCGTCACCACGTGCCGCACGCGCCGGCCCAGGGGGTCGGGAAGCTGCATGGCGCGGGGCAGGTCCGCCTCGGACAGGTCCCGGAGCTGCTGAACCCCCAGGAGCCCCGCGGCGCGCTCACACTCCGCGCGGCGGACCCGGTAGTCGCCAGCGGAGTGGTTGTGGGCCACGCCCGAGTTGATGACGATGAGGTCCAGGCCGGGGGGCAGCGGCACGCGCTCGAAGCGCAGGTCCCGCGTGTCGAGGAACAGCGCGGAGCCCTCGCCGGCGATACTGGCGGCCATCGGGTCCATGACGCCCACGGGGGCGCCCACGAAGTCGGTCTCCACCTTCTGACCCAGCACCGCGAGACGGACATCGTCGAAGGGCAGGGAGAACGCCTGGCGCAGGGCCCGGAGCATGGCCACGTCCAGCGAGGCGCTCGAGGACAACCCGCTGCCCAGCGGCACCTCGGAGGAGATGAGCAGCTCGAAGCCCGACAGCGTGTGCCCCTCTCGCTGGAGTACCAGGGCGACGCCCTTCACGTAGTCCAGCCAGCTCCGGTCCGGAACCTCCTGGCCCAGGGTGAACTCGCGGAGCTCATTCTGGCGGCTCTTGTTGGAGCTGAAGGCACGGACGCGCCGGTCTTCCCGCCGACGCAGCTCGATGCGTGTCTGCTGCGGAATGGCCATCGGGAGCACGAACCCACCGTTGTAGTCGGTGTGCTCGCCAATGAGATTCACCCGCCCGGGGGCATGCGCGACGACCTCTGAGGGGTGGCCAAACAGTTCCTGAAAAGAGGGGGGCACGTTCTTCTCTCTACGCTATTCGGGAGTCATGCG
>DASVVJ010000978.1:0-5444 GCA_036389955.1 Myxococcaceae bacterium
TTTGGCGTGGGCCTGGGCATGCTCTACACGCCGCTGTTGGTGGACCGGCTCCAGCTCGAGTACCCCTCGGGCCACGCGGTGGCCAACATCCTCCGGGCGCTGACGGACAAGCGGCTGCTGAAGGCCTCCATCGCCAAGCTGGGCGGCGGCACCGGGCTGGGCGCGCTGGTGGCCGCGCTCACCGAGCGCATGGAGTTCCTGGGCCGCATCGGCATGAGCCCCTCCACCCTGGGCGCAGGCATGGTGGTGGGCAGCCGCGTCACCGTGCCCGCCATCCTCGGAGGCCTGGCGGGTGTGGCCCTCACGCCGTACCTGCGGGAGATCGGCTGGCTGGGGCCCACCGATCCGTTCCGTAAGACGGGCTTTCTCATCGCGCTGGCGATGATCTGCGGCGCGGCACTGGTGGATCTGTCGCTGCTGGCGGTGACGGCGGTGGGGCGAATCCGCAATCGCGACAAGCTGCCCGTGGAGCAGGTGCCCGCGTGGAAGCAGGTCAACATGCGCCGGCTGATCGCCTGGGTGCTTTTCTGGGGCGTGGCGGTGGCGGTGGTGGCCACGCAGGTGCTCGATCAGCCGTTGAAGTTCGTGCTCTTCGGCCTGGCACTGTCCGTGCTGTTCGTGCTCATCAACGGTATTTCTCTGGGCATCACGGATCAGAACCCCATCTCCAGCGCGTTCGTCATCTCCGTGCTGCTGATGTCGCTGATCGGGCTGACGGAGCCGGTGGTGGGGCTGATCGCCTCGAGCATCCTGCTGGTGTCCACGGCGGTGGGCTGTGACATGCAGCAGGACCGGTCCACCGGGTGGCGCCTGGGCAGCAACCGGCTGATCCAGTTCCGCTACCAGGTGATTGGCATCTTCATGGGGGCGGTGCTGTGTGTGGGGCTGGCCAAGCTCTTCATGACGGCCTACCCGGTGCTCACGGTGAACCTGTTCGACAACCCCGAGGCGCGCCAGGGCGGGTGGAGCGCGGCGATGACCTACAAGTTCGTGGGCGCCATCCGCGATCTGGGCAACCTGTCGGGCTACAAGGTGACGGCGATGCTGATTGGCTTGGGCATCGGCTTCACCATCGAGCTGCTGCGCAAGGTAGTGCGCGCCAACCCGCGCTATCAGCGCTACGTGCAGAACTCGCGCACGGGCTACGCGGTGGGGTGGACGGTAGACTCGATCGTGCTGGCGAGCCCGTATGCCTCGTCCTTCGGCGGCTTCGTGGACCTGCCGGTGTCACTGTGGTTCGGCGCGGGCGGCATCCTCACGTCGGTGTGGAACACGCTGGGCGCCAAGGGGACGCCGTCCCACGCCGCGCCCTCCGAGCACAACGTGAGCGCCGAGGCGAAGGGAGACGTGCACAAGGCGCAGGCCACGAAGGAGACGGAGACGGAGCTGCCCTCGGACATGAGCACCACCTCGCTGCTGGGTGGCGGGCTCATCGCCGGTGAGTCGCTCTACTTCCTCATCGTGGGCATCATCGGACTGCTGGCGCTGCTGGGATAGGTCTCCGAAGACAGCGGGCTCACCCATCCTGGACAGCCACCTGTCCGGGGTTGGTGATCTGGATGACGCCGCCCCAGTTGCACATGCACTTGGAGTTGCTCTCCAGCGCCGGCATGTTGCCAATGAGCACCTTGGGACAGCCCGGCGCCCACGGAGCCGCCGTGGCCGGGATACAAGGCATGGGCGTCAGCACGCCCATGGCCGCGGCCGTCGCGGCGGCCACCATGGGGTTGGCCATGGACTGACACATGCCGAAGGGAGGGATATTCACCATCGGCTTGTTGTCCATGATGTTGGCCGCTGGCGTGGTGGCCATCACCTTGTTGGCCGGCAGCACGACCAGCGTGGAGGGTGCGACTCCAAAGCTGCACTGCAGCATGGCTCCCATGACGACCTGCATTCCCATCGCGTCATCTCCTTGCTGGGGGCGTAACCGGCCCCGCTGCTCCTGGGGCCTGGAGAACCTGGGCTCTCATCGCAGTGAGCGCCTGGAACAATGGATCCGAAGTCTTGTGGTGCAACGCGCCCGTCAGGTACTGCGTATGGCACCAGGCCTCGTCCAACTGGCCTTCCTTGAGCCGGGGATGGAGCGGAAAGAACTCGAAGCGATCCGGTAGGAACTCCGCGCCCAATTGCAGCTCGAGGCGCCTGCGAATATCCGAGAGCGTGGCTCCCGCGCCTTGAGGTTGGCCTCCGGTAAAGACAAGCAATACATAGCGGTGCTCGCCCGCTAGGCCTCCCGTAGGCACCGGTAGCACGGACGTGGCCAGCGGCGGCCCTGGCTCTTCCCGCAGCGTCTCCGTCACCTCGGCCGCAGGGTAGACCCGCCCTTCCCTCCGTGCGTCGCGCGTCCCGCCGTACTGGTATTGATTGCGAGCGCGTGAGAGCACGACGTGGCTCAGAGGTCGGCCCTCATCGGGCAGCAGCGTGAAGAGGCCCGTATCGCCTGCGGCCTCCTGGCCACTCTGGTTGAGATCTCTCAGCGCCCAGGCGCGGCCCGGGGCTGGAGCGGCCTCGATGTGCACGTCCCCCACGCGCCGTTGGGAGCAGAGCACCGTGCCACCCATGGCCGCATCGACCAGCACATTGGAACAGGGCGCCGAGGCCAGGCCGCACTGCTTGACCCAATCTCGCCAGGCCTGCCAATCGAACGGACCCTCGGGATTGCGGAACCAATGCCCCACGCTCTTGAGTGAGACACGGCTGCGCATCATCGCGTCACGCAAAACCGGGGTGACTCCGAGCGCGCGCACCGGGTGCTCGGTCAACAGGGCGGGCGAGGCTTCCACATCCGCCGGTTCCAGGTGCAGGAAGGTGGCGCCGCGCAGCAGCGTGGTGAACAGCAGCGCGGGCAGGTGCTGAAGCAGGTGGAACCCGGGAGCGGCCAGGTGCTCTCCCGGAGCCAGACCGAAGGTAAGCAACCCATCCACCAGCGCCCCACGCCAGGCGTCCTCGGCCCGCAGCGGCACCGGGACATGTGCCGGATCCGCCAGGGGCGAGAAGAGCAGGCCCACCGTCTCTCCCTGCTTATAGGTGTACGAGGCGAGCGCCGGGGTGGAAGGAGCCTGAGTGGGCAGCAGGCACTTGGCATACTCCCCCAGCAGGGGCGCCTGGTGGGGCTCCGCGGCCACGTGCTTGGGCTCGAGCGCCGCCAGGCGGCGAGCAACGAAGCGCCGGCCTCCCGGGGGTAGCAGGCTGACGCAGGCCCCCAGACCCAGCGCGGCCGCCAGACTCACCAGGAGCTCGGAGCCCATATGGTGCAGCAGGCACACCTTGGCTCCGGGCTTCACGCCTAGCTGGGACCACGCGGTGGCACGCCGAGCCGCCAGCTCGTGAAGCTGCCGGTAGCTCAGCGTCTGCCAGCCCTTCACCCGATCATAGGTCCGCAGGGCAATGCGGTCCGTGGTGGCGTGCCGGCCCACCAGATCGTGAAAGAAGTCGTAGTGCTGGCCCGCGCGGCTCTTGAAGGGAGCGCCTTTGCCCACGTGGGCCGGAGCCAGCGCCGCCGCGAAGCCCT
Source organism: Myxococcaceae bacterium (assembly GCA_036389955.1). Lineage (GTDB taxonomy): Bacteria > Myxococcota > Myxococcia > Myxococcales > Myxococcaceae > DATHBR01. The sequence goes on from DASVVJ010000978.1 coordinate 3,515, forward strand.
CTGGATCGCTCCAGCTCTGCCGCAACCAGTCAGGGACGCCCCCCGGAGGAGGCGAAGCCGTCTCGTACTGCTGGAGGATGGAGCGAAGGTCGAAGGCCATGGCGGGGCTAGTTGGAGGCAGTCTCGGTAGGCATCAGCTCCCGGGTGGGAACGGGCTCCACGGCATCGGGCTTGGGCTCCGGCTTCGGAGGCTGCACATCCTCCAGGCTGAAATTGGGAACGGGCTCGGTGAGGAACTCCATGCGCGGAGGCGGCTCCATGCGGAAGCTGGCGCCCACCAGCACCCGAGCGATGGGCGTCCCCGGAGTGGCTCCCAGGCCTGGCCCCGCCAGGGCGAACAGCTCAAGCTGAGGGTTCAGTGGCATGCGCCCGCCTGCCAGCACCTCAACAGAAGGTTGGCCGGTGTCCGCGGCGAAAGCGCCCCGCACGGCGAGTTCTCCTCTCAGCCCCTTGCCCGTGGTGGCGAGCATGCCACCGAGGCGCATCTCCAGGGCCTGGCCCGAGGAAGCGTTGGCGGCCAGCGGATTGCGCGAGCGCAGTAGCAAGCCTGCCTCGATCGACGTGTGGAGCCAACCCATCCGGGTGCCCACCGTCATCCGAGCCTGGGCACGCAGCCCAGCGTCCCGCGCGAGCGCCTCGCTGCTGCCCACGGGCAGCCCGGCAGTGATATCCAGCGCCAGATCCACCGGCTGCTCATCACGCTGGGCCATCAGCCCGAAGCGGGCCTGAAGCACGGGCGTGCCCAGGCCCTGGGAAGCCAGCGGCGCCAGATCCACGGAGCCAGGATCCTCGCCCTTCTGCCAGAGCACCACCGGCAACTGCAGGCCCAGCTCGAGCCAGGGCAGCACGCCATAGCTGCCCGCCAGCAGCGCCGAGGCCCGGCTACGCACCAGTTCTACGCGGCGCTCACCATTTCGCAGCACCAGCGGCAGGTGCTGGTATTGGCCCGCAAGCGCCACGCTCATGCCACCGGGCACCAGCAGCTCGCCATTGCCAGACACCATTGAACTTCGGCCTAGAGTGACATCCAACCGCTCCAGCTCGAAGCCTGGCACGGAAACCTGGGCTTGGACCGTGGAGCAGGCCAGTAGGGCCGCTACGGTGGTCCATCGCAACAATGTAGAGGTATGCATTTCAGAACACTCCGGCCGCTTTCCAGTGCGTTTGGAAAGAAGATCAATCTCAACTGCACGTGTAACCAGGGTGGTGTGATCCAGGCCGTCAGTCGCCTCTTCTGCGGCAGCGTGCTTACGCCATCACTCTCGCGACCCGATTTCAATTATTAAACTTAATCGGCGGGAAGAGATGGACAGCCCCCATTTGTCGAGACATGTTTTGAGGAGAAGTCTGGGTGATTGTCGTCTCCAAGGGCATCAAGAAAGTGTAGTCGTTAAAACCGTTCTTCATCATTACACGAGACATATGGCCATCACTTTGAATAATCAATCCCGGACTATTACGATGTATCGCCAACCAATCCAATTGTTCATTTTGCTCCGAGGTAGTGGTGAAGTTCTTCCTCATCCACTCCCTTTTCCCCTTCACCGCTTCGTGGTGAATGGCATAGCGCCGACTGTCGCTATCCCATATCAGAACGTCGGTTAGCGACATACCGGCAGCAGTAAGCATATAAATGTCCGGATAAGCTCCTTGCCGGTCACCTAAAAACGTTTTCATGGAACCACAGTCGTTGCAAATCTCCACGCCAATGCGCAAGGTCTGTTGGTCCGGCGTGTGCACTTCAAAGATGTCAGGGTGTGCTGCTACGTTTTGAGCGGTCCGATGGGGCACGAACCAATTCGGCTCTCTGGGTCCGCCACTGGTCCTCTTGTGAATCTGATGAACTTCTTCCCCATGGAAGAGCACTGGCGCATAGTTCCTAAGACCCATAGGCGCCTGCAGCACGATCGTGCCCGGCACGATCAAGGCG
>DASVVJ010000979.1:0-3579 GCA_036389955.1 Myxococcaceae bacterium
GTCCGCCAGGGTGACCACCACGTGCTTGAGGCTGGCCGTGCCGCCGAACATCTCCACGCCGTCATCCAGCCCGCGGTGAACCTGCACGTAGTCCACCACCGTCCGGGTGCCACAGCCGCCCAGCGTCAGCCCGTTCAGCTCGTTGTTGCCGCCCAGCCGGTAGCCGGCGAACTCGATGCGCACGTACTTCAACGTGCCGCAGTCATGCGCCGCGTCGGTGCCGCCATACTGGGTGTCCGCGCTCTCCGGGTAGCCCTCGATGTTGTCCACCCCGCCCTGCACGTTGAGCGGCGCCTTGCCCAGCAGCACCAGCCCGCCCCAGTTGCCCGCCTGCCGCGAGCCCACGTCCACCACGCTGGTGAACACGATGGGCTCGGCCACCGTGCCCTGCGCGTCCAGCCGCGCGCTGCTGGTGATGGCCAGCGAGGTGTTGATGCCGCCCTTGATGACCGTGCCCGGCTCGATCTTCAAGGTCGCGTTCTTCACGAACACGTTCGCCTTGAGCACGTAGGTGTGGTTCTTCGTCCAGGTGGTGTCCCCGGTAATGTCCTGCGACACCTCGCAGGTCTGCTGATCCTCCGGGCACGCCTCCTGCTCCACCGGAGGAGTGACTTCCTTGTCATCGCCACAGGCGGGCAGTACCGCCAGAGTGCCCAGCAGGGCCCAGGTCCGCGTTGCTTTCATGGTTGCTCCATCAAGAGGGTGCTGCAGAGGGGAAGATCAGAACGGGGTCCACTCGACCTGCGCCGTGGCGGTGAGGCCGGGCCGGTAGCGGAGCACGTCGGTGCCGAGCTGCCGGAACACCGAGGACTGGTTCAGCAGGTTGCTGCCGGTGAGCTTCAGCCGCAGGTTGTCGGACAGCCGCTGCACCAGCGTCACGTCCACCCGGTGCAGGGGCTGCTCGTAGGTGTCCGGCAGCCGGTTGAAGCCCACCTCGGAGATGCGAGGCCCGAAGACGTTGTAGAGCAGCGTCACCTCAGTGCCCGAGCTGTCACGGGTGTACGAGGCGTTCACGTTGGCCACGTAGGGCGACTGGCCCTGCAGCGGCCGGCTCTCGCTGGTGCTGATCTGCTGGCCATCGCCCAGGCTCACCCGCGAGGCGATGAGGCTCAGGTTGGCGCCCACCCGTACCGGGCTCAGCGCCGGGGTCAGCCGGCCCAGCGAGACGCGGCCTTCCAGTTCCAGGCCCAGGGCGCTGGCCCCTGCCGCGTTGCGGTAGCCCACGTCTCCCTGGATGGAGCTGACCACCACCTGCTCGATCGGGTCGATGAAGCGCTTGAAGTAGCCACCCACCGAGAAGACCTCGGCCTCGGTGGGGAACCACTCCCACCGCAGGTCCACGTTGTGGATGCGCGAGGACACCAGGTCCGGGTTGCCGCTCACGCTGCGCCGGCGGATGGCGTCGTAATAGAGGAACGGGGCCACCTCGCGGAACTGCGGCCGCGCCACCGTGAAGCTGTAGCCCGTGCGCACGTTCGCCTTGTCCGTCACCGCGTACACCAGGTTCAGCGAGGGCATCGGGTCCACGGTGGTGCGGTCCGTGGACGCGGGCGCCTGCCCCGTGGCGAAGGGGCTGCCGGACTCGAGCTGCTGGGAGAACGCCTCCAGGCGCACGCCGGCGATGGCGCGCAGCCGCTCGGCCGGGGTGAACTCCGCGCTGACGAAGCCCGCGTAGAGGGACTGGGAGCCGTCGTAGCGGTCGGTCAGGAAGGTGCGCTCCTCGGCGAGGAACGAGGGGCCGATGTGCTCCTGGGAGAACATCTCCTCGGCCCGCAGGCCCAGCAGCTCCGGGTCCTCTCCGACGAAGAGGAAGGCGAAGCGGCGCGCATCGAAGCGGCGCTGGGAGAGTTGGGCGGACACTCCCGCGTGCAGCTCCACCGCGCCCACCGGGAAGCGCAGCGACACGCTGCCGCCGCCGCTGGTGTCTCCCAGGCTGGAGAAGAAGCGCTCGCCGCTGTTGGCGGCCTGGCGGAAGCGCCGCACTCCGTCGTCCTCCAGGTACAGCAGGTCCCGGGTGTCGGGCTCGTTCGCCTGGGTCACCGACACGTTGGCCTGCCAGCGCAGCGTGAAGGTGTGGTCCGAGCCGAAGGCGTGGGTGCCCCGGAGCTGGTTGAAGCTGAGCAGGCGCTGGGCGAACTTCAGGCGGGTGGCGTCGAAGTCCGCGTTGTCCGTGTCGGAGTAACCACGCAGCAGCTGAGCCGAATCCTCCGTGGACTGGCTGACGAGCGCCAGCAGGCTCACGTCGTTGTGCGCGTCCAGCTGGTAGCCCGCGTTGAGCAGGGCTCCCATGTTCGTCTGGGTGGCGCCGAACTCGGAGTTGTAGAGGTCCTTGGGAATGAGGTCCTGGTCATTGATGCGGAACGTCTGGGCGTCGGCGTTGGTGACGGCGTCGCTCCGGGAGTAGAGCGCACTGGCCAGGTAGCCGAAGGCCCGCCCGTCATCCCACCGGTGGGTGTTGCCCACCGAGACGCTCAGGCTGCCGTTGGGCAGGCCACGGGTGGTGCGGCTCGTCCAGGTGTTGGCGAAGCTCTCGCTCATCGCCTCGGCCTCGGGGTCGCGCGTGGACAGGGGCCGGTCGCTGGGGATGCCTTCGGGCAGGCTCCGGGTGCCATCATCCGTGCCGAGGAAGTCCAGCCCGCCGCCGTCATAGGTGAGGCGCGAGCGGAAGGTGGACTGGGTGTTGGCGCCGAGCGACAGCTTCACCTGCGTCTTCAGGGTCGCCGGGTAGGAGTTGGTCTCGATGCCGAGCACGCCGCCCGCGAAGGCGCCGCCCATCTCCGCGGAGAAAGTCTTCTGCACGGTGAGCGAGGACAGCAGCGAGTTGGGGAACAGATCGAGCGGGGCCTGGTGCCCATCCGGGTCCGTGCTGGGCAGGGACACGCCGTTGACGGTGGTGGCGGCGTAGCGGCCGCCCAGGCCTCGCAGGTACACGCTGCGGCCCACGACGGTGGCCGAGGTGACGCGCTTGACGGCGTCTCCCGCGTTCGAGTCCGGAGCGCGGGTGATCTGCTCGCTGGCGATGGAGTCCTGCACGGTGGTGGCCAGCTTGCGCTGCAGCAGCAGGCCGCTCTCGCTCCGGGTGTCCACCGTGCCGATGACGACGACGTCCTCAGTGAAGGCGCCCTCCACGGGCTTGAGCGCCAGGTCTCGCTGCACCAGGCCCGTCGTCACCTGGAGGCCCTTCACGTCCAGGCCCTCGTACTGGTCGCACCAGAAGCGCAGGTCATAGCGCCCGGGCGGCAGGGAGAGTTCGTAGACCCCCTCCAGATCGGTCTCCACGCGGCCGGTACCGCCGGAGATCACCTCCACGGGGCACACCAGCAGCGGCTCACCGGTCTTGGCGTCGGTGAGCTTGCCTCTCACTCCGGTGGAGCCCTGTGCCAGGGCGGTACCACCGAGGACGACTGTGGCCAGGATCGATAGGTGCGGGAAGGAAGACATAAGCCCTCGGCACGCCCAGAAAGAGGGGGCGTGAGAACGGGGCTGTAGTGCCATGACTCCTTCACCGGGACACGTGACGCTTCTTGAGCAATTGCGTCAAGGAAGTGCGACGCGCGCCATCTTCCTGTCACACGGGCT
>DASVVJ010000980.1:0-12116 GCA_036389955.1 Myxococcaceae bacterium
AGGGCGAAGGCTGGTGGCGCCGCCCGGACCGCTTCCTGTGCAAGCCGGTAGCCACGCCGTCCGCCGTCGCGGACCTGGCGATCCGCGGGCAGTTCAAGTCGAACGTGGTGCAGCCGATCCTGATCACCGGCGCCACCGGCACCCTGGGCTCGGCCTATGCCCGCATCTGCAAGAACCGCAACCTGGCGTTCCACGTGCTGACGCGCCATGAGATGGACATCACCGATCCGGCCTCGGTCGAAGCGGCCATCCAGCGCTATAAGCCGTGGGCGATCATCAATGCGGGCGGCTACGTGCGCGTGGACGAGGCCGAGGGCGATGCCGAGCGCTGCATGCGCGAGAACACGCTGGGACCGACGATCCTGGCGCTGGCCTGCATCCGCCACCAGTTGCGCTTCATGACCTTCTCCACCGACCTGGTGTTCGACGGGCGTCTCGACCGCCCCTACCTGGAGTCCGACCCGCCCTCGCCGCTGAACGTCTACGGGCGCAGCAAGGCGGAGATGGAGGCGAGGGTGTCGCGCATCCTGCCCGGGGCGCTCATTGTCCGCACCAGCGCTTTCTTCGGTCCCTGGGATGACAGCAACTTCATTACCCAGACGCTGGCCGCGCTGGCCGAGGGGAGGACGGTGACGGCGGTGGATGATGAGATCGTCTCCCCCACCTACGTGGTGGACCTGGTGCATGCGGTGCTGGACCTGCTCATCGACGGGGAGTCAGGCGTGTGGCACCTGGCCAACCGGGGCGCCATCACCTGGGCCGCCCTCGCGCGCCTGGCGGCCGAGCTGGCCGGGGTGACGGCCGGGCGCGTCCAGTCACGCCCCACTTACGGTCTGCGGCGGCCGGCGCGGCGTCCGCGCTACAGCGTGCTGGGCAGCGAGCGGGGCGCACTCATGCCTCTGCTCGAGGATGCCCTCCAGCGCTTCATGCAGGACCGGGAGGCCCCCTTCACGCGGGTTGGGTCCGTGAGCAGCGGGCCGGCACGCAAGCAGGCCGAAGCGGCGGCTCACGTGATGGCGCAACCCTGAGCCTGGCGCCTGCGTGCTCAGGCGCTTCGAGTGGGGGAGGGGCCGAAGCTGGAATTCGTAGGAGTTCCAGCCGCTTACGCTGCCCCCATGCCCCCGTGGGGACGGCCTGGGAGCGCTTCAGCGCGGGCCTGCGGTAGCATGGACGGAGGGAACGCACCTGTGGAATGGTGCTCTCTCGCTCCCGGCCGAACATCATGGAATCCCCTGGAGCTGGACGGCCTCACCGGCGGTCGGCTCGAATCATCACATGCGTGCTCCTGGCTCTCGGTGCGGCTCTCGCGCTGGTGCTGGTCACTGCGGTGGTCGCCCTGCGCAACCTGGGCCACCCCTGGCTGAAGCAGCGCATTGTCTCCCGGGTGGAAGCGGATACCGGCCTGCAGCTGGACTACCAGGACGCTCAGGTCTTCGTGCTCTCGGGCCTGCGGCTGGAAGGGCTGGTGGTGCGCACCCCCTCGCCGTTTGAGGGCATCGCCCCCGAGCTGCTGCGCGTTGGCGCTCTGGAGGCGCAGTGGTCTCCCGGCGCGCTGCTGCGCGGGCCGGTCCGGGTGGAGCGGGTGGTGGCGCGGGACATGGCCTTTGCCCTGGTGGCTGACGAGGCGGGGCCTACGTCGCTCTCTGGATTGAAGGGGACTGGAGCCCCTGAGCCGCCGCCCGTTGAGCCGCCACTCGGACTCTCTCAGCAGGCGGCTGCCCTCCTGGCCTCTGCGCCTCCCGTCGGGAAGATGGAAGTGTCGGGCGTGTCGTTGAGCTACGCCCGCGTCCGGAACGGGGAGGTGATCGATCGGTGGTCCCTGCGTGGGCTCGCAGCCTCGGTCGAAGCGAAGCACCAGGACGGTGGCTGGAAGCTCTTCGCGGACATGGGCCAGGCGGGGGCTCCGCTTGCGCTGGAGGTGAGCCGTGAAGGCTCCGCCGTTTCGCCAGCCTTGGCGCAGCTGGAGCTGGCGCTCTCGGCGGAGGTCGGGGCGTCGGCCGCGCGCGCGCGGGTGGACCTCGATGTCGCGCGGCAGACTTTCGATCCGCGGTTCACGGTCCGCACCCTGCTGCACGGCACGGCCCTGGCGAAGTTCGATGCCGGGAAACACCACACCGTTATCGAGCTGGAGCGCACCCAGCTCACCGACAGTGCCGAGGTGCAGGCCCGGATGGGGCTTTCGGACTCGGCGGACGTTCCTCCTGTCGTGACGCGGGCCCTGGTGGATGTGGACCTCGGGCGGCTGCTGCAGTGGCTCCCCGCCGATCTGCGGCCGTTCTCCCTCGAGCGCGGCAAGGTGCAGCTGGATGCCCAGGAGGTCACCCTCAGCGCCATGCCGCAGCTTGGGGCCCAGGGCAAGCTTGGGTTGGACGTCGAGGTCACGGCGCTCCAGCTCACGCAAGACGGGCTTCGGGTGGCACTCGGCGGTGGACGCCTCTCCCTGGCGGCGACACCGGATCCCCAGCAGGGGCTGGACGCCCGGCTCGCCTTCGGGCTCCAGGGGCTCGAGGTGGGGGGGCCTGCTTCGCTTCGTATTCCGAAGGCCTCCGGTGAGCTGAAGGGACAGCAGCTGCGGCCAGACCTCGCATCACCCCTCAAGGTCGCGGGAGCTGCCGCGCTGACCGCCATGGTGGATGCCTTGGACGCGCGTGCTTCCGGGACCCGCGTGACCGCGGAGCGTCTGGGATTTCAGCTCCAAGCTCCTCTGGCGGGGGAGCCGCCCTTCGCGCTGAAGGCAGACATGCCCGTGGGGTCGCTCCGGGTGGTCATGGCGGATGGACGCGAGGTGCTGAACAGCCCCGTGCACGTGAAGCTCGACGTGTCGGAAGCGTTCCCCCAGTTGGAGGATCCACGGAGGAGCCGGGCTCGCGCCCGCCTGAAGCTCGACGTGGGCGCGATGCAGGCGTCGCTGGATGCCACCAAGGGGACCGACGATGTGGCGTACACGCTGGGTGTCCAGCTGCCGGACCTGGTGGCTGCTCGTCCCTTCATCCCCGATGCGGTGGCCGAACGCCTTCCCTGGAAACAGCTGGCCGTGAGCCTGGCCTCCACGGGCAAAGCGGCGGCGATCTTCTCGTCCTCGCCACGGCTGGAGCAGCGCACGGAGCTGCGCCTGCAGCGGCCGGGATGGGACGACGTGTCGGCCAACACCGTGGCCGCAGTGATGCGTTCGCAGGGAGATATCTGGCGGCATCAGGGGGAGCTGGACCTTCAGGTCGAAGGGCTGCGCGTGGGAGGGACCGACGTGGGGCCTCAGCACCAGACGTTGAAGCTGGAGGTCGATCGCCTGAAGCCGTCGCTCCGGGTGGGGCTCACCAGCCAAGCGGGGCTGAAGCTCGCGCTTGATGCCGCCGTGGCGTTCGACCGGAAGACCCGCGCGCTGCTCTGTGACGTGAAGGGCGGCTTTCCGCCCACCGAGACTCCGTCGCCGCTCCTGGCCAGGGCGCAGCTGCCCCCGGAGCTGGATTACCCGCGGCTGGGGCTGAACTTCGAGCTGAAGGGCACGCTGCTCGGGATGATCACGGACATCGCCAACGATGGAACCGCGGTCCTCTCTCCCGAGCCTGCGCGGACCGCCACCTTCGAGGGAAAGGCGGTGGTGGACGCGCGCGGCATCCGCTGGAGAAAGGATGGCCAGTCGATCAATGTCCCCTCGCTGCGTTGGCAGGTCGAGTCCCGCACCGAGGGGCCCTGGCGCAATGTCCACAGCTACCTGACGGCGGAAAAGCTCACCGTGGGAATGAGCGACCGCCGGTTGACCTTCGCCGACGTGTTCAGCGACACCACCGCCACCTTCACCGAGAAGGGGGCCTCGGGCGACATCGGGCTGAAGCACCTCATGAAGGTCCGCTCGCTCGAGCAGAGGCCAGCACTGCCCTATCCGGTGCAGGACCTGGAGTGGTCGTTCTCCGCGCGCCGTACGCCCCAGGGCATCATCCACATCCCCGACTTGCTGCTGTCCAATGCGCGGACCAGCACCCAGCTGAAGGTTCGGGGCCAGCTCGATTTCAGTGACAACCGGCGCCGCCTGGCGCTCCGGGGAGAGCTGGACCAGGACCTGTCCAAGCTGGAGCAGCCCGGCCTCCTCGAGAGCAACGGCAAGGTCAAAGTCGATTTCCAGGTGGCTTCGCCCGACCTGGTGGTCTTCCGGACCGTCTCGAGCCTTCTCTTTCAGAACGTGAACGTGCGGATGCCCGGCTCGGGGATCGACGTCCAGGCGCTCGATGGCAACGTGCCGGTGAGCGAGAACGTGGAGTTCACCCCGAATGGAGTGCGGCTGCTGAGCGACGTGGACCTGAACCCGTACCCGATGCTTCGCTTCGCCGATCAGCACCCCTTGCTCTCGCGCAGCGGCTTCGTGTCGGCGGGCAGCATCACCACGCCGCACGTCTCCATCGCGCCCCTGGCCGGAAACCTGTCCATCAGCCAGAGCGTCATCGCCATGAGCCAGCTGGAGATGGGCGTGCGCGGTGGACGAATCACCGGACAGTGCCTGTTGGACTGGCAAGGCAAGCACTCCACCCTGAAGGCCCATGTGCGGGCCACGGGCGTGCAGTCCTCCCGGGGCGAGCCCTTTGACGGAAACGCCGCCGTGCTCATCTCGGGCAAGGATCGCAGCATCACCGGGCGCGCGGAGATCCTGCGCATTGGCAACCGCCACCTGCTGGATCTGCTGGATCTCGAGGATCCGCACCATGCGGATCCCGCCACCAACCGCATCCGCTACGCGCTGGGCCTGGGCTACCCGAAGAACGTGCGGGTCCGCTTCAACCACGGCTTCGGTCGCATCAACATCTCCATGGGCGGGCCGGCCAGCTTGATCAGCCTCGATGAGATCCGGGGCATTCCCATGGGCCCCATCGTTGACCGTGTCATCAGCTCCATGGCTCTTCCGGAGGCTACACCATGAAACACCACGGGTTGCTGCTGCTTGCCGCCCTTGTCTCCGCCGGGTGCATCAGCGCCCCGGAGATCGTCATGGTCGATCGCGCCACAGCGCTCGAGGAGCAGGCCGCGGGCTCGTTCAAGGACGTGGAGCTGCGGCTGGCCCGGGCGGGCATGAGCCCGACGCCGGTGCCGTTCACCCCCAACCAGCTCGAGGAGCTGGGCATGCAGCCCACGCCGCTGGTCGAGAACATCGGCAAGACGCAGGCGGATCGCGTGGACGAGCTGGTGCGGCGCCACTGCCTGGGAGAAGGGAAGGCCGGGCTGTTGGTGGACACCCGGCGCCAGTGCCAGGCCGGACGCCTGACGGCCGATGACGTGGCCCTGATGGACCGGGTGAACCGGTCCCGGATGCAGCTCTGGCAGTGGATGGCCTCGGTCCGCCCCGGCGTGTCCGAAGAATCGCTGCGCCAGAGCTGGCAGCAGGTGCACGCGCAGGGAGTGGTCTGCGGCGGCTGGGTGGAGGCCGCTGACGGCACCTGGGGAGAGAAGAAGTGCTGACGCTCCGTGGCCCATGCCTGGTGGTCCTGGCCGTGCTCCTCGCCAGCGGCGCCTGGGCGCAGGATGATGAAGAAGGAGGCCTGCGCACGCCCACACGGCTCACCGTGGGCACGGGCGACCACTTCCTGGGGCAGCTGACGCCCGATGGGAAGACGCTGATCTTCGTGTCCAACCGCAACATCGCGACCGAGATCTACTCTCAGGATGTGGATGAGGGCCGCGAGCGCCGCCTCTTCGACGAAGGCGCCGATGTGACGTGGCCGCGAATCAGCCCCGACGGGAAGCACCTGCTCTACATCTCGTTCCGGGATCAGGCCAGCGGTCAGCTCTGTGTGCGGGCGCTGCCCGACGTGGAAGACCGCCGCTGCCTCGAGGAAGAGACCAGCGCGCTGCAGGCGGAATGGATCGATGCCTCGCATATCGCGCTGGTGAGCCGGGCGACGATCCAGGGCGATCTGCGGCTCTCGCGGGTCGCGGTGCAGCGTCGGCTGAGCGTGACGCCCGTGTTGGAGCGCAACCTGACCAGTCCCACCCTTTCACCCGATGGGCGCTGGGTGGTGTACGTCCCGGTCGAGCGCTCCGTGCAGCAGGTGGGCCCCGGATTCGCCGCGCGTGCCTCGGCCCACCTGGAGGCCCTTCGGCTGGATCGCCCGGGCGCGGCTCCCATTCCCCTGGGGCTCGACCTGCCAGGACAGACGGGACAGCCGATGTTCGCGCGCGATGGGCGCTCCCTGTACGTGGTGCAGTTCTTCACCGACTCCAATGCGGACGGGGTGATTGACGCCGGCGACAGCGGAGTGCTGTTCCGGGTGCCTTTCGCCGCGGAGCGCGAGGACGCGCCCCAGGTGGCCGCCACCTCCAGTCCGGATCAGCTCACCAGCGTGTCCTGGAACTGCCAGTACCCGGCCCCCGCGGCAGAGACACTCGTCGCGACCTGCTCGCGCGACCAATCGCTGGATGTGTACCAGCTGCCGCTGGATGGCCAGGTGCCCAGTGACTGGGACGTTCCCCGGCTCAATGAAGAGCTGAGCATGGTCGGCAGGAAAGCGGATCTGCTCCTGCTGTATCGCCAGCGCCTGCTGCGCGAAGAGCGGCCCAAGCCCCGCCGCCTGCTGATGATGCGCCTGAGCATGCTCCACCTGGCGTTCGAGGACTTCAACGCGGCGGAGTTCTACGCCCGCCACATGCGCTCGGTGAACGATTCCGCCACCGCGGGGCTGTCGGAGCCGCTGCGGCTTCTCATCGATCACCGCCGCGCCATGAAGGAGGACGAGAGCGGCCGCATGGTGGACGAGCTGGGCGAGGCCATCCGGCAGCGCATGGCCTCGCTGGATCCCGCCGCCGCTCCCAGCCCGCCCTCGGCCGTCTTTCAGCATGTGGTGCGCAGTGAGCTGGCGGAGGCCGCCGGCGACTTCACGCGGGCGCGCCAGGAGCTGGAGGCGGCCCAGGTGACCGACACCACGACGCGCGCGGTGCTGGAGGCCTACTACGACCGGGCGGATGCGCTGTACCGCAAGCTCGACGATCGGGAGGCCCTGGTCGAAGTGGGCCGGCGGCTCTCGGAGAACAAGGCCTTCCAGGCCGAGGACCAGCTCGAGTTCGCTCGCGCCTCCGTCCGCGCCCTGTACCGGGGGCGCTCCTACGCCGAGGCGGATGCCGCCATGGCCCAGGCGCTCGCGGCGGCGCCCGCTGGTTCGGCTTATGCGTTCGCCCTGGAGATGGGCCGCCACGTCAACGCGGTGCACGAAGAGCGTCCTCCTCGTCCCGTCCGCGATGCCCTGGTCGCTTTCTACCAGCAGCAAACGGACCCCATTCGCCAGCGGGCGCTGGTGCAGGACGCCGTCGAGCGCGCGTCCACCCTCGGTGCCGACGGCGTGCTGGAGGCGCTGGCGACGGTCTACGTGGACGACGCTCCGGCAGGCACCCAGGAACGCCGCCGCGCCGAGCGGCTGTTCCGCCGCTCGATGACGGGCCGCGCCTACCGCCGGTTGGCGAGAGATCGCCTGGACGAGGCCCGCGCCGACTTCGACCTGGTGACTCAGCGGACGGGCTCCCTGGAGAGCGCGGTCGAGTCCATCAACCTGCGCCTGCGTGCCGGTGTCAGCCCCGAGGTGGTGCAGAAGGAAGTCACCACCTCCTCCGCGAAGATGGCCAAGCCGCTTGCGCACTTCGTGAAGGCCTATCTCATGGCGCTCCAGCTGCCCACGCTGGATGACCGCGCCCACGCCCAGACGGTGGAGGCGGCGATGCAGGAGCTGCGCGCCTCGTGGAAGGAACTCAAGAGCCAGCGCGCGGTGCACGCCCTGGCGGGAGCCATTCAGCACGAGGACTTCCTGCGTGGCCGTGATCCCGCCGCCGCCGAGCGTGCCAACCGGTACTACCTGATTGCCCTGGACCTGGTGCGCAACAACGTCCGCTACAAGGCGATGATCCTCGGCGCGCTGGGGCTGCTGCATACCCAGGTGGGCAACTTCCACATCGCCCTGGGCTACCTCGAGCAGCGGGACAAGTTGCCCTACGTGGACAACGCTTCGGGGCTGGCGGTGTCCCTGGCCCGTGCCAAGGTGCTGCTGCACGTTGGCCGCGAGCAGGAGGCCGCGCAGGCGGCGGACAAGGCGCTGGCCATGGTGGATGCCAAGCCGGGGCTGTCCCTCTTCGTTCCCCTGGCCGTGGATCGCGCGGCGCTCTACAACCTGGCCGCGGGCCGGTTCGAGCGTGCGCTGGCGCTCTATGATCGGGAGCTGCCCACGCTGGAGGCGGGGGCCCGTGACGCGGAGGGCGTGCGCAACCGCGTGGTGGTGCGGCTGGCCCGCTGCGCCGCCGCACTGGGAGCCGGGAAGCCTCAGCGGGCGCTGGAGGACCTGGACCTCATCGAGCGCGAGTTGTCCACCCCTGCCGTGCAGGCCACGCTGACCTGGGCCCGCGCCACTCCGGAGCACGTGCAGCGCTCTTATCGCATCATCGCCGCGGGACTGCGGGCCAATGCGGAGACCCGGCTCGGGCGCCTGGATGCCGCCGCCCGCGCGCTCGAGCAGCGGCGCGAGCTGTTCCTGGAGCGGTTCGAAGAGCTGGATCGCGATGAGGACATTGGCGCGGTGACGCTGGTGGAGCTGCGGCTGGCCGAGAATGCCGTGGATCGCCAGGACATGGCGGAGGCGGCCCGCTGGCTGGGCCAGGCCATCGCGCACGCCGATAACCTGATCGAACGCACCCACGCACCGGTCGATGCTGGTCAGCTGAACGTGCTCTGGTTCGCGGCGCAGCTGCACGCGGAGGGCAACCAGCAGCTACCCTTCGACGTGCCCAAGCGGCTGGGCCAGGCGCACCGCTCGCTCATCGACCAGCGGCACCCTTCCTGGCGGACCTATCTGGCGTGGTTCGAGATCTACCTGGTGCTCGGCGCCCATCCGCCCACCGAGGTCCGTGCGGCCCAGGTGGCGCCCTCTCAGCCATAGCCAGCGTGCGATGAGGCCTGGGATGTGAGCGTGGGGGACGCGGGCGGCTCATTGGACTTGCTGCTCGCGCACCAGCCCCGATGACGCTCTTCAAGCTGGTGCTCACCGCCTGAGACTCAGGCGGCTTCGCGCACGGGCTCGGGCAACCATTCAGCCTGGGGCTGTTTGTTCACATCCACGCCGCGCAGCATTTCGGAGATCCGCTGCTCGTTCTCGGCGCCGAAGCCGCAGGTGCCGTCCCACTCCTTGGGGTTGCGGAAGGTGCCGAACAGGATGTCCCAGATGGCCAGGTCCGAGTAGTTGTACACGTGCAACCCCTCCTCGTGGTGCACGCGGTGCGCCTCGGGGCGCTGGACGATGTAGCCCACCCACTGCGGCGTCTTCACGTTCCAGTGGAAGAACAGCTCCAGCAGTCCCGCGATCATCAGCGCGATCGTGGCGGCCGCCGGGCTCACCCCGACCACCATGTAGAGGATGACCAGGGCGCCGAAGCTGTCCACGAGCGACTCCACCGGGTGCTTGTAGAAGGTGGTGATCAGCTCGATGCGCTGAGCGCTGTGGTGCAGCTGGTGGAACCAGCGCCAGAAGAAGTAGTTGCGGTGGCGCAGCCGGTGCCACCAGTAGTTGACGAAGGACATCACCCCATAGCCCACCACCGCGCCACCCACGGTGCCGAGCAGCTCCCCGTTGAAGAGCCGGTGCGCCTGGAGCCAGGTGCGAAGGCCCTCACCGAAGAGGAAAATAGAAAGAAATCCCAACACGTTGAGCACAAGGGCGCGTGGCCACCACCCGGCCACCTGGGGCCAGCGCTGCGCGACGGTTTTGGATTCGATAGCGAACATGGCGATGCCGATGAGTACGGCAATGGCGAGAGGGCTCATTGCGTCCCGTCCTTTCCGGAAGTTGTGAGTTGCCGAGGGCCGCGTTTCGCGAAGCCCTCGCGATTGGTGTGCTCTTGAAGAGCCCCTCGGAAATGGATGTGACGGGGCGTCAGCTCGCGGCGTGAGTCCGCTCACGTTGCGCTGGAGAGCATCCAGGCAGGCGGGACCGCCGGGCTCTTCTCAGGAGCCCATCAGGCCGTGGCCGCGCACCTTGTCCGGCGTGGTGCCCGTCATTCTCCGGAACATCGCGATGAAGGCGGAGGCGCTGCTGTAGCCCAGCTCCAGCCCGATGGCCTCCACCGAGCGGCCCGCCTCCAGCATCTCCAGCGCCTTGACGACGCGCAGCCGCTGACGCCAGTCCGTGAAGGACAGGCCCAGGTGCTGTTGGCAGCGGCGCTCGAGGGTGCGCTCCGTGGTGTGCACCTGCCGCGCCCACTGCGCCAGGGAGCGCCCATCCGCCGGATTCTTCTCCAGCGCCATCAGTACCGGCCGCAGCAGCGCATCGTCGGACATGGGCAGGTAGCTGCCCTGGGGCGGCGCCAGCACCAGCTGATCAATCAGCACCTGGAGCAGACGGCGATCCGCGCTCGTGCGGGGATAGTCCACCCGGTGCTCGCGCAGGTGCTCGAGCAGCGCCTTGACCAGAGGGTTCACCGCCAGCGCGCACGTCGTCTTCGGCAGCGCGCGGCACCGCTCCGGAGCGAGGTAGAGCGAGCAGTGGCTCGCCTCGCGGCGATTCATGCCGACATGCTCCACGCCCGGCGGCAGCCAGATGCCGTACTGCGGCGGTGCCAGGTAGTGGCTGTGGGCGAGCTTGAGTTCCATCACCCCGCTGAAGGCGTAGACGAACTCGCCCCAGGGGTGATGGTGCCGGGGGTACGAGGCCTCCTCCGTCAGTCTGGCGGTGCGGAAATAGACGGGGTAGGGGAGCTTCGTGGTGAAGGGAACCTGGAGCTGCTTCGCCATGGCGGCTTCTCGGCACGGATTGTCGGACTCTCGCTATATCAACCAGGCGCGCCATGCGCATATGAGGGGTATGGATTCTTCCCGGAAACCCGTCGACGGGCCTGCCCTGGCGTTCATGCTCCTGCTGTGCGGCATCTGGGGCACGCAGCAGGTGGCCATCAAGCTGGCCGCGCCGGACATCCCGTCCCTGGTGCAGGTGGCGCTGCGCTCGGGCATCAGCGCGCTGCTCGTGGGGCTGTTCAGCGGGTGGCGCGGCGAGCGGCTGTCGTTTCGCAATGGAACCTGGCGGCCCGGCCTGCTGGCGGGGGCGCTGTTCGCCGCGGAGTTCCTCTTCGTCGGAGAGGGCCTGCGCCACACCCACGCCTCTCACATGGCCGTGTTCCTCTACACCTCGCCGGTGTTCACCGCGCTGGGGCTGCACTGGCTCGTGCCCGCCGAGCGGCTCCGGCGCTTGCAGTGGGTGGGCATCACCGTGGCGTTTGCCGGCATCGTGCTGGCCTTTGGCGGTGGCTGGCTCCGGGGAGGGGTGAGCCCGGGCATGCTGTGGGGGGATGCCCTGGGCCTGCTCGCGGGCCTCGCG
Organism: Myxococcaceae bacterium; assembly: GCA_036389955.1. Lineage (GTDB taxonomy): Bacteria > Myxococcota > Myxococcia > Myxococcales > Myxococcaceae > DATHBR01. Next base: position 11,328 of record DASVVJ010000980.1, read on the forward strand.
TGGGGCGCCACCACGGTGGTGGTGCGCACCTCGGTGCTGTCCGATGCGCCGGCCACCCAGACGCTGCTCTACCAGCTCGTGGCCGCCTTCGTGCTGTTGCTGCCGGTGACGATCTTCTCAGGGCAGATGGGCCAGGTGTCGATGACGGGCGTGGCGTGGGCGAGCCTGCTCTTCCAGGGCATCGTGGTGTCCTTCGCCAGCTATCTGGCCTGGTTCTGGCTGCTGCGGCGCTACCTGGCCTCGAGCCTGTCGGTGTTCTCCTTCATGACGCCCCTGTTCGGTGTTACCGCGGGAGTGCTGGTGCTGCGCGAGCAGGCGGACATTTTCTTCGCCGTGGGCGCCGTGCTGGTGCTGGCGGGAATTCTCATCGTCAGTGCGCCGGGCCTGTTGCGAGCGCGCCCGCGCGTGAAAGCCGGTGATATGAGACTGGCGCAATGACCCGGTCCGCTACCCGCTCCTCCGGAACCCTGCTGGCCCTTGCCTACCTGGCGTTCATCAGCCTGGGGCTTCCGGATGCCGTGATCGGCGTGGCGTGGCCTTCCCTTCGCGACACCTTCGGCCTGGCCCAGCCGCTGCTCGGCGTCCTCCTGGCTGTCTCGGCCGCCGCCTACTTCGCCTCTGGCATGCTGGCCGGAAGACTGATGCAGCGGCTCGGCATCGGTCTGCTCCTGGCCGCGAGCACCGCGCTCGTCGCCGCGGGCGTCCTTGGCTACTCGGTGGCGCCAGCCTTCGTGCTCATCCTCATGGTGGCCCCCGTTATGGGCTTCGGCTCGGGCGCCATTGACTCCG
>DASVVJ010000981.1:0-4627 GCA_036389955.1 Myxococcaceae bacterium
TCCCCAGGCCCATGGCGGACAACATGCCCGCCTGCCGGCCACTGGAGGGCAGCGAGAAGGGCTCTCCGTGCTTGCGCCGGGGCTGCGCCGCCATCAGGTCCGGCGTGCGGACATAGAAGAACGCGTGCTCGCCCCGGATGATGCGCAGACTGGGCGGGGCGTGGAGCAGCGGCTCGGCGGCGGACAGCACCAGGGTGCCCTCCATCGCCAGCCGCTCGGCCAGTGTGCTCACCACCCGGTCGAACGCCTCCGAGGTGAAGTAGATGAGGACGTTGCGGCAGAAGATGACGTCGAAGCCGTCGCCGCCTGCCGCCGGGTACGGTGTCTCCATCAGATTGTGGAGCTGGAAGCTGGCCCGTTCGCGCAGCTCCGGCACCAGCAGGGCGCGCGCTCCGTCCGGGGTGAAATAGCGATCGCGAATGTGGGGCGGCAGCCGGCGGATCTGCTCCGCGTGGAAGCTCAGCATCCGCGCGCGGGAGAGCGCCGGCTCGGAGATGTCCGTGCCCAGCACCGTGCTGCCCGGATCCGCTCCCGCCTCATCCAGCATGATGAGCAGCGTGGCCACCTCTTCGCCCGTGGCGCAGCCCGCGCTCCACAGCCGCAGTGGCCGCCCCGCCGCCCGTTCCACCAACGGCTTGAGCACATGGTCCCGGTAGGAGGCCAGCTGCACCTCGTCCCGGAACAGATCCGTCTTGTGGACCACCACCACGGACACCAGCTCTGCCAGCTCCGCCGCCCCCGCCGGGGACTGCAGGTGCAGCAGGTACTGCTGCTCGGACAGGTTGCCGCGCAGCACCGCCAGCCGCTCATCCAGCCGCCGGCGCTGGCTGCCGCTCAGGGCCATGCCCGTCCGCGCCGAAATGAACGCGTGAATGAGCGAAGCTGGCCGGGAGTCGGTCACGTCATTCACCGCGACGGGGGCATCGGCTCACCGCGCGTCAGTCTCAGCAGTGCGTTGGCCACCTCATCCCCAGGCACGAGGTGATCCACGGCGTTGCGCTCCACGGCCGCGCCGGGCATGCCGAACACCACGCAGCTCTCCTCGTTCTGGGCCACGGTGACACCGCCCGCCTGCTTGATGGCGAGCATGCCTGCCGCCCCATCCTCGCCCATGCCGGTGAGGATGACGCCCAGCGCCCGCCGCCCGTACGCCTTGGCCGCGCTCTCCAGCAGCACCGTGGCCGACGGCATGTGCCCGTCGCGCTCCACGCCCTGCTTGAGCGACACGCGCCCCCGGAACGGAATCACCATGTGCGTGCCCGGAGGGGCGATGAGCACGTGCCCCGGCATCAGCAGCTCGCCGTCCTGCGCCAGCCGGACCTTCAGCCGCGACGAGTTGGCCAGCCAGCCTGCCAGTGACTCGGCGAAGGCGGCGTTGATGTGCTGCACGATGGCGATGGGCGCCGGGAAGTCCGCCGGCAGGTCCGCCAGCATCCGGTGCAGAATCTGCGGACCGCCCGTCGAGGCGGCCACCGCCACCACGCCCACGCCCGCCGGCTGCAGCGCCGAGGTGGGGGCGCTCTCCTGCTTGGGAGGCGGAGGACGCTTGGGGCCGCGCAGGTGGCGGATGACGCGCACCGAAGCCAGCAGCTTCAGCTCCTTGGCCAGGTTCCACGCCTCCAGCCCATCATCGATGGACGGCTTGACGCGCAGCCCCAGCGCTCCCAGCTCCAGCGCCCGGCAGGTGAGCTCCGGCGCCTGCGAGCGCGGATCCGCCGTCAGCACCAGAATGGGGGTGGGCACCTCCGCCATGATGTGTTCCACGGCGGTGAGGCCGTCCATCACCGGCATGTCCACGTCCATGGTGATGACGTTGGGGCGCAGCTCCCGGACTCGCGCGAGGGCCTCCTTGCCGTCGGCACAGGTGCCCACGATGTGCAGATCGGGGTCCTGGCTCAATGCTTGAGAGATGAGCTGTCGGCAGATGAGCGAGTCATCGACCACCAGCACCGACACTTTCTTGCTCATGACCAGTGCATACCCCGTGCGCGCCACGGGGAGTATACCCAATGCCCACCAGTATCCTCAGGTGGCTTTCAGGCCAGCAGTCGCTTCACCACGTCCACCAGGTCCTGCCGGACCAGGTCTCCCTTGGTGATGTAACCGTCCGCCCCTGCCGCCAGACCCCGCTTCCGGTCCTCTTCTCCACCCCGAGTGGTAAGAATAATGACCGGGAGTCGCTTAAGGTTGTCCTGGCCCTTGATTTCGCGGGTGAGTTCCAGGCCGTCCAGGCCGGGCATTTCCAGGTCGGTGACGACCAGGTCCACCGTGCTCTGGGTGAGCAGGTGCAGGGCCTCGGCGCCGTCGCCAGCGGTGATGATGTCGTACCCCACCGCCTCGAGCAGGGCGGAGATGAGCTCGCGGGTGAGCGGCGAGTCGTCCACCACCATGATGCGGCGGCGGTTGACCTCGGGGGCCCGGGGGGTGGCGCGCGGCAGCCTGAACGAGACGGAGCCGTGGGCACTGGCGGTGAGGTAGGCAGCCGAGAGCACCATGGCCAGGCGGCCGTCTGCCAGGGTGGTGGCGCCGGTGAGGTGGGCAAACCGCGCCAACAGCCCCTTGAGGGGGAGGATGGCCTGGACGCGTTCCTCGAGCACCCGCTCCACGGCCATCGCGGCGGTGACGCCCTGGCTCTTCACCACGAGCACCAATTCGCCGTCGGCCGGGGGCCGCTCCGGGGCCAGCCCCAGCAGGGTGGACAGGTGGGCGAAGGGCAGCACCTTCCCGTCCACATCCAGCGCGGCCCGCCCTGCCATCTCCGTCATCGCGCTCAGCTCCAGCTTGAGCGCCTGGGAAACGTGGGCGGCGCTGAGGGCCAGCGTCTCCTGCCCCGCCTTCACGAAGAGCAGCGGCGCCACCGTGAGCGAAACGGGGACGCGGATCTCGAAGATGGTGCCCCAGCCCGGCGCGGACTCGACGCTGACGTCGCCGCCCAGCCCCTGCACCGCGCTGCGCACCGCGTCCAGGCCCACGCCGCGTCCGGACAGGTCCGTGGTCACCTCGCGCGAGGTGAAGCCGGAGATGAAGATGAGGTCCCTCGCCTGCGCCTCGGTGAGCGCGCTGGCGCCGGTCTCGTCCATGAAGCCCTTGCGCACCGCCACCTTGCGCAGCATGCCGGTGTCCAGCCCCACGCCATCGTCCTCCACGCGAAGGACGATGCGGTTGCCCTCGCGCGCGGCGCGCAGCGTCAGGCTGCCCTTGGGGCGCTTGCCGTTGGACACCCGGTCCACCCGCGTCTCCAGCCCGTGGTCCAGCGCGTTGCGGATGAGGTGCAAGAGCGGCTCGCGCAGGGCCTCCACCACCGCCCGGTCAGCGCGGGTGTCCTCGCCGTCCGTCACCAGCTCCACTTCCTTGCCCAGCTCGCGCGCCATGTCGCGCACCACGCGCGGGTAGGGCTCGAAGAGCACGGCCAGCGGCAGCATGCGGATGCGCTGCACCTCTTCGACCACCTGGCCCAGGTCCCTCAGCTCCTCGTTGGCCAGCAGCTTGGCCTCGCGGTGCAGGTCCGCCGCCAGCTCCTTGGTCTTGCTCAGTCGCGCCGCGAGCGCGGCGGCGGCCGGGCCCAGGTCCTCGGCCTCGCGGGCCATCTGGGCCAGCTCACGGGCCAGGGCCAGGCGCCGGCCATTGGCCAGCTCCCGGCGGCGCGCCACCTGCGTGAGGTTGGTGGCCGCGCTGGTGAGCAGATCCAGGCTCGCCGCCTCGATGCGGACCGAGTTGTCCGCGCGCTCGGGCCGCGCGGGCTGGGCCTGGGCGGTGACCAGCACGTTGGCCGCCGGCTTGGAGGCCACCACGTTCGCCCGGGGCGGCGGGGGCGGCGCCGAGGGCTGCGGGTTCGCGGCCGGAGACGCTGAGGGCGGAAGGGGCGGCTGGGTGAGCGTGGCGCGCTGCACCGGCCGGGCCTGAATCGGCGTGCCCCGCGCGGGCGTGGCTCCCGAGGGAGCGGCTGCCGACGGGTTGGCGCCCGGAGGCAGGGGCACGGGCGTGGCGACGCGGGCCGCCGACGCGATGGCACTACCACCGGGAGGCGTGGGCTGGCGGCCCCCCGGAAACGACGCGGGCGACGTCTGCGCCTGGGCCGACTTGGGCACCACGGGAGGCAGCACCACCGGCTCGGGCACGGTGACGCCGAGCTGGGCCTGTTCCAGCCGGGTCCGCTCGCGCAGCCACGCCACCAGCTTCTCCACCTCGGGAGCGTCGTCGGAGGCCACCACGCCGGAGAGGATCGTCACCGCGTCGGCGGACTTGAGCAGCGCGTCGGCCGAGTCGTGAGACAGGGCGTACTGCGCGCTCTCGATCGAGCGGACGAGCTCCTCCATCTCGTGCACGAGCACGTTGATGCTGTCGAAGCCCATCATGCGGGCCTCGCCCTTGAGGCCGTGCAGCTCGCGCAGGGCCTTGCGCCCCGTCTCGACGTTGCCTCCGGCCTCCAGCTCCACGATGGCCCGGTTGATGCGGTCCAGCCGCACCCCTACCAGGTCACGGAACTGCTTGAGCAGACGATCCCGGGGAGTCACCCTTCACTCCTCGGCGGCGGCGGCGTGGGGCCAATCTGGAACCGCTCCACGACGTTGCGCAGATCCAGCGCGAGCACCAGCAGATCCCCGTTCGCCGTGCTCACCTGCTTGGT
>DASVVJ010000982.1:0-5940 GCA_036389955.1 Myxococcaceae bacterium
CGCTTGAAGATGTAGTTGCCCATGCTCGCCAGGGCCATGTCCGGGCGATCCGGCATCGGCTTGGGATCCTTGGGCTTCTCCTGGAACTCCACCACCTTGCCCCGCGCGTCCACCTGCATGATGCCGAAGCGGTTGCCCTCGGCCACCGGCACCGGGTACGCGGCGATGGTGATGTCCGCGCGCTGCGACTCGTGCAGCTCGGCCATGTGCGCCACGTTCATCTTGTAGATGTGGTCGCCCGAGAAGATGGCCACATCCTCGGGCCCGTGGTTCTCCACCAGGTGCAGGTTCTGGTAGATGGCGTCCGCCGTGCCGCGGTACCAGACGGGGCCCAGCTCCTCGAAGCGGTACATCTGCGCCGGCACCAGTGTGATGAAATAGTCCGCCAGGAAGGTGCCGAAGCGCCAGCCCCGCTGAATGTGCTCGGTGAGCGACTGGGCCTTGAACTGCGTGAGCACGTAGATCGAGTAGATGCCCGAGTTGATGAAGTTGTTGATCGCGAAGTCGATGATGCGGAACTTCGAGCCGAAGGGCACAGCGGGCTTGGAGCGCCTCGACGTCAGCGGTGCCAGGCGCGTTCCCTGGCCACCGGCCAGGATCATTCCGAGGATGCGCTTCGACATTCGTGCTGCCCTCCCGGTTCCGCGTCATACAGCAGGGCCATGCTTCTGGCGAAGTCCTTGCCGGTCACGTCTACTTCAGGAACTTCGTCCGGTTCGCGGACCGGCCGTGGTCGCACGAGTGCAAGTCCAACTTGAAGTCCTACTTCACGGCCGTGCGCACGCAGCAGAGCTACCCGGACAACGACTTCCCGAGTCAGCTCGCCAGGCTCCGGTTCGCGCCCGAGCGCGGCAACCGCTACGCGTACTTCATGGCTTCAGGGCCCATGGAGGACCGCAGCCATCAGGTCCCCAGAGGCGTGGACAAGGCGCGGGCCATCGGGGTGGACACCTTCCAAGGTCTGCCGCCGGTGACCTTCGCGCAGCTCCCGTCCGAGATCGCCCGGATGGTGGGGGTGTCGGGCCAGTGTCCAGAATGCAACATGACGATGGTCTGCGCGGCCAACTTCGACTCCGATTCCACGCTGGACATCTGGAGCATCTCCACCGCGGACCGGACGATCGGTACCGAGGTCATCTCCGCCGGAGAGGTGTTTCACCACGTGGACGACGTGGAGTTTTGAGCCGCTCCCGCTGAGCGAGCAGGAGAGCGCACCCGAGACCGTGCGCCGTCACAACCAGCATCCCCGCATTCGAACTCTGTCGAGGAGACGGGACTCCCCCATGAGCCCGTGCCTCGAAAACCGCTTGATCCCCAGGCGGTAAGGAGATCGCACATGAAGAAGAATGCCAAGACCGAGTCCCAGCAGAGCCGGAAACCGTTCTTCGCGCGCCTGCTGGAGGAGCAGGAACTCAGCGAGGTGGCGGGCGGCAACGCCGAGACCAAGAAGTACCCGTCGGACTCGGACGTGTTCACCACCCAGAAGTACCCCTCGGACTCGGACGAGTTCGTCACGCTGAAGTACCCCTCGGACAGTGACGACGACAGTGGCTGCAAGTAACCCCCGTGCCACACCGTAGATCCCCGAGGACCCCCATGCCCCCCGCTCGCGATGCTGTCCTGCTGCTCACGCATAGTGGAGACCACTACACAGTGGACCGCGTGGCGCAGGAAGTGTCGCGGCGGGGGGCAGCTTCTCTGCGGGTGGACACGGATGACTTTCCCTCGGAGCTGGAGCTGTCGGTGGCGCTGGGGACCGAGGGCAGCGAGCTGGTGCTGCGCACGGCCACGGGCGAGCTGCGCGCCGAGGAGATCCGGGCCGTCTGGATGCGTCGGTTGAGGCCGCCCCGGCTCAGCGAGGAGTTGGAGCCCGCCTGGCGCGACGGCTGCGTGCGCGAGTCTCAGGCGGCGCTGCTGGGCTTTCTCGAAGGACTGGAGGCGGCAGGTTGCCGCTTCATCAACCCGCTTTCGGCGGGGCAGGGCGCTGAGAACAAGCTGCGTCAGCTCCGGCTGGCCCGGGCCCAGGGGCTGGAGGTGCCGCGCACCCTGGTGACCAATCACGCGGCCCGGGCGCGAGCTTTCTTCGATCAAGTGCGAGGCCGGATGGTCGCCAAGATGCTGACCCCGCTGAGCCAGTCGATGGATGGGCGGCAGCCCTTCGTGTACACGAGCGCCATTGGCCCCGAGCTCCTGGAGAGCCTGGACGAGCTGCGCCACAGCCCCATGGTGTTCCAGGAGCGCATCGACAAGGCGCGGGAGCTGCGGGTCATCGTCGTGGGCGAGCAGTGCTTCGTGGGCGCGATCGATGCTTCCGGCTCCGCAGCGGGACAGGTGGACTGGAGGCGGGCGGGAGCAGGGGAGTGCCACTGGGCGCAGGGTGAGCTGCCAGCGCAGGTGGCGCAGAGGCTGGTGCGCCTGGTTGCTGAGCTGGGGCTCGTCTATGGCGCGGCGGATTTCATCGTCACACCCGAGGGCCGGCACCTCTTCCTCGAAGTGAACCCGGGCGGTGAGTGGGGAATGCTCGAGAAGGACCTGGGCCTGCCCATCTCCTCGGCGCTGGCCGAGGCGCTCCTCGCCGGGAACCGCCCCTCCTGAAACACCCTTTCGAGAGACCCCCATGTCCATCCTCATCGTCACCCACTCCAACGACAACCATGCCCCCCGTGCCGTGGCGCGAGCCCTGGAAGCTCGCGGCGAGCAGACCTATCGGTTCGACACCGATCGGTTCCCCACGGAGATTCAGCTCACGCTCGACGAGGCGGGGAGCGGGCGGCTCTCCGGCCCAGAGGGAGTGCTCGAGCTGGAGGACATCTCAGCGGTCTGGTACCGGCGTGGCGCCGTGGGCGCGGACATTCCCCGGCAGATGGACCCGCAGCTCCGCCAGCCCGCGGTGGAGGAGAGCCGCCGCGTGGTGTTCGGAATGCTGGCGGCGCTTGGCGTCTTCCAACTCGACGCGATCGAGCAGGTGCGGCGCGCGGAGCACAAGCCGCTGCAGCTCAAGCTGGCGCGGGAGTTGGGGCTGGACGTGCCGCGCACGCTGATGACCAACGATGCGGACGAAGTGCGCGCCTTCGCCGCGAGCTGCTCCAGCGGCGTGGTGACCAAGATGATGTCGTCCTTCGCCGTCTACGGTGAGCAGGGCCAGGAGCAGGTGGTGTTCACCACGCCTCTGGACAAGGCGGAGCTGGAGGACCTGGACGGCCTGGACCTGTGCCCGATGACGTTCCAGGAGCAGGTGGCCAAGGCCGTGGAGCTGCGGGTGACAGTGGTGGGAGACCAGGTGATGGCGGCGGCCATCGACTCGCAGTCCCGGCCCGGGGCGCGCGATGACTGGCGCCGCGAGGGCGTGGCGCTCATCGAGGCGTGGCAGCCGTATACGCTGCCCGAGTCCGTGCGCCTGGGCGTGCTGCGGCTGATGGATGCACTGGGCCTCAACTACGGCGCGTTCGACTTCATCGTCACGCCCGAGGGCCGCCACGTGTTCCTCGAGGTGAACCCCGCCGGGGAGTTCATGTGGCTGATGCGCTACCCGGGGCTCCCCATCGCCGAGGCCCTGGCGGACGTGCTCACCGGGCGCGGCGTCCGGCGGCTCGGCCCCGGGCTGTCGCTGCCCATGCTGGCCGCCGTGCGGCGGGTCGCGCCCGTTATCGGAGGGGTAGCTGGGTGAGCGCCTCGGCGAACTGCCCGAAGGCTCCCACGGCGGAGACTGCGGGCTGCTCGTCCATGTTGCCCATCATCAGCGAGAAGACGACCCGGGGATGCTTCGGGTCATGCGGGCGCTCGGCAACGCCCACATAGGCCTTCTGGCTGGAGAGTGTGCCCGTCTTGGCGCGCACGCGCGCCAGCGCCTCCGAGGACAGGGCCTGGCCTCCGAGCGTCCCGTCGATGCCGGCGATGGGCAGGCTCTCCAGGAGCGCCTGGCCATAGGGCTCTTTCAGGCTGGTGAAGAGCACCTGCACCAGTCCGCGCGCCGTGGCCAGGTTGTAGCGTGACAGCCCGCTGCCATCGATCGGCCGCAGATCCCGCGAGGAGATTCCGCGGCGGGTCAGCTCCGCGCTCATCGCCTTGCGCAGTGCCTGGTAGTCCTCGGCGCCCACGCGCTCGCGGGCGAAGCGCAGGGCCAGCCGCTCCGCGTAGAGGTTGTTGGAGTCCTTGTTCGTCTCCTTTACGAGCGCGGCGAGCGAGGGGCTGACCAGCTCGGTGAGCAACTCGGTCACCGCGGGCCTGGGCGCGGGCGCCGGCTCGCGGGCCACCTGAGGAGAGGGCAGGCGCGCGATGCCGCGCCGGGTGAGCGCATCCTCCACGCAAGCGCTGAAGAGCGCCCGCGGGTCATCCACCGTGAGGCGCGTGGAGGTGCTGCGCGGACACGAGTTCGCCGTCGAGCGCCACACGCACCGGGTCCGGGTGGGGTTGTGCTCGCGCAGGCAGGCGAACCCCGAGCTGGGGCCGCCCGTGTCGATCTGCACCACGGCGGTGAACGGAGCGAAGCGGGGCGTCACCTGCAGGCTGGGCTGCGCGGAGCAGGGGGCCCCCTCGGCGCGCACCAGCGCCAGGTCGATCGCGTTCTCTCGGAACACGAAGGGCATGGGCGCGGCGCTCATGAAGTAGGCCACATCATCCCAGGCCCACCCGGGGCCCAGCGGTCCATCCAGGCCCGTGTCGGGGCTCACCACCCGCAGGGCCCCACGCCACTTGCGGATGCCGCGCCCCCACATCGCCTCGGCGATCTGATCGCACGCGGGGGCTGTCTCCGGAAAACGCCACGAGCCCAGCGAAGGGTCACCCGAGGCCTCGACGATCAGCTCTCCGTCGAACAGCTCACCCTGACGGGTGCCCGATAGCTGCACCGGGGTGCGGAAGCGGAAGTCCGGCCCCAGCGCGGACAGGGCCGCGGCGGTGGAGACCACCTTCATCGTCGAGGCGGGCAGCGAGCGGCCATGCTCCCGGCGGGAGTAGAGGGGCTCGCCGGTCTCGGCATCCACCACGAGCACGCTCGTCATGGCCCCTTCGGCCTCGATGGAGGCGAAGAGCGCGTCAGCGGCCTGGGTGAAGGTGGCCTGGGGCTGGGCCGGGGCCGGAGCCGGGCGGACTTCGCGGAGGCACCCCGGGAGCGTGAGGGCCGCGAGCAGGAGCAGGGCGGTCGGGAGACGGCGCATGGGGGCGAGCACGTTACAGCCGCCCGGATCGGGTGTCGATGAGCGCTAGCCGCGCTGGCCCGTCAGGAACCAGGTCTTCACCCGGCCGATGCTCTTCACCTCGATTTCGCCCCGGGGCTCGAAGGTGAAGCGGTCGCACAACCCCTGCCAGGTGGACTCGCTCACGTGGATGCGCCCGGCCGCTCCATGGGCCTCGAGGCGGCTGGCCAGGTTCACCGTCTCTCCCCACAGGTCATAGGCGAACTTGCGCGTGCCGATGATGCCCGCGATCACCGGCCCGCTGTGCATGCCCACCCGGACGTCGAGCGAGGTGCCCAGCACCCGGTTCAGCCGGCGGATGGACTCCAGCATCTGCAGCGCCATCTGCGCCATGGCCTCCAGGTGGTCCACGCGCGGCGTGGGCACCCCGGACACGACCATGTACGCGTCTCCGATCGTTTTGATCTTCTCCAGGCCGTAGCGCTCCGTGAGCGAGTCGAACTCGGTGAACACCTGGCCGAGGATCTCCACGATGTGCTCGGGCGGCAGCTGAAGGGACCAGCGGGTGAAGTCCACCAGGTCCGCGAACAGGACCGTGACGCCCTCGAAGCGCTCGGCGATGGCCATCTCGCCGCGCTTGAGCCGCTCGGCGATGGTGTGCGGCAGCACGTTGAGCAGCAGCTGCTCCGAGCGCCGGATCGCCTCGGAGAGCTCGCGCGTGCGCTCGGCGATGCGGTCCTCCAGGTAGCGGTTGGCGTCGCGCAGCTGCTCCTCGAGCAGCACCTGGCTCACCCGCGCCGCGGTC
>DASVVJ010000983.1:0-6524 GCA_036389955.1 Myxococcaceae bacterium
CCGAGAACCCTGGCGCGTTCCTGAGCCTGGGCGGCCGTTTGCCTCCCGCCTTCCGATTCGGACTGCTGACGGTCGGAGTGGGCCTGGTTCTCCTCATCGCGCTGATCTACCTCTTGAAGAGCCAGCAACTGGGGCGCCTGCACATCGTGGCAATGGCCCTGCTGGTGGGGGGAGGCGCGAGCAACTGGTACGACCGCCTGGTGAACGACGGGCGCGTGGTGGACTTCATGGTCCTGGCCATCGGCCGACTGCGCACGGGCGTCTTCAACGTGGCGGACATCGCCATCATGGTCGGCATCGGGTTGATGCTCCTGGCCTCGCGGCGCGGAGACTCCCTGGGAGACCACCGAGGGGAGCCGGGACCCGGCGCACCGGCGTGAGGTCGGATTCCCAATTGCCTCATCTTTTTCGGGCTTTAGCGCCCTGGCCGGGAAACTGATGATCCGGTGAGAAGATAATGTGGGCATGCGAGTCACTTCTAACCACCTTGCCCACCTCCCCCAGCGGACCTCCGGTCCCCAGACTTCTTCGTCCCCCGCGGCCTCCTCGCGTGAGGCCCGGCCCAGCCGCTCAGTCCTGAAGGACGGCTTCGAGAGCACGGCCTCCTCCCGGAGCACCACCTCCGCCGCGCCCTCGCCCCAGGCGGACGTCCAGTCGCTGTTCCAGGAACAGTTCGGCACTCTCGCGGCGGACAAGCAGCAGTTCCACGACACGATGCGCAACATCTTCGGCCAGGGCTACGACCACGCCCGGGCCGAGCAGTACCGCCAGCAGGCGCTGTCGGGGAACTTCGACTGGATGCCCAAGGTGGAGTGGGTGGACGCCAGCGTGCTCCAGGGCGGCCACGGCGCGTATGACGCCGAGAGCGGCGCGGTGCTGCTCAACCGCGAGCTCCAGGGCGACCCCGAACTCGCGGCCACCACCTATGTGGAGGAGGCGGGCCACCACCTGGACGCCCAGCTCAACACCGTGGACTCGCAGGGAGACGAGGGCGAGCTGTTCCGCCGGGTGCTCGGTGGCGAGAAGCTGAGCCAGGCCCAGGTGGCGGAGATCCGCGCGGAGAACGACAAGGGCACCATCCAGCTCCACGGCCGGGATGTGGAGGTCGAGTTCCGCCGCAACTTCTTCCAGCGCCTCGGCAATGCCATCAAGAACACCGTCGAGGACGTGGGCGACGCCATCGGCGATGCCGTCGACGCGGTGGGTGACGCCATCGGCAACGCCGCCGAGGCGGTGGGTGAGGGCATTGGGAACGCGGCCCAGTGGGTCGGCGGCGTGGGGCAGAAGGTCATCAACGCGGTTGCCAGTGTGGCCAGCGAGTTCGGCCTGGGCCCTCAGCCGGACCGCAAGTTCGACGGGATGTTCCTGGGCGCATGGCCTCAGACGTTCCCGCCCGGCACGCCGCTGGACCAGATTCCCGCCGTCACCCCGAACACCAGCACCTTCCCCCAGGGCCCCAGCGGCAACACGGATGCGGGCAAGACGGTCCTCTACGTCAACGGCATTGGCACCAGCCTGGGCAGCCAGGCGGTCGAGATGCAGCAGATCGCGGACCAGACGGGCATGCGGGTGATCGGCATCCACAACTCCACCGAGGGCATGGTGGCGGACGTGGTCGAGGCGGCGGGCATCAAGCTGCCCTTCGTGAACGATCTGATCTCGTTCGTGACGGGCAAGGGAGCCAAGGGCTCCAACCCCGCGGTGGATACGCTGGCGGACGCCATGTACACGGAGCTGAAGGCGGGCCGTGACGTGCACGTGATGGGCTACAGCCAGGGCGCGCTCATCACCGCGCGGGCGCTGAAGGACCTGGCCAACCGGCTGCGCATCGAGGATGGGCTGCCCCAGGACCAGGTCGAGCAGATGATGAGCCGCATCAACGTGGAGACCTTCGGCGGGGCCGGCGCCATCTTCCCGGACGGGCCCAACTACGTGCACTACGTGAACACCCGGGACATCGTCCCCATGGCGTTCGGCCAGGGCAACCCGCTGGACCCGTTCCGCGACGCCGGGCGGGGCGCGGTGGTGCACACCTTCACCGAGGCCAAGCCCTTCCAGTTCGTTCAGGCGCACGACCTGGATGAGACCTACCTGAGGCAGCGCGTGCCGTTCGAGGATGCCCGGAACAACGATTTCTTCCGCTAGGCACGCGGTGGGCACACAGGTCGCGGGCCCCTCGGCTCGGGGTGGGGCCCCCCGTCAGCGGACGGGTCCTCCCACCCCGGCCGTCCCGCTCGCCCAAGTAGCGGGGGGCAGGCACTCCCACTGCTGACGGCTGTGAATCGCTTCACAGCGTAGGGTGCGCGGTTGAAGCTAAATAGAAACCATGCGCACGTATCTCAGGTCTTTGCCTTCAGTACGGACTGCCTGCCTCCATCAGCTCCGGTTGGCGCGGGCCGCGGCGGTGCTGGGGCTCTTCTTCATGGCATGCAGCCCGGCCGTGGAGCCCCAGTCCGAGCCCGCTCGGGAGCTTGCAACTCCCTGGAACACTCAGCCTGCCCTGCTCACGACACAATGGCGTGAACTGGCCCGGATGAATCAGGCCCCAACAACAACGGCTGGCTTGCCAGTGCCGAGATGACGATTTCAAGCACGCGCATTGCCTCGGCGCCCGCCTGACCCAGTTGAACACGGCCACCTTCGCCTTCAGCGCCAACGAGACCGGTGCCACCTTCGAGTGCAGCCTGGATGAAGCGGCCTTCAGTGCTTGCTCCTCGCCGATGAAGTACGGCTCCCTGGCCGAAGGTCCGCACTCCTTCCGGGTCCGGGCGGGTGACGCCGTAGGCAATTGGGAAGCAACGGTTGCGCTTCACGCCTGGACCGTCGACCTGACGGCCGAGACGAGCATCACCGCGACTCCGCCCAACCCGACCAATCAAACCACGGCCACCTTCGCCTTCAGCGCCAACGAGATCGGCGCCACCTTCGAGTGCAGCCTGGATGAAGTGGCCTTCAGTCCCTGTCCCTCACCGGTGGCATTCCTTCCCCTCTCCGCGGGAACACACACCTTCCGGGTCCGGGCTCGCGATGGGCTGGGCAACGTGGACTCCACTCCCGCCCTTCACTCCTGGGTCATCGACTTGGAAGCGCCAGAGACGCTGATCGAATCAGTTCCCATCAATTCCAACCAGGCCAGGGCGACCTTCATCTTCTCCTCGTCCGAGAGTGGGAGCCGGTTCGACTGCAGCCTGGACGAGGAGCCCTTCAGCTCCTGCTCGTCACCGCAGTTGTACCCGCCTCTCGAGGACGGCTCACACTCCTTCCGGGTCCGGGCTCGCGATGCGGCGGGCAACCTGGACACGACCCCAGCCTCCTTCCGCTGGAACATCCGGGCGGACAGGGAGCCGCCTGACACCAGCTTTGCGTTGCAGCCCCCTGCCGAGACAAACGAGCGGGTTCCCGGCTTCCGGTACTCCTCGAGTGAGCTGCCCTACACCGCGGAGTGCAGCCTCGACGGGGCGCCCTTCACCCCATGTCCTGAAGTGTTTCCCGCCCTGGACGATGGCCCGCATTGGCTCGAAGCCAGAGCGTGCGATGGGGTAGGCAATTGCGACCCTATCCCCGCCCGGTCCGAGTGGTACGTGGATACCGAAAAGCCCGAGGCGCCCATTCTCCTGGAGCCGAAGCCCCAGCAGACGTTCTTGACCGCCACCCCGCGCTTCTCGGGCACGGCGGAGGCCAACACCCTCGTCACCCTCTTCATCGACGGGCTGGAGGCTGGTGAGGTTCGAGTGAATGCTCAGGGAGCCTGGGAAGCGGATCAGGAGTTCTGGGAAAACTCTCCCGTCTTCCGTGACGCTCCGCTTGCATGGGGAGAGCACAGCGTCTCGGTCCAGGCCCGTGACAAGGCGGGCAACACCGGCTCCCGATTCCCCGAGGTGCTCTTTTTCACTTCCCGCGGCGGGTACTACGGCATGGGCTGTACAGCCAGCGCTCCAGCCTGGCAGACCTCCTGGGGCTGGGCGCTGGTGCTGCTCATTCTGCTGCGCGGGCGGTCCCGCGCTCACTGACTGCCGCCAGCACCAGCCCTCGGGCTCAGCGCTTCGCGTTGCGGCAGACTTCCGTCTTGTAGGGGCAGGGGAAGTCGAAGCTGCCCGTCACCGTCACCTTCTGCTCAGGGCCCTGGGGCTCGTAGATGGGCACGAACTTCTTGGCCTCGTAGCGGAAGGTGCCGGTGATGCCCGTGCCGTCGAAGCGCGTGAGCACCAGCTCGCCCGGCTTCGTCAGCACGAAGGTGTCCTCACCGATGGCGAGCTTCACCACGAGCTCGCCCGGCTTGGGCTCGTGGTCCACCAGCTTCACCTTGCCCGGCTTCATGGGAATGCGCTCCATGGAGTTCTTCGAGCCGGGGAGGATGTTGAGGTTGCCCGCGCTCATGCTCTGCGGGTCCACGCAGTTGAGCACCAGCGGCCCCATCATCTGCGCCCCCTCCTTCATCATCTGGTCCACCTTGGCCTTCGCCTTGTCCGAGGGGTTGGCCGCGCCCATCGCCTCGATCTTCAGCAGCGCGTCGCGCAGCTCCGCCTTGGTGTACCAGTGGTCCGTGGCCACGGCCGTGGTGCCTCCCTTGCCGCTGAAGGACTTCTTCACCGCGCCGTCGACCTTCACCTCGCAGGTGCCCTCGGGCGATGCGGCCAGGGCGGGCGAAGCGGTCAGCAGCAGGGAGGGCAGGACAAAAGGGGCGAGCGAGGAGCGCAGCAGGGACATGGAAGACCTTCCGAGAGTGCGAACGTGAGGTGGGTTGCCCGTACAGCGGGTGGAAACCCTAGCACCTCTGGTTGGCGAGAGCGGGCCGAGGTGGGATGTTGAAGGCTCATGGCCGTCAGCGTCTTCGACCTCTTCAAGATTGGAATCGGACCCTCCAGCTCCCACACCGTGGGGCCCATGCGCGCGGCGCGGATGTTCGCGCTGCACCTGCGTGACGAGGGCAAGCTTGAGCGGCTGGCCCGGCTCAAGGTGGAGCTGTTCGGCTCGCTGGGCGCCACGGGCAAGGGCCACGGCAGCGACAAGGCCGTGCTCCTGGGCCTGATGGGCGAGACGCCCGAAGGCGTGGACGTGGAGACCATTCCCGCGCGCGTGTCCCGCTGGCAGTCCGAGGGCCGGGTGTCCGTGCTCGGCCAGCGCGAGGTGCCCTTCCGCGAGACGGAGCAGCTGGTGCTGCACAAGCGCCGCTCGCTGCCGTTCCACCCCAATGGCATGCGCTTCTCCGCCTGGGACAGCGCCGGCGCGGAGCTGTCCGTGCGCGTCTACTACTCGGTGGGCGGAGGCTTCGTGGTGAACGAGTCCGCCGCGCCGGGCGAGTCCCCCGTGCGCCCGGACGAGACGCCCCAGCGCTTTCCCTTCCGCACCGCCGTGGAGCTGCTGGCCCACTGTGAGCGCGAGCGCCTGTCCATCAGCTCGGTGATGATGGAGAACGAGAAGGCCTGGCGCCCGGAGGCGGAGATCCGCTCGGGGCTGCTGCGCATCTGGGAGGTGATGCAGGGCTGTGTGAAGCGAGGCTGCACCACCTCGGGCATCCTGCCGGGGGGCCTCAAGGTGGAGCGCCGCGCGGCGAAGCTCTACGAGCGCCTGCTCAGCCGCCCCGAGGCCGGGCTCACCAATCCGCTCACGGTGCTGGACTGGGTGAACCTGTACGCCCTGGCGGTGAACGAGGAGAACGCCGCAGGAGGGCGCGTGGTGACGGCGCCCACCAATGGCGCGGCGGGCATCATCCCCGCAGTGCTGCATTACTACGCGCGCTTCGTGCCCGGAGCGAATGAGGACGGAATCGTTCGCTTCCTGCTCACCGCGGGGGCCATCGGAGTGCTCTACAAGGAGAACGCCTCGATCAGCGGCGCCGAGGTGGGCTGCCAGGGAGAGGTGGGCAGTGCCTGCTCCATGGCGGCCGGGGCGCTGACGGAGGTGCTCGGAGGCACGCCGCTGCACGTGGAGAACGCGGCGGAGATCGCCATGGAGCACAACCTGGGGCTCACCTGCGATCCGATCGGCGGCCTGGTGCAGGTGCCCTGCATCGAGCGCAACGCGATGGCCTCGGTGAAGGCCATCAACGCCTCGCGCATGTCACTGTCGGGAGATGGCACGCACTTCGTGAGCCTGGACAAGGTCATCAAGACGATGCGCGACACCGGCCGGGACATGAAGGACAAGTACAAGGAGACGGCCCGCGGCGGGCTGGCGGTAAACGTGCTCGAGGTGTCGGACCTCAGCGTCGGCCTGCCGGAGTGCTGAGCCTCAGTTCGCCGTCCAGCTCGGGTCGAAGCTGCCCGCTCCCGGACGGTCCGTGATGCGGTGCTTGGGGTTGGTGTTCCCCACCGCCGGGAAGGCATAGAGGATGTAGGCGGGGTTGACGGGATCCGCCACGCCCTCGTTGGTGGCGACGATGACCCAGCGGTCATCCCCCGTCACCGCGATGGAAGAGCCCGAGGAGAAGGCGTCGCCGATCTTCGCCTCCTCCCGGTAGTCCGAGCCATCCACCTTCACCGAGTAGATGCTCGTCTGAGGGCCCGTGAAGAGAATGCGCGTGC
>DASVVJ010000984.1:0-15460 GCA_036389955.1 Myxococcaceae bacterium
TGGCCAGTCCGCCGAAGCCCTGGTCGCCGATGCCGAGGATGCCCTCGTTGTCCGTGGCGACGATGAGCTGCACATCCGGGAAGGGCGTTTGCTCCAGCAGCGTGTCGATGTGGTCGATGTTCTCCGGGTTCACCACCAGCCCGCGCGGGTAGCGGTAGATGCGGCTGAACTGCTCCACCGCCTGCGCCACCGTGGGCGTGTAGATGATGGGCATCATCTCCTCGATGTGCCGATCGATGAGCGCGTAGAAGAGCACCTCGCTGCGGTCCTGCAGCGCGCGCAGGAACACGTGCTTCTCCAGGTCCGAGCGGAAGCCCTTGAAGTTCGTGTACGCGCGGGCCACCTGCTCCTCCAGCGTGGAGACGTGGGTGGGCAGCAGGCCCATCAGCCCGAACTCCTGGCGCTCCTCCATCGTGAAGGAGGTGCCCTTGTTGAGCAGCGGCAGGCGGGTGAGCACCAGCCCGGGCAGGGACGTCTCGAGATAGGGGCGGCCGTTCGCGTCGTGCTTCTTCTCGTACTGTTTCATGATGTGAGCTGGGAAGGTGTTCAGCGGCAGGGGTGAAAACGGCAGCGCCCGCGCAAGCGGGCGCGGGCGCTGCTTCGGCTCAATATCGAGGCGTGGCGCAGGTTAGCGCGAGCCCTCGGGGACGGACAGGTCGTCGTCCATCATCCGGTCCTCGGGAGTGACGGGATCCGCGGGCATGTCCGGCGAGCGGAAGTCGTCGTCGATGTTGCCGCCCTCGTTCGGGTCGGCATTGATGATGTCGCTCTCCATGCCGGTGTCCACGCCGGAGCCACCCACGCCCGCGCCGGGATCCAGGTCGGTGCCCTCGTGCACGCCAGGCTCGGACTCGGCGTCACGGATGCTCTCGTCCTCCGGGGTGCGCAGCGGGTCCTCGTACGGCATGCGCATGTTGTCGTCCGACTGCTTGGTACCGGAGCCACCCGTGCCCGGGTTCGTGCCGGTGCCGGTGCCCTGCTCGCCGGTGGTGCCGGTGCCCGTGTCGGTGCCGGTGCCCGCGCCCGTGCTGGTGCCCTCGGTGGTGCCGTCCGTGCGCTCGGCGGCGTCATTCGACTTGCAGCCCATGAACGTCAGCGAGCCCGCCAGCAGCCCCGCAACCAGAAGCTTCGTCTTGGAAATCTTCATGACCGTTTCTCCCTCCGTGTGTGCGATGACACGTCGGGAACGTGGGGAGCCAAAGTCCCACCTGCACGGAACGCTCGACGGGCCGCATGCTCCGCGGGCGACTACCTCAAGCCTGCTGGCGCATCGGTTCGCGCCATTCCAGGGCAAGCAGCGGGCAGGCCGCCAGCTCCGAGGCCCCTTCCCTGTCCTCACCGTACAGGGCGCCATGAGCACGAGTGATGGTGAGGGTGGGCGCCAGCGGAGAGCAGCTGAGCGCCCAGGTCCAGCCCAGCCGGGGCGCGCGGGCTTAGCTGGCTGAAGGCACGTCCGTGGAGCCGGGGGGCGGAGCTTCCGCCTCGTCCGTGCTCACCACGGGCTTGCGCCGCTGCAGCTTGCGCCGCTTCTGTTCGGACAGCAGCAACAGCAGGGCAGGGAAGGCCACCACCATGACGAGCAGGTTGACGCCGAAGCCCAGGTTGGCCAGCGCGCCCACGGAGTTGAGGCCCGGGTGGTCGGCGAGGAACAGCGCGCCAAAGCCCACCGCGCTCGTCAGCAGGCCGCCGCAGATGGCGCGCCCCGTCTCCGAGTACACCGAGACGAAGTCACTGCCGGGCCCCACCAGCCGCGTCAGCAGGTGCACGCCCGCGTCCACGGTCGTTCCGATAAGCACGGGGATGACCAGGATGTTCAGGTAGTTGAACTCCATCTTCAGCAGGGGCATCAGCCCCACCAGCGCCAGCAGGGACACCACGGTGGGCGTCAGGCACAGCAGCGCCAGCCGCAGGCTGCCCAGCGTCACCCACATGGCCAGCAGCACCGCCACCACCGCGCCAATCAGGATGATGGGCGCCTCCCGCGTCACCATGGCCAGAATGTCCGCGAGCACCATGGCCTCGCCCGCCGCGGAGATGCGCCCACCGCCAGGCAGCGTCACCCCGCGGACCTCGTTGGCCATCGCCCGGATGGCCTCACCATCCGACAGGCTCACCCGGGGGTACACCAGCACGAAGCCGCTCTGGCCCTGGGTGCCCTGGAACTGCCGCCGTACGGAGGCCGGCAGCTCCTCGCGTGTGAAGGGCTGGGCCAGCGCCTGCCGCCGGAGCTGAGCGAGCTGCTCGCGCTGCTGGGGCTCGAGCCGCTCCTCGGGCACGTCCTCCAGCAGGCCCTGGAGCCGCTGCAGCACCTGCTGTTTGGACGTCTGATCCTCCGGCACCAGCGTGCCCAATGAGGCAACGAAGTCCACCGTGGAGCGCTTGCCCAGCCGCTCCTTGCGCGCGCGCAGCTCCTCCGCCACCGCGCGTTCCTCCTCGGGGCTGTTGGTGAGCACCACCACCGGCGTCTGTGAGTAGCCGATGATGCGGTTCACCTCCCGGTCCAGCACGAACGAGGGGAGCTGAGGGTCCTCCAGCGAGTTGAAGTCGTAGTCGAAGCGCACCCGCCGCACGTCCACCACGAGCACCACCAGCACCAGCGCGGACACCAGCGTGAGCGGCCGGCGCCAGCGCACCAGCAGCCGCCCCAGCGGCGAGTGGGTGTGGGCGGTGGCCGTGGGCGGAGGCTTCCACCCCAGCCGGCAGGCCAGCCCCAGCAGCGCTGGCATCACCAGCACATAGGCCCCCACCAGCAACAGCATGCCCACGCCGGCAATCACGCCGAACTCGCGGAACGCACGGAACTGCGAGGTGCCCAGCAGCAGGAAGGTGAGCGCCGCCACCAGCGCGGAGATGATCGCCGCGCTGCCGGTGTGGGTGAACGTCTCGCGCGCGGCCTCGGGAGGCTTCCAGCTCTCGCCGCGCAGGTGCAGGTAGCGCCCCAGCAGGTGAATGCCGTGCTCGATGCCCAGGCCGCCGAGAATGGCGCCCAGAAAGCCCGTGAGCAGGTTGACGCGCCCGTAGGCCAGCCCCACCAGCCCATACGTCCACATCAGACCCATGGCCACCGGGGCCAGCACCAGGCCCACCGCCAGCGCGCTGCGGAAGTGCAGCAAGAGGAAGAGGAGCAGCAGCGCCCCCGCCACCACCGAGGACACGGCGATGTCGCCGCCAATCTGCTTCTGCTGATCCAGCTTCTTCTGGAAGGTGCCGGTGATGGCCGTCTTGAAGGTGGGCCCGTACGCGGACAGGTTCTGCGCGGCCAGCAGGTGCTCCACTTCGGTGATGACGCGGCGGGAGAAGTCCAGGTCCCCCGAGGTGCCCTCGGGCTTGGCCATCAGCACCACGCGGCGCGCGGCGGGATCCAGGTAGTAGTCCTCCCCCTGCCGGGACATGCGGCTCATGCTGCCGGTGCCGTACTTGGCCTCCAGGTCCGAGAAGTCCACCGAGGGCGCGGGCTCGTCCACCAGGGGGACGAAGAGCGGATTGGCGCGCTCCTTCTCCCACTGGATGCGCGCGCTCAGGCGGCGCTCCACCTCGTTCAGGTCCTCCAGTGACAGGAAGTAGAGCGCGCGATCCTCGAAGAAGGAGCCCGGCCGCTTCACCTCCACGAAGCGGATGCCCGGCAGGGCCTCCAGCTTGGGCGCCAGGTCGTCCGCGAAGCGGCGCAGAGCCTCGGGCTCGGCGCCTTCGCCCACCACCACCACCCAGCCCATGCCGCCAAAGCGCTTCTCGAGCTCGTGCACGTCCTGCACGCTCTGGAAGGACTTCGGCAGCAGGCCCACCAGGTTGGCATCCAGCGACAGGCCGCGCGCGAAGAAGGCGCCCAGCAGGCTGAGCATCAGGGCCGCCGCCAGGGCCCACCACGGGTGCCGGTAATTGCGCATGGCCAGCGAGCCCAGGCCTCGCTCGAGCCGTCCTCTCCAACCGGTGGAAGTCGTCGGATCTGCCAACATGGTCGGGCCGCAAACTGTCCACGCCGCGCCCCCCGGACACGAATCCGCGCTTGCCCGCCTGCCCAGGAGGGACCCAGCCTCAAGACCTGGGGCCGGCCTTGCCAGGGGGGCGGGCGCACCATGTAGTCAAGCTGTACGGGGCAAGCAGCCGGGGACTCTCCTGGCCTGCTGGCGCACCGGGGGCAGCCGTTGACTCCGAGGGCGGGCCTGGCAATGGTGGGCCCCTTCCACTGCGGACTTTCGTACAGAAGAGCGGAGACATGAGCGACAAGCGGCTGGCGGAGCGGTTCGAGAAGGCGATGGGTGCGCTCGCCGCGCGCAATCACCGCAGCCCCTGGCAGGCGCTGCTTCTGGCCGTGGTGCTGGTGGCCGCGGGGGTCTTCTTCGCGCGCGGGCTGTCGCTCAGCTCGGACATGGTGGGGCTGCTGCCCAAGTCGTTCCCCAGCGTTCAGGACCTGGACAAGCTGCGCAAGCGCTTTGGCGGCCAGGGCTACGTGGTGGTGGTGGGCATGGGCGCGGACACGGCCACCCTCAAGCAGTTCGCCGACGAGCAGGCGCCCCGCTTCGCCCAGCTGGCCGAGGTGCAGTACGTCAACTACCAGCGGCCGCGCCCCTTCTTCGAGGAGCACGCCCTCTATTACGTGGATGTGCCGGACCTGAAGATGATTCAGGAGCGCATCGACGCGCGCATTCAGTGGGAGAAGGAGCAGGCCAACCCGCTCTTCGTCCGGCTGGACGACGCGCCGCCGCCGCCCATCGACTTCACCGACATCGAGAAGAAGTACTCGGGCGGCGCCAACCAGCGGCTGTCGGGCGGCGATGAGCTGTACTACCTGGACGAGCAGGAGCGCCTGGTGGTGCTGATGCTCAAGCCCAAGGGCAGCAGCGCCGACCTCAACTACGCCAAGAAGGTGGTGAGCCAGGTGGAGGACTTCCTGGCCCAGCAGGACTTCTCCAGGTACGGGCCCACCTTCAAGACGGCCGTCACCGGCACCTTCAAGAAGAAGATCGACCACCAGCGCGTCATCACCGCGGACCTGGGGCGCGCCTCGGGCATCGCCATGGTGTTGCTGGTGCTGTACCTGGCGTTCCACTTCCGCAGCGCGCTGAGCGTGGTGTTCACCATGGTGCCGGTGCTGGCGGGCCTGGCGTTCACCTATGGCTTCGTGGGGTTGGCGTACGGGAAGGTAAATCTCCTGACGGGCTTCCTGGGCGCGGTGCTGGGCGGCCTGGGCGTGGAGCACGGCATCCACCTGTTGGGGCGCTACACCACGCTGCGCACCGAGGGACATGACTCGCTGGAAGCGGTGCGCGAGGCGTTCAGCCACACGGGCTTCTCGGCCTTCATCGCCGCGGTGGTGGCGGCGCTCACGTTCCTGAGCCTGTCCATCTCCGAGTTCGCCGCCTTCCACGAGTTCGGCGTCATCGCGGCGGTGGGAATGATCGTCAGCATCGCCTCGTACCTGCTCATTCTGCCGGCGATGCTGGGGCTGGCCTCGCGCTGGGGCTGGGCGCCGCGTCCGCACATGAGCTCGGCCGGGGTCCTCACGCTGCTGGCGCGCTGGCTGCCGCGCAGCTACCGGGCGGTGGCGGTGGTCGTCGGCCTGGGAGTGGTGGCGCTGATCAGCCAGGCGTGGCGGGTGAACTTCAACTACGACGCCTCCAAGCTGGAGGACGTGACGCTGCCGTCCGTGCGGCTGGACCAGAGCGTCAACCGCATCCTGGGCTACTCGCAGACGCCGGTGGTGGTGCTCACCGACTCGCGGGACATGGAGCGCGAGGTGGTGCGCCAGCTGGAGCAGCGCAAGGCCGAGCGCGGCAAGGAGTCCACCATCGACTTCGTGGGCGCGCTGGTGGACCTGGTGCCCCGCGAGCAGGAAGAGAAGAAGACGGTGCTCCAGGGCATCCGCCAGCGGCTGGAGCGGCTGGATCCCGAGCGGCTTCCCAAGGACATGCAGGCCAACCTGGAGCGGGCGCTGAGGCTGACGAAGGCCCAGCCCTTCCAGCGCGAGCAGTTGCCCGAGGCCGTGCGCCGGCAGTTCGAGGGCCTGGGCGGCGAGGCGGACACGGGCGGCGTGGTGCTGGTGTACTCGGCCATCAGCCTGGCGGACGGCGCGAGGACGCGGAACTTCGCCAAGGAGGTGCGCGGGATGAAGCTGTCGGACGGCACGCAGGTGTCCGCCGCCGGAGAAGCGCTCATCATCGCGGACATTCTGGACATGGTGGCGCAGGAGGGGCCGCGCATTCTGGGAGCCGCGGTGCTCTCGGTGCTGCTGGCCATGTGGGTGACGCTGGGGCGGCTGCGCACGGCGCTCATCTGCATGCTGCCCACGCTGATGTCGGTGGCGGGGCTGGTGGGGCTGATGGCGCTGCTGGACGTGCAGTTCAACTACCTGAACCTGGTGGTGCTGCCGGTGCTGGTAGGCACCACGGTGGATGCGGGCGTGCACCTGGTGCAGCGGCTGTCCGAGCCGGACAGTGACTTCATCTCCGTGTACGCGGAGACGGGGCGGGCCATCGTCGGCGGCCTGCTGACGAGCGCCATCGGCTTCCTGGCGCTGGTGATTGCGCAGCACCCGGGCCTCAACTCGATTGGCAACGTGGCCAACCTGGGCTTCGGGGTGAACATCGTCATCGTGCTGCTGGGCTTCCCGTCGCTGCTGCTGCTGGTGGAGCGCTGGAGGCGCAAGCACGGCACCACCGCGCCGCCGGCCGAGAGCGCCTAGCCCCCGCGCGGCGGCAAGCCCCCTCCTCCCTCTGGGAGAGGGCCGGGACTGAAGGATTCCCCGGGTTCATGATGCTCCGGCGAGGCCACCACTGATGGCTTCGCGCAGGGAAGAGCGCACTGGCGAGCCGGAGTTTCGGGCACTTGCTGGGGTGTGCCAGGCAGCCGTCGCCCTGGAAGAAGAGGGAGAGGGCAGTGCGGCTGAGTGTGCTCCCGCGCTGCTGCGGGCTCCGACGTGGGACAGGTGTCAACGGCGACAGGCTCTGACGGAGAGGCCCCTGTCGGCGGCACATCGCACGATCTTGTCCTGCTGTTGGACAGGTTTGGGACAACTCGCTCCGGCACGCCCTCCGTCGAGACCTCCGGTGCGAGAGGTTCACCAGGCAATGGCTCGTCCGCAGTGGGATGGGACTCGCTCTTCGCCGCAGGCTGAGGGGCTGGTGCGAGGCTGCTCAGCAGGCGTTCGTCGACCGCCTCGAGCAGCGGTGGCAGTTCCTGTCTCAGGGCCTGGACGTTCTTCTCGAAGAGGGCCTGCATGGCGCGCCAGGCCCACTGTTGCACCGCCTGGGTGTCCAGGTGGGGCAGCATCCATTGGGCCATGCCCTGGAAGGTTCGCTCCAGCGATTGGATGAGTAGCACGTGCCCCACCCGGTCTACCGCGCAGGCCGCCAGTCTCAGCAGGCTGAACTCCTGCTGCACCCACTTTCCGTCCCCTGCGTCCCAACGGGCCGCGTCCATCAGGGCGTAGCAAGCCTGGCTCAGCTGATCCAGGTCCGCCGGGCTGGCCCTTTCACAGCAGGCCACCAGCAGCTCCACCGTGATTTCCCGCTTGAGGGCGAGGAAGCCTTCCAGCAACTGCAGGCGGCCTGGACGTAAGCGGCCGCTGTCCATCAAGGCCACGTTCAGCGTCTCCAACGTCAGTGCCTCGTCCCACGGCACCACGCGGCTTCGGCGACCAGGGTGTTGCACCACCAGGCCTCGGGTCGAGAGGCTCCGGATCGCTTCCCTCACGGTGCCTCGGGAGACTCCGAAGCAGCGTGCGAGCCCATGCTCCGAGGGAAACTTCCCGTCCGCCGGCAGCAGGCCCAGCGCGAGCATCCGTTCCAGTTCCGTCTCCACCTGCGAGACGAGCCCCATCCTTTTCATG
Source organism: Myxococcaceae bacterium (assembly GCA_036389955.1). Classification (GTDB taxonomy): domain Bacteria; phylum Myxococcota; class Myxococcia; order Myxococcales; family Myxococcaceae; genus DATHBR01. The sequence continues at coordinate 7,826 of DASVVJ010000984.1, forward strand.
TCCGCCACCCTTCCCGTTCCTGGAACTGCCTATTCAAGCACCAGGGGCTGACATCAACGTGAGAGGGCCAGTCGCGCTCAGCCCACGAGGCTGGGCTCGCGTGCGTGGGGCCAGGCAATCGCCTCCCGGCTGGTAGCGCGGTGGAGGTCGAACAGCAGCACGCGTGGCTCGGGGTGGCCCTCCAGGTAGTACTTCACCTTCAGGTGCCACTCCTCCGAGGAGACGTTGCGCAGCGAGGCCAGCACCACGTTGCGGTGGCCAAAGTGGTGGCTGATCTGCGCGCTGTACACGCCTCGCTCTCCGAGCGTCACGACCCGCGTGAGGCGCCGGTACAGTGCCTCGGCCACCCAGCTGAAGGGCTGATAGGACACTGGCGAGGCCACCACGTGCGGAATCGAGGGGCGCGCCGCATGCGCCGGATCCGACGAGTACAAGGTGGAGTAGCCGGGCGTGTGAATGTCTCCCGACAGAATCACCACGCTCAGCGGCTTCTGTCCCGCGGGTGGGTTCTGCAGCCCGAAGAGGAAGTCCAGCGCCCGGTCCGCCGCGCGCCGGTTCGGCTGCGAGCCCCAGCTGTCATTGATGTCGTCTCGCAGGTCGCCGATGTTCCGATGGAAGGTGCTCAGCATGCGGCGCATGCCGGCATAGCGGATCGACCACAGCCACGACACCCCCTGCAGCACGTAGGGCCAGCCGCCATGCACCAGCGCCTCCAGCCCGGGGTCTCCATGCGAGAAGACGACGGTGCTGCAGAAGAAAAGCACGTCCAGGTGCTCGCGCTGCGCTTCCACCCAGCGCGTCACGGCGGCCTGCTGGGCCTCGGTCCACACCACGCCCTGGCGCACATTGCGATTGCTGCGCAGGTCTGGCAGCACGAAGCCCGCGCGCCCCACGCGGAAGCACGTGTCGAAGCCGTCCTGGTAGCCTGGTGACAGCGGCGGCGGGTTGCGCGAGGCCTGCATGTGCTGAAAAGCGGTGCGCGCCGACTGGAACAACAGCGTCCACTCGGGCTTGAAGGCGTCCGAGTTCCCACCGGCGAAGGAATCCTCCCGCGAGCCCCAGCCGTCGGTGATGTCGTGGTCGTCCCACATGAGGTACGCGGGGAGCTGGCAGAGCACCCGGCGGTAGCGCACGTCGCTCCAGTACTTGCGGTACATGCGCAGGTACTGCTCCACGCGCTTGCGCGGCTCCTGTTCGCGCAGCACCCGGCGCTCCACGTCATCCGCGTAGATCTGATCGCCGATGAGCAGCGCGAAGCGCACGTTCTTGTTGTGGGAGATGATGGAGGGCATCTGCTCCCAGACCGCGAAGCCGTTGGCGCCATCGAGCGCGGCCGTCTCCGGGTTGTGGCAGCTCATCACCAGAAAATCGAGCTGCTGGTCAAAGCCGCCCCGGGGCAGGGTGCGGAAGCACGTGTCCGTGGGCTCCAGCCCGCTCAGGTCCACCGGCGCCAGGCAGGCTTCGTCCCACCACAGGCGGTAGGCGTAGAGCGTGTCCGGCTCCAGGTCTTCGAGCAGGGCGACCCCCACGCCACACTCCTGCTCCAGGAGCACCAGCGGCACCCGCCGCACGGCGCGAGCGGTGTGGCGCTCGGGGTGGACGGTGAGGTGGAGCGTGCGCTGCTCACCGGGCTTCAGGTCCGCCATGTGCAGCCAGATACGGGCCTCGGTATCGGTGGTGTGGCCCAGGCAAGGGCCGAGCACGCGGCAGTTCCGGTCGAAGTGAAAGGCCACACCTATTCCTTGACGTCGATGACCACGGGCACCCGTGCTTCCTCATCATCGGGCGTACCGTACGCCACATGAACGGACTGGAAGGCCGCCATATCAAAGACGCGCGTGTAGATCTCCTCCAGCGCGGCCTGGGTGCACCACCGGCGCTTGGGAATTCCCTTCTGGGCCTGCTTGAGGATGCGCTTGGACTCGATCTTCGGGTGCGCATCGGTGGAGACGTAGAGCTGTCCAATCCGGTAGCGCTTTCCAAGCTGCACGGCCAGCCGGCCCCTGGCCTCGGACTCGCCCGAGGAGGTGTCCTCCTGGGGCGTCACCTCTGACTTGAGCCAGCCGTACTGGTAGAGCCGCCGGGAGAGCACCTTCGCCAGTCCCTGGTGGCACTCGGCCCGGTCCGCTCCCTGCGCCACGAGCGCCGGCAAGCCCTCCAGCACGCACTCGCGCTGCGCGTGGGACAGGGACTCCAGGCCGCTGACCTCGGAGGGCACGAGCTTCGGCACTCCCGGAGGCCAGCACTTCGCCAGGTGGTCCAGCTCATTGCCGGCGCGGGTGCCCCGGCAGGAGAACTCGTCGTCGCCGGTCTGGGACTCCTGGCCGGACAGGCTCTTCCACCACGCATTCTCCGGCCTGGGCGCCGAAGCGCAGCCAGCCAACCAGCCGCCAAGGGCCATGAGGAGCAGGGAGCGGTTCATGTTCATGCCTCGTGGGAAAGCGCTCACCAGCGCGCCGGCCGGCACACGCAGAGGGTGCAGCCCAGGTACTTGTCGAAGGTGCAGTCGCGGCCATTGAGACAGATGGAGCCGCGTCTGGGACAGTCGTGCACCGGCTTTCGCTTGCTCACCGTGGGCGCCTGTTCCTTCTCTTTCCTGGCGGGCTTGCCGGAGCTTTTCTCCCAGACATCGATGGTCACCGGGACGAACTGCCCCTCTGGGTCAGGCTCTCCGCCGACAATCCACACCGCCTGGAACTTCTTCATCTGGAAGACGCGCGCGTAGATCGCCGCCAGCACGGAGGTGGTGTACCAGGAGCCCTCGGGCGCCGCCGCGCGCGCCTTCACCAGGATGCGCTCGGGGTCCACGCGCCCGTACTCATTGCGCTCCACGCGCATGGGGCCCACCTGGTAGCGCACGCCCAAGTCGACCGAGAGGTGGGCCTGCCGCGGGCTGGCCGTGTCCTGCTCCGGAGTGACGGTGGCATCCAGCCACCCCAGCTGGCGCAGCCGGCCCTGGAGCACCTGCGCGGCGCCCCGCTGGCACACTGTGGGGTCCACGCGCCCCGTCTCCACTGGAAGGCTCGTGAGCACGCACTGGCGCAGGGGTTCGGACAGGGACTCCAGCCCCTTCGCGCTGAGCAGGACGCCCTCTTCGGTGGGCAGGCACGTGGGAGAGAAAGAGGTGGCGCCCACCACGCGCGTGTCGTCACACACGAGTCCCGCGGGGCCGGAGTCCAGGAACGCCTCGAGCGCTTCCGTGCTCTCCGTGTCGTCCGCCGCACGGCGGCTCGTCGCACAGGAGCACCACAACACAGAGGCGAGGAGCCAAACACTCGCCACACGGAGGTGTCTCATCGAATCTCCTGATTCAAGGCCGCCCTCCCATGGTGGAGAGCGGGATGGATCAGGCCCGGCCGCCGGCGGACAGCATAACCCGCCGGGGCCCACTTCGGCTCAGCCGCGGTACAGCGTCCGCGCCTGGCTCAGGACTGGGGGCGCTCTTGAACGCCCAGCTCCTGCTGCTCGGTGCGCCGGGACGGGCGGCGGCCGCCGCTGCCCACCAGCATGTCCACCCACCGGTGGCTGATGCCGAAGTTGCGGTCCTGCGTGGCGAAGTGGTGCGCCATGTGGTGCGCCCGCAGCGCCTTGCCCCACGCCGTGCGCGGCGTGCGGTGGTGCGTGGACCAGTGCAGGAAGTCGTACCAGAGGTAGCCCCACACGATTCCCAGGAAGTAGGGCACCGTCCAGTCCAGCGTCCCCACCAGCCACAGGATGCCGGCGATCAGCAGCGCCATGGGGATGCTCGCGCCCAGCGGCATCACCAGCCGGTCCGCGTCATCCGGGTACTTGTGGTGGTAGCCGTGGGTAATCTCATGCAGCCACCGGGTGAACGGGCCGTTGCCCTCCCAGTGGAAGAAGTACCGGTGGATGCAGTACTCCATGCCCACCCAGGTGAGGAACCCCACCGGCACGAAGATGACCGAGCGCAGCAGCGTCGTCGTCCCCGAGTTCAGCGCCCACGCGAACAGCGCCACCGTGAGCGGGATGTAGAAGAGGAAGGGCGTCCGTGGGTGCACCCGGGAACACGCCTCGAGGAAGGCGTTCTCGAACATTCGACCGGACTGGTGGCGGAAGTAGGGGCGGCTCATAGGAAGGGCTCTTCTAGCAGGGGACCTCAGGACACGCTGCTAGTCCGTTGGCCCACTTTTTGTCCAGTGGCTGAGAGGGTGGGGCTTTTCGCGCCCCATGCGGTAACGAAGTCCGACAATCCGTTGAGCTGACGGTCGTTCAGCGTGCACTGCCAGCGGGCCTCGCGCACCGCGCGGTAGGCCGCCGTGGCCTCCGCTCCCTGCGCCACCATCACCGCCAACCCCATCAGCGGCCCGCGTCCCACGCCGTGCTCACAGTGTGTGTACAGCCGCCCGCCCGCCTTCAACCGCGGCAGCGCCCAGTCCACGCCGCGCATCAACTGCTCCACCGAAGGGGGGTAGCGGTCGGTGACGGGCAGGTGCAACAGCTCGATGCCCAGCGCCGCCAGGGCCGCCGCGTCATCACAGCGCTCGGCGCGCATGTCGATGACGGCGGTAATGCCCTGGGCCGCGAGCTCCTTGTACTGGGCGCGCGACACCGAGCCTCCCACCCACAGCCAGTCATTCACCCGTGAGACGTTCATTCCGCGCCCCGGCAGTTTCGTCGTCCACTCGATGACCCGCGCCACCGACCGTAGCACCTGCTTGCGCACCCAGCCGCGTACTCCCGGCACGTGGTGCACTTCGCGCAAGAGCGACACGCTCATGGGGCACCTCCACCGGCTCGCGGCGGAACCCTCACCCCGGCCCTCTCCCGAAGGGAGAGGGGGTTTGCCTCAGCCCTCATCCAGCGTCACTTCCATTACGCCGGGAAGGGCCGGCTGTCCCGGGCGCTCCAGCACCGCCCGCATGACGTACGTCACCGGCGAGCCCACCACGCTCTTCACCAGCCGGCCCAGCATTCCCAGGTCCTGCACCGGCGCGTTGCGCATCAGCAGCGAGGTGGAGCGCAGCGTCATCGGGCCCTCGCCGCTGTCCAGCTCCGCCAGCCAGGAGGCTGTCTTGTTGGTGGTGTCCGCGTCCGTGCGGCGCAGGTCGAAGCGCGGCAGCACCTGCGGCACCCCACCCGAGGCCCACAGGTACACCGGGCCAAAGCCCCCGTCGTACCCCTCGCGCCCCAGCAGCAGCAGGTTCGACTCACCGCGCAGCGCCCGGAAGCGCACCCAGCGGCGCGCCAGCTTCGCCGGCTCCACCGTGGAGTGTGAGTGGTCCCCGTAGCCCCCGCCCTTCAGCTCCAGCATCGTCTCGGAGCCCGGCAGCTTCAGGCTCGCCTTCACCGGGCTGAAGGGCAGCAGCACCTCGTGGCGGTAGCGCGCGTTGCCCACGACGACTTCGGAGCCCGGAGGCGCCTGCGGCGCGATGGCCTGCTCGAAGGCCAGGTTCACCAACCCGTCTCCCAGCGGCACGGAGATGTGGGTGCCCGTGCCCGAGTGCAGCGTGCACGGCCCCATCTTCAGCGTGTTGGTGGCCTTGTCGTAGCTCCACTCGTCCGAGCCCACCTTCACCTGCGGGCTCCAGGCCTTACGGCCCGGCCGCATCACCGTGGTCCGGCAGATGCCGTGGCGAGAGCCCGGCCCCAGGTTCGTCACCGAGAAGCCCACGGTGATGAGCGTGCCGTCGTCCAGGTCCACCGTGAAGCTGAAGCTCTCCCCGTAGTTGTCGTTCGAGGAGGGCAGGGGCTCCAATGCCGGACCCGCTCCCGCCGCCCACGGCAGCAGGAGCACGGCCAGCAGGGCTACGAGGCGATCAAGCCGCATGAGGGCGCTCCATGAGCGCCTCCGGCGGGTCATTGAAGACGTAGTCCCGCTGGAGGGGGAGGTTCCACGCGAAGTACACAGCCCCGCGAGCCAACCACCAACCCACCGTGTACGCCAGTTGCGGGTGCAGGGTGAAGAGCGCCACCCCGCCCGCGTTGAGCAGCGCGCTGGTGGCGCTCACCAGGGTGTAGCGCGCCAATTGCGGCGCCACCTTGCCGTTGCTGCGGAAGGTGATGACGCGGTTGATGGTGTAGTTGACCACCCCGCCCAGCACGCAGCCCAGCGCCGTGGCCAGCACCGGCGAGAACTTCAGCCACTTCACCATGGCGAGCACCGCGGCGAAGTCCACCGCCGTGGCGATGGCGCCCGCCGCCGCGTTGAAGCCCAGAATGGCCGAGCCCGAGCGCTTGCGCGCGGGAGGCGGCGGCGCCAGCGCGTTGACGAGTGCCCGGAAGCGCGAGAACGCCGTCACGTTGCTCATCAGCGCCACGAACACCAGCCCCGCCACCGCCAGCCAGTGCATGGGGTTCTTGTCCGCGGGGAACCAGATGGCCTCGATGATGGGCGAGAGCGCCACGCCCACACCCAGGAAGAGCACCCGCTCCAGCCGCTGCATGGCTCCGCCGCGGATGTCCACGCCCAGGCCCTCGCCCTTGGCGCGCACGTACGGCACCAGCGAGGTGCCCAGGAACGCCACCAGCACCGGCAGCAGCACCCACGTGTTGCGGTAGTACCAGGCCAGGCCCATCAGCATGGCCGAGTCCACGTACCGGTCCAGCACCGAGTCCAGCGCCGCGCCGGCCGGGTTGGCCTGCTTGCGCACCCGCGCCACCCGGCCATCCATCACGTCCAGGATGCCGGCGGCCAGAAACAGCCAGCCGCCCATGGCGAAGCGCCCGGCCGCCACCGCCACACCCGACGAGACGCCGAGCAGGCCTGACAGCATGGACAGGGCGTTGGCGGGCAGGCCCGAGCGGTACACCACCGCCCACAGCGGCTGGATGACCCAGAAGAAGTAGTGCCGCAGGAACATGCCCACCAGCACGGTGCTGCCGCGCTTGAGCGTCTCCTCGTCCTGGGGCACGCCTTTGATGGCGCAGCGCACGAAAAACAGCAGCAGGCCGATGATGAAGTAGCCGCACGCGAGGATGGCCGGAGCCAGCGCCGTCCAGATGCGGGCCGAGGGGGAGAGGTCTCCCAGAATCCAGGACACGAGGGTGTCAAGCACGGCTGTCTCCTCCAGGTGCGAGAGGGACGGGCGTGACGGCCGAAGCTTCACGGCGGGCGAAGGCGTACTCCATGACCATGCACGCCACCAGGGCAGCAATCACCCCGGCCACGACGTCCAGAATATAATGGTGCTGCAGATAGATGGCCGAGAATGCCACCAGCGCCGCGAAGGCGATGGCGCCGATCCGCCAGGCCCTGCCCAGCCCCCACACCTGCCAGGCAACCAGCGTGGGGTAGGCCGCATGCAGCGAGGGCATGGCGCCGAACACGTTGGGGTTGCGCGCGTAGAAGTTGGCGAAGTAGCGGATGCCCAGCAGCTCATCGAAACGCGCCGTGCCAGCAGGGCTGGGAGCGGCCGCCAGGTTGGCGGGCCCCGGGCCGTACTGCATCACGTACCAGGGCGGAGCGGCGGGGTAGAGCACGTACGTCACCACGCCGATGGCGTTGCAGAGCATGAACGCCCAGCACATCAGCTCGAAGCGCTTGTGCTTGCGGAAGAAGAACAGCAGCGCGAGCCCGAACACCTCATAGAGGTAGGCCGCGTAGGAAAAGCCGCAGAAGAAATCGAGGACAGCGTTGGTGCGCGTCTCGAACCAGGCAGGCCAGGTGGTGCCGCC
>DASVVJ010000985.1:0-1732 GCA_036389955.1 Myxococcaceae bacterium
GGGTAAATCCGGCGTTTGTGAGATCAAGGCGGGTGTCCATACGGGCTCTCCGGCTCCTCGGAGAATACCTCCGTGAGCTCCTCCACCTGCCCCCGGTGCGCCCCATCACGCCCTCCCGACGTGGGCGTCGCGGGCGGCGCCAAGGCCCGTGATCAGGAGGCACACTGTCACCGCGACCAGCAGCGTCAAAGGTGCGGTCCACGCGTGCGTTGCGTCGCGGAGCAGGCCGAAGAGGAACGGCCCACCCGCAGCTAGTAAGTATCCGACGGACTGGGCCATGCCCGAAAGCGCGGCTGCGTGCTCGGAATCGGGAGCACGCAGCGCAAAGAACGTGAGCGCCAGGCTGAAGCAGGCCCCCTGGCCAAGCCCCAATAGTACGATCCAAAGGACGGTGGCGGTACTAGCGGCAACCAGCAGACCTAAAGTACCGACACCAGTCAGGGTTACAGCCACCACGACGACGCTGTACTGAGAGGGCCTTCTGTCGGCGAGCACGGGGGCGATAAACATCGCGGGAATGACTACAACCTGCGCAAGCGCGAGCATCCACCCTGCTTGAGCCGCACTCACCCCAACTTCCTCCTGCAGGATCTCAGGAAGCCACGTCAGCACCACATAGTACCCCAGCGACTGCAACCCCATGAACAGCGTCACCTGCCAGGCGAGTACCGAGCCCCATAAGCCGGTAACCCCACGGGAGGTCCCGGTGGACGCGTTCGCGGGATCAGCGCTCCGGATCTGGGGGAACCACGCAACGGCAGCGACGAGGGCCAGAAGAGCCCACAAAGACAAAGACCCTCGCCAACCGATATCAACTTGATACGCGATTGGAAAGCTTGCACCAGCCGCAATCGCGGCGCTGACGGCCAATGCGGTGGTGTACGTGCTCGTCATGAGACCGGTACGTTCGGGAAACTCACGTTTCACCAGGCTGGGCAAGAGCACGTTGCCAACCGCGATCGCCGCTCCCAGGATGGCGGTGCCCAAAAACAGCGCCGCTACCACACCCGCCGAGCGCAGGAGGATGCCCACCGCGAGCACGAGCAGGCTCGCCAGCAATACACGCTCCATATCAAACCGGCGGGCTAACCGCGGCGCGATTGGTGACAGCACAGCAAACGCCAAGAGTGGCAGCCCCGTGAGCAGGCCCGCAACTCCATTGGATACTCCGGTATCCGTTCGGATCTGACCGATCAAGGGTGCCACAGACGTAAGCGCCGGGCGCAGGTTGGCCGCCAGGAGCACGATCGCCAATACGAGCAGCAGGCCTCGAATGCGCGAGGAGAGACGAAGGCCGGATGTGGCCGTCGCAGGGGCCTTTTTCGTCATGCCACGCCTTCCCAGTCACATGCCCACAGCAGTGCTATGAGCGTGACAAGCTGATATATGTAGAACATCCTCATATATTGAGCCACCAAGTCTACGAGTCGGTCGTCAATCATACGAACACTGTACACTGAGGAGAGAGGTTCGGGTTGCTGTCCTTTCCGTTGCGCTAAGGAAGGGATTGCGGCGGAAAGTTCAACAGGCGGCATTTACTGAAGAGAAGTGTCTACCTCCCGGGCTAGAGCCGCGTAGACCACCCCCTTGTCCTTAGATGAGAACTTGAGGAGCTGATTCCCGCTGGCGCAAGCGGTCTCGAGGAGCACGTAACGGTACCCTCCCGAAGGAGCTCTCTCCCGGTAGATCTCGACGAGCACGCCCGAGAAACCGTCGAGCAGGGGGTCCATCC
>DASVVJ010000986.1:0-10474 GCA_036389955.1 Myxococcaceae bacterium
CTCCTCTGGGCTCGTCCGAGGGCAGTCTATTTCTCCGTCACCCGGCACGACTCGGCTGCCGCCGGCTTCGAGAATTTCTATCCGCAGGTGGAGCTGCCTTTCTCTCAGCGCAAGCTCCCCATGGCGCAGATCGAGCGTCCCGAGGCGCATGAAGCTTTAGCGGCCTGGAAGGCCAGACAGGGCAAGTAGCCCCTCATGGATAGATTTGCAGATATGCAAATCGTCCTCGCTCGCTCACGTCCCCGAAACGGCGATCATAGTCGGCCTTGAGCTTCTTCAGGTGCTCCGAGTCCATGAAGCGCCGCCATGCGGCTTCGTCTACGAATTCATACACCGCTAGATATTGCCACCTGTCCTCGCCCATCAGCGGTTTGAAGCGGCGCCCGCTGATGACACCCTCGAAGGTGAGCAGTTCTGGGATATGGATTTCATCGTACCAGCGATTGAACTCATCCTCCCGCTCGGGTGGGATGGTGGCCTTGACGATATACATCACGCTTCCCATGAGGCGGCTCCCAGGTCGTCAGTCTATTGAGGGGCGGGTGTTCGTGGTGGCCACTCAGAACATCTGGCCGAAGTTCAGGTACAGGCGCTGGCCGCCCGTCTCGGTGGACAGCGCGTAGTCCATGCGCACCACCGCCGAGCGCCGGGCCAGGCGCAGGCCCGCGCCCACGCCCGGGTGCCACCGGTGCCAGGCCCCGTCCGTGACACCCGGGTGCCACACCCGTCCCACATCGAAGAACGCCGCCAGGCCCAGCCGCACCGGGTGGCCAAAGGCATTCATCTCCGCGGCCCGCACCCGCAGCTCCGAGTTGGAGAACACCTTGATGTTGCCGGCGAAGCGGTTGCGCTCGACGCCGCGCACGCTGCCCATGCCGCCCACACCCTCGGGCGTGCTGATGCCACCCGTGGTGCACCACTCGAAGAAGGGCACCTCGCCGAACAACATGTCCAGCGTCAGCCGCTGCGCGAACACCACCCGCGAGGAGAGCCGCACGAAGCGCCGCTCGCTCAGCGTCATCCCCGCGTACTGGTACTTGCTGCCCGTGCTGTACCCCGAGGCCCGCACGCTCAGCTCTTCGATTCCGCCCGTGGTGGGCTCCAGCTCGTTGTCCCGGCTGTCCCAGAGCACGCCGAAGAGCACCTGGCTCGTCGTGCCGCCCTCGATGCCCACCGGGTTCAGCTCCGCCAGCATGGACGCCGTGTACGGTGACACGTTCGTGTGGCGCCACGCGTAGCCCACGTAGGCCTGCAGCGGGTGCGACTCACCGAAGGGCCGGCCTCGCAGCCGCAGCGACGCGCCCGGCGAGCCCCGCGTGTAGTTGTAGTGCTTGTCGCCCTCGTCTCCCTCGAACTCCGGCGCCGAGCTGTTGCCCGCGCCGTAGAACGGGCTGCGCGACTCGCGGAAATAGTCGAAGCGGGCCTCCAGCCGCAGCGGGCCGATCAACCGCGGCCCGTCATAACGCACGAAGTGGCTGTGCAGCCCCCGGGTGCTGAACAGCACCTGCGCCGACATCGCGTGCTTGTACGGCGCCTGGCCCTCGCCATGGAGGTACACATTGCCCAGCACGCCGTAGGTGACGCCCAGATCCGAGTTGAAGCTCACCAGCGGTATCGCGATGGCATCCACGCCCTCGTCTTGCGTGGGGGGCATCGTGGCCTGAACGGCCGGCGTCGCGCTCACCACGTACAGCAGGAGGACGGGAAGAATCATGCGGCCCCTATGAGAGCCCGAAAAAGCCCTCCTCTTCAGTATACCAGAAGACAGGCTTCTCTTGGCCGCCTGCCCCTCAGGCGAGCTCCCACACCGGGGCGGCTGCGCCTACCCCGCATGGCCATCTTCGCTCGTCAGAACGGAGACCGCCTCTTGAGCAGAGATCTCACCTTGGAGTTGCAGCCGTGGGCCCATGCACTTGCCCGGCGCATTCAACGGAAAGTTCCACCCGCCCTGTCCTCACGGGGACGGAGGCTGCTCGTCGTCCACCTGGATGGGGTTCCCAAGTCTGTCTTGGAGGAGGCCATCCGTACCCAGCGGATGCCGTTCTTCTCTCAACTGGTGAACTCGGGGGCGTACCACTTCGATGATGCGTTCTGGGGCTCGCCTGCCTCCACGCCCTACTTCCAAGCGGGGTTGCTGTACGGCATCGAGCACCCGAACCTGCCGGCGTACTCGTGGTTCGATCGCGAGCTGGGGCGCAAGGTGCAGATGAACACGCCCCGGGACGCGCAGGCCATCGAGCAGCGGCTGGGGAAGAGCTGCGACTCGAGCCTGCTGGCGGATGGTGGGCACACGTACTTCTCCCTGTTCCAGGCGGGGGCGCGCAACCGGCTGTGCATGAGCACGCTGGCGAGCCTGAAGCTGATGGCGCGCTCGTTGTCCTCGGAGATGGAGGGGCTGCTGGTGGCGCGCACGGTGAGCCCGGCGGCGTACCTGCGCTCGTTCGGGGCGGACACGCTGCGCGCGGTGCGAGAGGTGTGGCGCTGGGCGCGCGCGCTGGGAGACTGGCGTCACGAGAAGGGCTTCCTGCTGAGCAAAGTCATGCTGCAGCGGCTGGGCTGGAGCTTCGCGCACACCAAGGCCCTGGTGGACATGGTGCGCGGGGTGCCCGCCATCTACCTGGTGTTCGGCAACTATGACGAGGTGTCTCACCGGCGCGGGCCGCTCTCGGAGGGCGCGCTGGCGGAGCTGGGCCGGGTGGATGCGTACCTGGCCGAGCTGTACGCCATGTCCCGCGTCGTCGAGAACCCGTACGACATCGTCTTCGTGACGGACCATGGCCACGTGGACAGCCTGCCCTTCGAGCAGCGCCAGGGGCAGCGGCTGGAGGCCATGTTGTTGCGCGGGCCGCCGGTGCCGCTCTCGGCGGACATCGAGCGTGGGCTATTGGATGGGCGTCCGGCGAACACCCTGCGCGCGCACCGGGGCACGGACACGCCGGTGGTCATCGAGTCGGGCAACTTCGCGCACATCTACCTCACGCGGGACCGGGAGCCGCTGGAGGCCCGGGAGCTGCTCGCGGAGTACCGGGATGTGGTGGCGCGCGCCTCCCGGCACCCGGACATTGGCATCGTGGCGCTGCGGCGGGGCAGTTCGGCGGTGGCGCTGGTGAAGGGCGGGGTGTACGGCCCGGACGAGATCGTCAACGCGCCGCTGGCCAGTGAGTTCAGCAAGCGCGCGGTGGCGGACTACCTGCGCGAGCTGCCGCACCTGAGCACCGCGGGAGACCTGGTCCTCTTCGGCGAAGCGGTGCGGCCCGGCGCCACGGTGGGTTTCGCCTGGGAGTTCGGCTCACACGGGGGACTCACCCGCACGGAGACGCGCAGCATGGTGTGCTGGCCGCGCAACGCGCCGGTGGACCTGTCGGGCCTGAGCCACTGTGTGCGCCTGCACCAGCGGCTGGCAGGGGCCTACCGTGCCTGAGGTCCACCGCCCAGCTCGAGAGAGGGACAGGACGCTCCTCAAGCTGCTGCTGGGCGTGTTGGGAGCGCTGATTTCCGCGGCGCTCATCTCCACGGCGTTCTACCGCTGGAACCTGAGCGAGCCCGGGCCGCTGCTCATCCCGCGCTTCCCGCTGGGAGAGTTCTTCCGCGAGCTGCCGGGACACCTGGTGTGGCTCGTCCCGTTCCTGCTGCTGTCCGCGTCGGTGCTGCCGCTCAGAGCGCTGCAGTGGCAGCGCACGCTGAGCAAGCGCGTGCCCTTCAAGGAGCGCTACCACCTGGTGGCCATTGGCGCCTTCACGCACAACGCGCTGCCCGGGAAGCTGGGCGACATCATCCGTTCGTTCCTGATGGCGCGCACCCAGAAGCTGCCCTTCCTGCAGTGCCTGGGCTCGGTGGCGGTGTGCAAGCTGCTGGAGTTCGCCGCGCTCATGCTGCTGGTGGCCGTGTCCTTCCTGGGGCCGTTCGCGGACACGATGGCGCACTTCGCCAAGCCGCTGAAGATCGCGGTGTCGCTGTGCGTCGGCCTGGTGGCGCTGGTGGTGCTGCTGGCCCACTACGCCCAGCCGCTGTCGCAGTGGCTGCACCGCCGCCACCGGCTGCCGCGCGCGCAGAACCTGCTCCAGCACGTGAGCGAGGGGCTGGGCACCGCCCGCAGCTTCCGGGGCATGGCGGTGGCGCTCCTGTTCTCCATTGGGCCGGTGCTGGCGCCAGCGTTGGCGTACGGGCTGGCCCTCCGGGGACTGGGCATCACCGGAGGCCTGTTCGCCGGGGCGGTGGTGCTGGGAGCCATCGCGCTGGGGCAGGCCCTGCCCGGAGTGCCCGCGGGCCTGGGGCTCTACTACTTTGTCACCAGCTGGGCCGCGCGCAGCCTGGGGGCCTCCGAGGCGGACGCGGCGGCCTTCTCCACGCTCACGCACCTGGGCACGGTGATCAGCCAGGTCAGCCTGGGAGCGATCTCCGTGCACCAGCGCAAGCTGCGCATGCGCGACCTGCGGCGGGGCGGCAGCCTGGCGCGCAAGGCCACACACCATGTGACGCACGAGGCCGTGGAGCCCCTGCCGCAGTGAGCTGAAGCACCCGGGAGCGAAGCTGCGTCTTCCAGCTGGCGCCCGGCTTAGAAGCCGACACCCACCGTGAGGGCGATGCCCGGCTCCCACTTGGAGCGTGGGTGCAGCAGCTTGGGCGCATGGTAAAAATAGGCGAGGGTGCCTCGGAACTCGCCCACCGCTTCGAGGCCGCCCACCACAGGCACCAGCAGGCGCAGCGAGCCGGCCAGCTCCGGCCCGGCCGTCTCCACGCCATCGGGCCCGACACCGGTGAACTGGAAGCCGCCCTTGTCCGGGCCCACCTGTACCTCCGCGATGCCCGCGCCCAGGCGCCCCTGGAGCCAGCCCACCTGCTTCTTCCAGGAGTCCAGCTTCAGAAACACCAGGTAGTGCGACACCGAGGCGGTGGCGCTGGCTGGCCGGTACTCCGAGCCCGCGCCACAGGCCTCCAGCGAGAGGAGCTCCAACGGCGCCAGCTCCAGGCACACCACGGGCTGGCGGGTGGTGGAGGCCACCCCCACGCGCAGGTTGACGTAGTTGCGGGGAGCCGCTTCGGGCGCGGTGTCCTGAGGAACAGCGGGGGCCTCGGCTCCAGCCGCTCCCGCCAGGAGGACGGTCGCGGCGAGGGCAGGGCGCAGGGGGCTGGAGAGCAGCTTCATCGGGCGGACCTCGGGTCGCGTGCTTCGCGCGACCCCAGGCCTACCAGTATCTGCGGGGCGGCGCGACAGGCGGCGGCGGCGGCGCGGGCACCGGCTCGATCATTCCGAGCCCCATCAGCCGCTCGACGGCGACTTTGACTTCCTTGGCGGTGGTGCCACAGCTCTCGAGGTTGCGTGCCGCCTCTGGGATGGTCCGGCCTTCGCCGAACTCGACCAGGAACAGCCCATCCTCCGCCCGCAGCCCCAGGGAAGTGCCCCACGCGGCGCGGGCCGCATCGAACTGGGCGCGCCCCGAGCCCTCCTTGGCGCTTTCGATCATGGCCGAGTAGGCCGTCATCGCCTCGGTGCCCTTGGGGGACAGCCGGAACTTCTGCGCGCGCCCGAAGCGGACCTTCTCCTCGTTTCCGTCACTCATACGGCACCTCCGAGGGCAGGCCGCCCCATGCGTTTGAGCCAGCGTACATGGCTGCGCAGGGCCGCGCCCACGCTGGTTTGTGCCCGGTAGCGTACGCCGAACTCCTGACAGGTCTGCTCGACGATTCGGGAGAGCGCCGGGTAGTGCAGGTGGCACACGCGCGGGAACAGGTGGTGCACCGCCTGGAAGTTGAGCCCCCCCAGGTACCAGCTCACCAGCGGGTTCCCTCGCGCGAAGTCCACCGTCGTCTCCACCTGGTGCGCCGCCCAGTCACGCGGGAAGGACTTTCCGTCCGCGGGCACGTCGGAGAAGTCCGCCTCCTCCACGCAGTGCGCCAGCTGGAACACCGTGGACAGCGTCAGCCCGAGCACGAAGGACGTCACCGCATAGCCGAGCGCCACCTTCCACAGCGGGTGGTAGAGCGCCGGCAGGAGGATCACCCACCCGTAGAAGAGCAGCTTGCCGCCCAGCACTCCCACCAGCTTGCGGCCCGTAGGGCGCGGCATCTTCTGGTGGCCAATGCGGCCGGTGATCATGTCCTTGAAGTCATCGATGAAGTGCCACTTCAGCGGCAGCAGCCCATAGAGCACCCAGATGTAGACGTGCTGGAAGCGGTGCCCCTTGCGCAGCCGCTGGCTGGGGGCCAGCCGGCACAGGGGCTGAATGTCGATGTCCTCGTCCAGGCCGGCCACGTTGGGGTGGCTGTGATGGAAGATGTTGTGCTTCCAGCCCCACACGTACGAGGAGCCGCCAATCACGTCGAGCATCCACCCGAGCAGCCGGTTGATTTGCCGCCGCTCCGAGTAACCGCCGTGGTTGGCGTCATGCATGATGCTGAAGCCCACCCCGGCCATGGCCAGCCCCAGGGACACGCAGCCCACGGCCGCGCCCCACACGGTGGCCGCGCCGAACACGAGCCAGAGGTAGGAGGCGACCAGCCAGGCGAGGATCGCCGCCGTCTTCACGTACATGGCTGGAAGGTCTCGCGGGGAGCGCCCGGTGGCTCCCAGGTACTGCTCAACCCGCGTTTTAAGGTGCTGATGAAACGGCCCGGCTTCGAGGAACTTCGCCTTCGTTGCTTGTGACAATCCCCACCCGCTCTCACGCCACCGTCGACGCTCCTCTTCGTAACACGAAAAGAAAAAGGGCCCCGGCGGTGAAGCCGGGACCCTCGTATGGTGCCCAGGAGAGGACTCGAACCTCCATGCCCTTGCAGGCGCTAGACCCTGAATCTAGTGTGTCTACCAATTCCACCACCTGGGCAGGTGGGGTGCTGCTCTGTGGGGGCGGACATATAGGGAACCGGCGCGCCCCCGTCAAGCAAGAATCGACTGCTACAACGCTACTTCTTCAGCGGCCATTTCCCGTCGGCCTCGAGCTGGCGCCGCAGGGCCGGATTTTCGTCCATGAAGGCCACCAGGGACTCCTCCGTAATCTCCACCTGAAGGTCGTCCGAGCCCACCTCGGCCTGACAACTGAGCCGGGAGTAGGGCCGCACGTCGAAGCCCATGTCCAGCCGGTCCATCTCCTGGTCGGACTGCTCGGAGAGTGAATCCAGGCCCTTGCGGACCCACACATGGCAGGTGGAGCACCCGCACACTCCGCCACAGCTATGGCCCACATGGGCGCCGCACTGCTCGGCTGCCTCCAGCAGGGTGGTGCCCGGCTTCACCTCGGCCGTGGCGTCGTCCAGGGGGCTCTTGAAGTGCACCTTGGGCACGGTCAGTACTCCTCCACCGAGTGCCCGGCGACCACCTGGCGGATGGCTTGGTTCATCACCCGCTCGACGAAGGGCCGGGACACGTTGTCCAGCGCGTGGATGGCCTCCTTCAGGGCATGGTGGTCCTGCCCCTGGGCCAGCTGCCGCACCTTCTCCATCGCCGCGTCGATGACCGCCCGCTCCTCCGGCTCCAGCAGGGCCGAGTGCTCGCCCAGCTGCTTGGTCGCGTCCATCAGCACCCGCTCGGCCTCCACGCGCTGCTCGCGCAGCAGGCGCGTCTGGATGTCCTCCTCGGCGTGATCGATGGAGTCGAGCAGCATGCGCTCGACCTCCTCGTCCGTGAGGCCGTGGCTGGGCTTGACGGTGATGGACTGGGTGACGCCGCTGCTCTGCTCCTTGGCGGAGACGGAGAGGATGCCGTCGGCATCCACCTGGAAGCGCACCTCCACCCGGGCCATGCCCGCGGGCATCGGCGGGATGCCGGAGAGTTGGAAGCGCGACAGGCTGCGGCAGTCCTCCACCAGCTCGCGCTCGCCCTGCAGCACGTGGATGTCCAGCCCCGTCTGCCCGTCCTTGAAGGTGGTGAAGACCTGGGCCGCCGCCATGGGGATGGTGGAGTTGCGCGGGATGAGCTTCTCCACAATCCCGCCCATCGTCTCCAGCCCCAGCGACAGGGGGATGACGTCCAGCAGCAGCACCTCGTCCTGCCGGTCCGTGTTGGTGAGCAGGTCCGCCTGCACCGCCGCGCCCAGCGCCACCACTTCGTCCGGGTTGATGTCACCCAGCGGCTCGCGGCCAAACGTCTCCGCCACGAAGCGCCGCACCGCGGGCACGCGCGTGGCGCCGCCCACCAGAATCACTCCGTCCAGCTCCGCTGCCGTCACCCCCGCGTCCTTGAGCGCGCGGCGGCACACCAGGCCCGTCTTCTGGACGAACGGCTTGATCCACTCCTCGAAGTCCGAACGCTGGAGGGTCTGCCGGTAGTCGCCCACCGCCAGCTCCACCTGGGGCGCGTCCGTGAGGGCTTCCTTCGCCTTACGGGAGGCGGCGAGCACCTCCGCCACCAGGGAAGGGGAGGGCGCGCTCTGGCCCATCGCCTGGAGCACCCGCTGGGCAATGACGCGGTCGAAGTCATCTCCGCCCAGCGCCGAGTCGCCGCCGGTGGACTTCACCTCGAACACACCCTCCACCAGCTTGAGGATGGACACGTCGAAGGTGCCGCCGCCCAGGTCGTACACCGCGAAGGTGCCCTGGCTGCCCTTGTCCAGGCCGTAGGCCAGCGCCGCGGCGGTGGGCTCGTTGAGCAGCCGCAGCACCTCGAGCCCCGCCAGCCGGCCCGCGTCCTTGGTGGCCTGGCGCTGGGCATCGTCGAAGTAGGCGGGCACGGTGATGACGGCCTGCTCCACCTTGCCCGCGAAGTGCGCCTCGGCGCGGCGCTTCAGCGCGCGGAGGATCTCCCCGGACACCTCGATGGGGGTGACGGGCTGGCCCCCGGCCACCTCGAAGCGCACCACGCGCGCGGAGCCCTCGGTGAACTTGTAGTGGCCCAGCTTGCGCGTCTCGGCGTCCTCGGGGCTGCGGCCCATGAAGCGCTTCACGGAGACGATGGTGTCAGTGGGGTGCTCGGAGGCCAGCTTGCGCGCCCGGGCGCCCACCACCACGCCTCCGTCCTTCGCGTAGTGCACCACCGAGGGCAGCAGCTTCGCCTCGCCCTCGTCCACCGCCAGGCACTGCGGCTTGCCGTGGACGACGGAGGCCACCAGCGAGTTGGTCGTCCCCAGATCGATGCCCACCGCGTGCCCCTTGGGCTTGAGCGGATCGTGGATCTGCAGGTAGCCGTTCTTGCTCACATCATCACCTCTTCCTCGAAGGCCTCGACTTGCTCGAGGAAGCGCGTGAAGTAGCGCACCCGGCCCAGGGCGTGCGATGCCTTTTTCACCAGCTCCGCGTCATTGGCCGCCTCGCTGTCCGTGTTGCGCAGGGCGCGCAGGGCCTCGGCCGCCTCGGTGAGCGCCTCGCGCTGCCGGGCCGTCACGTCCACCGCCATGGCCTGGGCGCGCGTCAGGTCCTTGGCGTTCATCGCCTCGTCCAGCTCCTCGCGCAGCTCCATCACCTCTTCGAGGAACTGGGTGGGCATGTTGTGCTGCGCGCCCGCGTCCTCGCGCTCCAGGTCCACCCCGTGCATCTTGAGCAGGTAGAGCGCCCGGCGCGTCGGGTCCTTGAGGGTCTTGTAGGCCTCGTTGAGCGTGGTGGTCTGCTCCAGCGACAGGCGCCGCTCCTTCGCGTCGGCCTGGGCGAAGCGGTCCGGGTGCAAGCGCAGGGACAGGTCCCGGAAGCGCTGCTCCAGCGAGGGAATGTCCACGTCATAGGTGGCCGGCAGCTCGAACACGTCGAACAGCGTGGCGCCGGGGGGCCGGGCGGCAATCTTTCCGCACCCCGGACAGAAGGCCCGCCCACCCGTCTCCTGCTCACAATTCCAACACTTCACTCGGCTCCACCTCTCGCGGGCGAAAACGGAAAAGGGCCCGGCGACCCGCCGAGCCCCGTCTATTGCTTCAGTTACCCTCACCCCAGCCCTCTCCCGAGGGGAGAGGGAGCACCCTCTCCCGCCGGGAGAGGGTGGGGGTGAGGGTTCCTGTGTCGCTCACACCGTGAAGCTCTCGCCGCAGCCACACGCGGCCTTCACGTTCGGGTTCTGCAGCTTGAAGCCCGAGGCCATCATCGTCTCCTCGAACACCAGCTCCGTGCCCATCAGGTACAGGTAGCTCTTCGGGTCCACGAAGACGCGCACGCCCTCGCGCTCGAAGATCTTGTCGCGCTCGCGCGGCTTCTCCGCCCACTCCATCGCGTACTGGAGCCCCGAGCAGCCGCCGCCCTTGACCGCCAGGCGCAGCCCCGCCTCGGGCGTCTGCCGCTGCTCCAACAGGAACTTCAGCCGCTTGACCGCGCTGTCAGCCAGCACGATGCCCTTGCCCGCCGGCTTGCCGGTGGGAATCGGGGCAGAGCCCGCCTGAGGGGTCTGCGTCTGGGGGCTGGTCGTCTGCTCGCTCATCACAGCACGTTCTCCTGGCCTGCGCTCAGCTTGCCGTCTGCTTGGCCTGCCGCGCCTGGCGCTTCTTCTTGAAGTCCTCGATGGCGGCCTTGATGGCGTCCTCAGCCAGCACCGAGCAGTGGATCTTCACCGGCGGCAGCG
>DASVVJ010000987.1:0-21376 GCA_036389955.1 Myxococcaceae bacterium
AGATCCTCTTTCTCTACCGGGATGCACTCGCCAGCGTGCAGCGGATGGCCCAATGCGCCGGGCTGCCCCTGGCCGACGTGCGCCCGGGTGACACCTCGTGGTTCGTTGCCCTCTCGCTCGCCCGCGCCGCGCTGGAGATGCCCTCGCCCCCCGAGCAGATTCTGGGGATTGATCCGATGCATGAGCGCTCCCGGCTGCGGTTCACTGCCGCCTCGGTGCTCTACAAGGCGAAGATCGCCCTCACCACCGTGCTGCTGAAGATCCTCGTGCGGCGGATGCTCAGCCGGGCGCTGCTGCGCTGGGTGCTGCCCTTCGTCGGGGTGCCCGTCACCGCCCTGTGGAATGCGCTGGTGACGTACCGGATCATGCGCGAGGCGCGTCTGCGGGCCATGGGGCCCTCGGCCGCCCGGGAGATCCGCATCCGCGTCTTCGCTGTCGAGACAGCTCAGGAGACAGGGGAGCTGTTCCTTCGCGCCGTGGCGAGCTGCGTGGTCCGCACCGGCGAGCTGCATCCCAACCTGCGCCACCTGCTGCTGGAGGTGCACGGGCAGCTGGGCGGAGTGACGCCCCCGAACCTCGGGGACACCCGGGAGTTCCTGCGCCTGCTGAAGGACCACCCCCGGCCGCAAGCCGCCCGCGTGGTGGAGATGCTCGGCTACGCGGCCATCATCGATGGGCGGCTCACGGCTCCGGAGAAGCTGCTCATCTGGGAGGCCAGCGCCATGGCGGGCCTGCCCCCCAGTCTGGCGCGGGCCCAGGCGCTGCGGCGCCGGTTCCTCGCGGGAGAACCCCTGGAGCAGGGCTAGCTACTTCGGGCCCGTCCGCACGGAGCCCGGGGTGCCGCCGACCGTCCAGTAGACGCTGTAGTTGTCCACCGCGACGCCCAGTACGTTCGCCACGTTGGAGAGCACGGCGGACGGTGTGCCTCCCGCCACGGAAACCTTCTTGATGCCACCGCTGGAAGCCATCCAGTCGTTCTCGGCCCAGTACAGGTGGGTCCCATCCGAGGCGAGGGACACGGCGAAGGGCGCGCTGCTGACCAGGGTGGTGATGGTGCCCCCGGCCTTGGGCATCTTCACCAGCGCGTTGCCCCGCCGCCAATACACGTTCGTGGCGTCCACCGCGAGGTGCTGGGACGAGCCCCCCATGTTGGCCACCGTCACCGGCGTTCCCCCGCCCACTGGCACCTTCATGAGGTAGTCGACGAAGTTGTTGGTGCTGTCGAGCCGGGCCTCGATGAAGAAGACGTGGGCGCCATCGGTGGCGACGTACACGATGTTCTCCCGGGCCATGAGCGTCGTCTGGGTGCCGCCGTTGACCGGCATCTTCATCACCCGTCGCGTGTTCCCGGTCGCGTTGGGCATGTCCATCCAGTAGACGTTGACGCCGTCGGTGGCGACGCCCCAGAAGTTGTCCAGGTTCCCTGCCAGCTGCACCGGGCTGCCACCCACCGCGTTCTTCATCACGTTGCCGGGGTTCATCTGCTCGGTCCAGAAGACGGTGCCCTTGCTCACGGCGATGTACTCGAGCGCGGGACGGCTGGCGGCAACGGTGCGCGTCTTGTTGAGGAAGCTCTCCAGCACCTGCTCGCGGTGCGGCAGGAAGTTCGCGGTGAGCGTGTCGCTGATCCGGAACCGGGTGCCCTCCGGGCCGGTCTCGGTGAACTCGGTGCTGTGGGTGAAGTCGAACGAGGGCTGCATCGTCAGCCCGCCGCCAATGAATTCGCCCGGGCGCTGGTGGCACCCGCCGCAGGACAGCGTCTTCGCCCGTGCGACGATGTTCTCGGGCGTCAGCGTGCTGCCAATGGAGGTGAGCTGCGCCTGGATGTTGTTGCGGAAGGTGCTCCCCTGGCCGTTCATCGTGAACATCATCAGGTAGTCGTTCGGGGCCATCTGCTCCGGAACGCTCTGGGCGGCGTTGAACTTGTCCGGCACGACGTAGTTGAAGGTGTTCACGTTGTTGACGGCCAGCGACTTCACCTGCGTGACGAAGTGGCTCCGGAACTCGGCGGCCAGCGGGTGCGTCGAGGCCGCGTCGAACAGCTCGCCGTACGGGTTGGCTTTCACCGTCGCGGGGATGAACTGCACCATGCAGCCGGTGGTGGGGCAGGTGCGCTTGAGCTTGAGTTCGCGCAGGTTCCACGTGGGCTGGATGAACAGGTTCACCCGCACCTGGCCCACGTTGCGCGTGTTGTTGCCGTAGTGGTTGATGTGGATGACCGGAGCGAAGCCGGACAGGCCGGTAAAGTAGAAGTTCTTCAGCGCGGTGGCGCGCGAGCTCACCGAGGTGTTGGCCGTCAGGTCCCGCCAGAAGTTCGTCACCGGGCGGCAGCCCTCCAGCCCCAGGTCCGTGCGGGGGTTGGGCAGCACCGCCTCGAAGATGATGAAGTTGCGGCCTCCGCCGCCGATGGGGTCCGTCTTGGCGAAGACGATGCGGTACTCACCGCAGTCAGCGCCGTTGGTGGGCGCCAGGTCAAAACGGTTGTACAGGCCCACCGCGCTGTAGGCCGCCGGCGTGACGCCCGTGTCCACATTCGCCTGCGCGCCCTCGGCCTCGCGGCACGGGTAGGGGAAGCCGTTGAGCGTCTCGCCGTTGTCCACGCACCGCGGGCTGGGCTGCAGGTCAAACTCCATGTTGCGCGTCTGGGTCTGCCACAGCTGGCGGAACAGCTGGCTGCTGGTGTAGCCCGTTGTTCCGTTCTGCTGCACCAGCTTGTCCAGCACCGCCTGCAGCGTGAACTGCGACAGGATGGCCGTCTCCGTCACCGCCAGCGAGCGCCGTGCGTTGAGGCTCACCCCCGCGCCCAGCTCCTGCTTCGTGATGCCGATGCCGCCACGTTCCGAGTGGAGCGGCGTCTCCCGGCCCGCTTCGGGTTCAAGCGAGGGCTCCTCGCCGCACGCCATCAGGCCCATCGACAGACACGCCGCCCATGCGACCTGGCACAGTCGTCGGAACACGCAGAGAACCTCCTGGTTGGATGAGGATTCTCTAATCAAGAAAATCATTTAAGTCGAGAATTTCATGGAAGCTATAGACGAGGGCTTTTCGCCGGGGGCATGATTACAGTGGGGGTTGCAACTGAACGGGGTGGACCCATGGCCAAGCGACGAATCCTCGTGATCGACGACTCCGAGGGCATCCACCAGATCTTCTGCCGGATCCTCTGTCCGAAGCAGCCTGTTAAGCGCGAGGCGCTGGACGAGATGGAGAAGCTGCTCTTCGGGAAGGCTGGCCCCAGCCGGCAGGCCACCGAGGAGATCTTCGAGCTGGACTCGGCCTATCAGGGACAGGAGGGGCTGGCGAAGGTGAAGGAGGCCATCGCCGCGGGGCGGCCCTATGCGCTCGTCTTCCTGGACTACCGCATGCCGCCGGGCTGGAACGGCTTCGAGACGCTGCGCGAGCTGCGCAAGGTGGCCCCGGATGTGCCGGTGGTGCTCTGCTCGGCGTACTCGGATCACTCCTGGGACGACATCGCCCAGGAGTTCGGCGGCGAGCACCATGTCACGGAGCTGCGCAAGCCCTTCGATCAGTCGTCGCTGCACAACCTGGCGATGAAGCTGTCCGAGCCCTCGGGCGCCGCCGCGCCGTAACCCGGTGCGCCAGGCGGCTCACGAGGCGTGGGCGAGCACGTCCAGCAGCAGCGGCAGGGCCGCCGCCCCCCGGTTGGCCGACAGGTGCTGAACGGCGCGCGCGTACTGCCCCAGGGCCCGGGCGCCGGGTGAGGTGTCCGCAGGCTGCTCTGCGAGCGAGCGTCCGCAGCGGCGTACCACGCGCGTGTGGAGGTAGCGGGCAAGCTGCATGTACGCGGCGGGCGGCTCGCGCGAGGCCCAGGCCAGCACCTCCGCGCAGAAGCCGGTGCCCTCCTCACTGGCCATGTACGCGCGGAAGCCCTCGTCGGTGGCCCCGTGCGTGTTGGCCGCCAGCGCGTAGTGCCTGGCGACGATCAGGCGCAGGTCCGGGGCGCTGGTGCGCTGCACCCGCTGCTTCCAGCCGGGCCGCAGGTGGCTGGCGCGGCCCAGCGCCTCGAGGTAGCCGCCGAAGTTGTCCTTGAGGTGCAGCACGTGCTCGGGCACCCAGGTGTCACTCAGCGGGCGCAGCTGCCGCCGCTCCTCCGGCACGGGCAGCACGTGGAGCGCCGCGATGGCCATGGTGGCCCGCAGGTCCTCGGGCCGGGACGTGTCCCGGGCCTGGGCCTCCAGCAGTCCTCTCACCTCTTCCAGGGAGGTGGGCTCGCGAAAGGCATAGAGGTGCCCGTTCTCGAAGAAGTCACTCTGGAACAGCGAGGCGAAGCCCACGCGCAACAGCGCGGACTGCACGTGGTGCACGGGAATGGGGGGAAAGGAGGGCTCCAGCCCGGTGAACACCTGGAAGTCCCACAGGTTGGTGTTGATCTGCAGCACGCCTCCGGGAGCCAGCCGCGCATGTGCCAGGGCGAAGAACTCCTGGGTGACGCAGTGAGCGGGGAGCTGCTCGCCCGCGAAGACGTCCACGACGATGTAGTCGTAGGCGCCCGTGTCCTCGCGCAGGAACAGGCGCGCATCCTCCACGACGAAGCGCACCCGGGGCCCGTCGAGGCGGGGCACCAGGCGCCGCGCCAATTCGGTGACGAGCGGGTCGATCTCCACCGCCGTCACCTCGGCTCGGGGATCCGCCTCCAGGATGGCGGCCGCGGCCCCGCCCAGGGCGCTGCCGAGGATGAGGTAGCGCCGGGCTCCCCGTGCCAGCCCCAGGTGAAGATAGGAGTTGGTGAACTGATCCTTGAGCGGCCGGTCCGGGTACACCGCCGAGTGCACGAAGCTGCGCGACGGCATGTAATAGAGCACCGTGTCCCGGTCCTCGTCCGTGGCGCGGAAGATCTTCACGCTGCTGTAGAGCGACTCGGCGGAGAAGACGAGCTGCCCCAGCCGGGACTCCGTGGCCTCTTTACCCGGAGCCCACAGCACGCCCGCTCCAGCAACCACCAGCAGCGCCGCGGACGTGGCGGCCACGCCGGAGCGCTGCCGGGCCAGCAGGAAGCCCACCCCGAGCGTGGGGCCCATCAGGCCGAGGAAGATCCACAGCGTGGTGGGCACGCCGAGCAGGGGAATGAAGACGAAGGAGGGCAGCAAGGTGCCGGCGATGCTGCCCAGGGTGGACAGCGCCATGAGGTTGCCCGCGGTGGAGCCCACCCCTCGTGCCTCGGGGCCGCCCTGGCTCGCCCCGGCCGCCAGCAGCTTGATGAGGAACGGAGACACCTGGCTGAGCGCCACCATGGGGCCCGCGTACAGCACCAGCGTGGCCACCGCGGGAGGCACCGCGTGGCTGGCCAGCGAGCCCCGGAGCACACCGCGCAACGCGAAGCACGCATCGAGCAGGGCCTCCGAGAACCAGAGCCCCGTCACGGCCACGTACCCCGCCGCGCCCAGCAGCACCCACAGCAGGAAGCCCAGGGAATGGCGCCGGGAGAAGCGCCCGCCGAGGTAGTAGCCCGCGGAGAGGGCAATCATCACCAGGGCCAGCAGCACGCCGGTGACATAGATGGAGGTGCCGAACGTGGTGGCGAGCACCCGGAACGCACACATCTCCAGCAACATGACGCCGAAGCCGCCGAGAAAGGCCAGGCCGTGGAGGTAGGTGGAGGCGGCGCGCGTGCCCATCCCGACGCGCCCAGCTCAGAGCCGCGAGCCGATCCAGAACAGGCCCAGCGCCCCGGAGGACAGGGCGACGGCGCGGTGCATCCAGGTGGCCAGCTTCTCGCTCATGCGCGACAGGCCCTCGGCGAAGATGAGGCCCACCACGCCCATGCCCAACAAGATGCCCAGGGCGAAGCCGGGCAGGTACGTCCACGCCGCCAGGCTCATGCTGCCGCCCACCAGCAGCGGAGGCAGCGCCAGCAGCAGCGAGCGCACGCCGCTCAGGGCCATGAGGGCACCGGCGGCGGTGCTCACGTGCTCGTGGACGTGAGGCTCTCCGGCATGGCCGGGCAGGTGAGGGTGGCCGTGGCGCAGGCTGTTGGGGAACAGCAGGGCGGTGACGGCCAGGGCCAGCAGCACCCCGCCGCCGAACACCTCGGCCCAGCGCTCGAAGGCCTCGGACAGGCCCACGCCCGCAAGCAGACAGAAGGCCGCTACCCCGCCCAGCACCGCCGCGTGCCCACAGGCGAAGCGCAGCGCGGTGGCCAGCGCGGCCTTCCGCCGGTTCTCCCCCAGGGTACCAAGCGTGGCCATGGCAGCGCAGTGGTCCGGCCCCACCGCGTGGAGCAAACCCTGGCCCAGACCGACGACGAATGCGAAGAAGAGGGGAGACACTTTCGGGCGCACCCTACCCGCCAGCGGCGCCCATGGCCAGCCCAGGAGTAGCCCATGTCCTTTAATATGCGATGCCTGCCCGCCGCCGGGCTGCTCTGTCTGGTCCTGCTGGGGGCGCCGGGCTGTGACCAGGGCCCCGAGCAGCTGGCCAAAGCCGAGGCTCAGTACGCTGACCTGGTCCAGCGCGGGGTGCGCCCGACGGACCCGGCCTACGACTCGGTGATTGCCGCCTTCGAGGCCATTCCCCGGGACTCGAAGGCCCGGGCCACGGCGGAAGAGCGGCTGGCGGCGCTGCGTGCGCTGCGTGGAGGGTTGCCGCCCCGGCCGTTGGCCACAAGGGGGGTGACGGGGCCAGGTACGGATGAGGTGGACGCCCAGAGGGTGAAGTGCGAGGCGCTGGCGAAGGAGCTGGGCCCGGCGGCCGGGGATCAGCGGGAGGCGGTGATGAAGGCGCTCGGAGAGTGCCGGGCGGCCCTGGTGAAGCTGGAGGCAGCGGCCCATCCTCCCGGGGAGCACGGCCATGAGCATGCCCTCGAGCGGGGCCGGGACGGGGGCCGGTGAGGCCTGGGTGGGCAGTCCTGGACGAGACGTGGGAAGTAGGCTAGCAGAGGCGCCATGCCCATTCCCTCCGTAGGCAGCAAGGCGCCGGACTTCCAGCTTCCGGACCATACCGGCAAGACGATCTCCCTCTCCCAGCTCGCGGGTAAGAACGTCGTCCTCTACTTCTATCCGAAGGATGACACCCCGGGCTGCACGCGCGAGGCCTGTAACTTCCGCGACGAGCACTCCGCGCTTGAGAAGGCGGGCGCGGTGGTGCTGGGCGTGTCGCCGGACGGCGAGAAGAGCCACCAGAAGTTCGCCACCAAATACAGCCTGCCCTTCACGCTGCTCTCGGACACCGAGCACAAAGCCGCGGATGCGTACGGCGTCTGGGGCGAGAAGTCGCTCTATGGCCGCAAGTTCATCGGCCTCACGCGCGCCACGTTCCTCATCGATGCGCAGGGCAACGTGAAGCACGTGTGGCCCAAGGTGAAGGTGGACGGCCACGTGGCCCAGGTGCTCGCCGCGCTGACGGGCGATGCTCCGGCGGCCACCGATGACGCCGAGGCTCCCGTGAAGAAGGCGGTGAAGAAGGTGGCCAAGAAGGCCGCCACCGCCGTAAAGGCCGCCGCGAAGAAGGTGGCGAAGAAGGCTCCCGCCGCGAAGCAGGCCGCTCGCCGGAAGTAGCAGCGCCGTCTCGCATGGAGGGCAGGCGGGCAGCCAGCAGCCCTGCTGCCCGCTCGCTCCCGGATGTAGGTTGAAGGGGCCATCACCACCCTCTCAGGGCAGTGCGTGTGCACGCTGCTCGCCGGGGGGGTTCGGCAATGCTGGACGACGCAATCGACACCACGCTGTTCCCAACCTTCCCGCCGGATGTTCTCGAGGAGGTGAAGCGCGAGGGAATGATCCGCACCCTCTCGCCAGGGGAGGCGCTCTTCGTCGAGGGCCAATCCGGCTATGACTTCTTCGTGGTGCTGATGGGCGAGGTGCGCATCACCAAGCGCATCGGCAGCGAGGATCAGGTGCTGGCGGTGCACCGGCCCGGGGAATTCACCGGCGAAATTTCCCTGCTGACGGGAGGGCCCGCGGTGGCCACGGCCCGCGCGGTGGGCCAGGCCACGGTGCTCCAGGTGAAGGCGGAGGTCTTCCGCCGCATGGTGGCGCAGTGCACGCCCCTGGCGAAGTTCGCCCTGCAGCCCATGGTGGCGCGCCGGCAGGAGGTCGAGGCGCAGATGCGCCACCAGGAGAAGCTGGCGGTGCTGGGGCGCATGGCGGCGGGCCTGCTGCACGAGCTGAACAACCCGGCCTCCGCGGGGCACCGGGCCGCCGAGCAGCTTCGCGAGGAATGTCTGGCGGTGCAGCACCGGGCGCTCGCCCATGACGAGCGGCTGACGGCCCCGCAGCGCGAGGTGCTGGCGGAGCTGATGAGAGACCTCCAGAGCGCCGAGCCCCGCACACTGAGCGCGATGGCCCGGGCGGACCTGGAGGATGCGTTCCTCGCCTGGCTGAAGAATCACGGCATGGCCAATGCCTTCTCGCGCGCCAGCACCCTGGTGTCCTCGGGGGTGGACGTGCCGCACCTGGAGGTGCTGAGCGCCACGCTGGATGGCAGCCCCACGCTGGAGGTGGGCCTGAGCTGGCTGGAGACCACGCTGTCCCTGGTGCAGCTCACCGACGTGCTGGCCACGAGCAGCGAGCGCATCAGCTCGCTCATCACCGCGGTGCGGCAGTACACGTACATGGACCGCGATGCGCTGCAGCAGCTGGATGTGCACGAGGGGCTCGAGGCCACGCTGGCCCTGTTCGCCCACCGCCTGCGCGGCGGGGTGAAGGTGACGCGCGACTACGACAGCGCGCTGCCCGAGCTGTGGGCGCACGGGGGCGAGCTCAACCAGGTATGGACCAACCTCATCGCCAACGCACTGGACGCCATGAAGGACAAGGGCCACCTGCGCGTGCGCACTCGCTTGCGCGGGGACGAGGTGCGGGTGGAGATCATCGACGATGGGCCAGGCATACCCCAGGAGCTCCAGGCGCGCATCTGGGAGCCGTTCTTCACCACCAAGCCCATGGGCAAGGGCACCGGGCTGGGGTTGGACATCGTCCAGCGCATTGTCGAGCAGCGGCACGGAGGCCGCATCCGGCTGCACTCCAAACCGGGCTCCACCTGCTTCTGCGTGGAGCTGCCGTTGAAGCCCGAGCTGCCGCATTGAGCTCCCCTGCTAGCTCCCGGTGCGGACTGACAGGGCCCGCCCAGGGTGGCTGGAGGGTCGCTGAGGCGGGGAAGGGTGCCCACTCCTTTAAAGACAGGGGCGACCTCTGCCCCTCGGGGGATGGCATGAAACACAGTGGCTTTCGAGGATGGATGTGGCTGGGCGGCGCGGCTGCGGCGGCGCTGCTGAGCGTGGGCTGTGGTGAGGTGGCGGCGCGGGCGCACGGCACTCCCGCGGAACCGCAGCCGCCGCTGACCTTCTTCGGAGCGCTCGCGCACAGCGAGCGCAAGAGCGACTTGAGCCAGTACCACGTCAGCGCGGACCGGGGTTACAACGGCACCATCGCGGACGTGGGCTCGAGCATCGATCCGCGCACGCCCGAGACGGAGGGCACGCCGGGCCGCAGCTTGATGACCGACATCACCGGGTACATGGGGCGGCCGGACATCGTCCAGAACTACCCCTATCCGCCCACCAGCCTGGGCATTGGCGGCAGCGGGGCGGTGGACCCGGCCACCGGGACGTATGACCTGGGGTGGCGCGCGCTGCGTGACAACGTGCCGGCGACGCTGCAGCGGGGCCAGTACTCCGGCGAGCTGTCAAACCCCGCAGGTTCGGGGAACGAGTGAGCGCAGAGGCATTACCTTTTTCAACGCTTGGGGGACTGACATGAGCAACCGAGGCATCCGACGGTGGGCATTGCTGGGCGCGCTGGTTTCCGGGGCGCTGGTGACCGGGTGTGAGCAGAAGAACGTGGGGCCCAACGAGCTGGACACCTGGCCCAAGACGGGCATCAACGAGCGCGAGGGCGTGGTGAACGACGCGCAGAATGTCGACAGCTTCGGGCCCGAGCAGCCCGCGACGGGCGGCGCTGGCTTCGAGCAGGAGCCGCCCCAGCCTTCCCAGAACCGGCAGGAGCCGGGAGTGCAGGGCGCGCCGGGCTACACCTCGCCGCGCGAAGATGGCCGGGGCGCGGAGGTGCTGCGCGACGGCCAGACCGCGGACCGCAACCAGGGCGGCGAACAGCAGCGCTAGCCAGACGGCGGTGCAGCGCGGGCGCCTTCTCCCTTCCGGGAGAGGGCGCTCACGTCACGTTGCCGAGGTGTTGATGCCCGCCCGATAGGCCGCCCGCATCGCCCCGAGCAGCCGGTCCGAGAGGACGCGGTAGGACGGGGCATCCGGGCCTTCGAAGGACAAGTCGTTCCAGGAACCCATTCCGGCAAACACGTCCGAGGCCATGGCGGCGTTCACCAATTGCAGGGCCGGAACTGACAGCCCGTTGACCATGAGCATCTCCTGCAGGTCATCGAGCGGCTGGGGCTCGAGCGACAGACGCAGCAGGCAGCGGCGGAAGTACTTGCTCCAGTATTTCAGCTCCTGCTGCTGCGCGAAGTCCTGCACGGCCTTGAGCGCCCATGTGAGCGCCGTGCGGCAGCCGTTCAAGTCCCGGGCGACGGTCACCTCGTCCTCGGCGCCCACTGGCAGGTACTCGAAGGAGAGGCTGTTCGCGTTGGGCGAAGGGGTGAAGAACGCGTTCCACTTCACCGTCTCCTCCTCGTCCAGAGCGGTGCCCCCGCCCACCGGCTCCACCTCGGCGCTCAGCGGCATGAAGCGCTCGATGAGCGCCTGCATCTGCTCGGGGCCGCGGGACTCGAGGAAGGCCGGCAGGCTGCGGCCGGCGAGTTCACCCTCCAGCTCGCGGGTGAGCGCCACCTCCCACTCGGCCGCCCGCTTGCGGCCCCGCATGAAGGCATAGAGCTGCGTGCCAGTGATGTCATAGCTGGGCGGGCGCACCTCGCGGGGCATGAAGCGCTCCGAGCGCCATTGATCCGTGAAGAGCAGCATCCCCAGTCCGCCGCCCGCCTCGAAGGCCTCGCGGATGTGCGCGGGCAGGTCCGGCGAGTAGCCACCGCTGTTGAGCTCCCACGGCCCGGGCACGAACCACAGGCGTGCCTGGGGTGAGGCCCTGGCGTCCAGCCACTCGCGGAAGGACAGCCGTGTGCCCTCCTCGTCCAGCATCGTCACGCGCGAGGGCTGGCGGCTGGTGGGGCGCAGGCTGATGCCCATCAGCTCCTCGACATCATCCCACCGGGTCTGCGGCGGCTCGCGCAGCGCGTGGTTACCAGTGGTAATGAGGATGGTGGTGCAGACATCAACAGGGCGCATGGGTCCAGCTTACCCGCTGGCGGTGGATGCAGTAGCCTGCCGGTGGCCGCTTGCCGAGGTCGCATGTCTCAGCTGCTCTACGGGTTTTGCGAAGTACTCCGGAATGGCCGCTGGCACCTGGTGCCGGAGGCGAACGTCCAGAAGGTGGACGGCGGCAAGACGCTGGAGTCCCTGCTGGTGGACCTGTTCCACCATGGCCCGGACGTCGACGAGTCCACGCTGCAGTTGGACACCAGCTCGAGTATGCTCAGCGACAAGTGGGTGGAGGAGTCCCACCTGGCCGAGGTGCGGAGGGATTTCCCCGAGGTGCGCTCGCAGGACACCCAGGGGCCGGCTTTCCAGTTGGACTACGCCACCTTGAAGCGCTTCGAGTGGTCGCGCCGGCTCAAGTGGATTCATCCCCTGCGTCCCGAGGAGCTGGCCAGGGGCCGCTTCGACTCCGCGACGCGGACCCGGCAGCCCGTGAAGCTGGAGGACTTCCTGGTGAAGGACGCGGGCGGAGTGGAGCAGGTCGCGGCCGGGGACTCCCGGGTCGCTGACGATGTGCGCCGGGAGCTGGTCGCCCGGGAGTTTCCCATCCTCACCCGCCTTCCCACCGCGAACTCGACGCGGTGGGCCTACGAGTCCGGCAGCGGGCGCAGGGCGAACGGGGCGAACGAGTACCTCATCTACAGCTCCTATCAAGAGCTGCTGCGGGGCAGTGGCTTCCTGGAGGACCTGCTGCCGGCCATGGAGTGCGCGGTGGCCACGGCAGACGGGCAGCGGCCCGAGCATGTCCGCCTGGTGTTCTGGTTCGAATAGCCCGGGCCGGGTGTCCTGGTGAGCAGCGTCTGAGCCGGCCTCGAGCTTACTTCGCCTGCTTCTGGCGGGCGTTGCGCGCTTCGATGTGGGCCACGGCAGAGAAGCGCAGGCCGGCCTGGGTCCGCCAGTCCGGGTACTTCTCGTTCACCGCCTTGATGAGGGCGTTGGTGTCGGCCGCCGTCTCCACCATGGCCAGGAAGTCGCGCACGTAGGTTTCGTACTCGGCGACCTGCTCGGGCTTCAGCGGCGCGCCGTGGCCGGGATAGATGAGGTCCACGCCCGGCAGCTCGCGCACGGTCTTGGCCTGGCTCAGCACACCGTCCACGTGCATCTCGTTCAGCCAGGGGTGCACGCGGTTGTAGACCATGTCCGCGCAGAACAGCGCCTTGAGTGAAGGCACGTAGACGGCGGTGGTGTACTTGCTCTCGCCCTCCTCATATTCGGTGAGCTGCAGCTCGTTGCCTTCCAGCGTGAGCGTCTTGCCTTCGAGCGTCTTCGGCGTGACGTAACCCTGGGCGACATCACCGGGGAAGAAGCGGTTGAGGGGCTCCTTGTAGCGCCCGTACAGCTCGGGCATGCGCTCGGCGACGGGCTGCTTGGCGAGGATCTCCGCGTCGGGGAATTCGCGGTGCAGCACCTCCAGGCCCATGAAGTGATCCGGGTGGGGGTGGGTGATGAAGATGGTGCGCAGCGTGCGGCCCGAGTCCTTGATGCGCTGGGCGAGCTTGGTGGCCTCGCTGTTGACGAGCTGCGCGTCGATGAGCAGCGCGTCCTTACTGCCCAGCAGCAGGAATGAGTTGACGCTGCCGTTGCCCTCCGAGGAGCTGAACACCTCGACGGTGAGGGGCGACGCAGTGCCCGGGCCCGCGGCGGGGGTGGAGGCGCAGCCAGTGGCGAAGAGCAGGCTGAGCAGCGCGCTCAGCCACGAGGTTCGAAGGAACATGGGATGGGCTCCTGTGGAGGAATGGCGAGGAGGAAGCCCTCGGCACCCTAGTGAAACAGAGCCCCGGATGCAGCAGCCGCCGAGTTCAGACGACAGCTCAGGTCAGCACTTCGGTCGGATCCTTGCCGGCGAAGGAGCTGGCGAGCCCGGCGGCCAGTGCGCGGTGCCCCGCGTCCCCGAGCGTCTCGAGCCGGTCCTCGGGCGGATGCGCGAAGCGGGCCTCGAGCCGGGCCAGACGCTGGTGCGCCTCGGCGATGCGCTCGCGGGGAACACGCCCGGACTCCACGGCCTTCACCAGCGCCTCGATGCACCGCCGCTGCACGTCTGCGTGGTGGCACACGAGGAACAGGTCCACTCCCGCCAGCGTGCCCTGCACCGTGGCCTCTTCCACCGAATAATGGTTCGCGATGGCCTTCATCTCCAGGTCATCGGAGACGAGCACCCCGTCGAAGCCCAGCTCCTGGCGCAGCACGCCGTGGAGCACCTTCGTACTCATGGTGGCCGGCACGTTGGGCTCCAGCGCATCGAAGAGCACGTGCGCCGTCATCAGCGAGGCCAGCTTCGCCTCGGCGAACGCCCGGAACGGCACCAGCTCCACGCGGCGCAGGCGCTCCAGGTCGTGCGGCAGCTTCGGCAGCGTCAGGTGGCTGTCCGTGGTGGTGTCTCCGTGTCCGGGGAAGTGCTTGCCGCACGAGGCCACGCCCCCGGACTCCATCCCCCGCGCCAGGGCCACACCCAGCCGCCCCACCCTCTGCGCGTCGCGGCTGAAGCTGCGGTCGCCGATGACGGGGTTGGCCGGGTTGGTGTCCACATCCAGCACCGGCGCGAAGTCCCAGTCGAAGCCCACCGCGCGTAGCTCGTGCGCCAGCAGCCGGCCCACCCGCTCCGCCAGGCCCTCGTCCCCATGCTGGCCCAGCTCGCGCATCGGAGGCAGGGCGGTGAAGGGTTCGCCGCGAAGCCGCGCCACGCGCCCGCCCTCCTGGTCCACCGAGAGGATGAACGGCCGGCCCGCGCGCGACTTGATGTCGCGGCACAGCGCGGCGGTCTCCTTCGCGGAGCCGACGTTGCGCTTGAAGAGGATGGCTCCGAAGATGCCGTCGTCCATAAGCGCGGCGAAGTCCGTGTCGATGCGGGTACCAGGGAAGCCCACCATGAAGAGGCGGGCGCAGTCGCGGTAGAGGGCGGAGGCGGTTGTCACGGCCACCACCTTACTCTGCCCACCGTGGACCAGGCATCGCGAGCGGCGCCCCTGTCTGCTGGGCTATTTTCCAGGCATGCGTCCCACCAGCAAGCGCTCCGCGAAGCGCCATTCAGGGTCTCAGGAACTCGGCGGGCTCGAGCCTGACGGGCTGGGCATCGAATAGGGCACGGCCTTCTGAGCCTCCCTGACACGCGCGTCGCACCGGGGACCCCCACGACCAACTGGGGACGGCAGGCGCCACCGGGAGCAGCCAGGCTGGTACGCGGCTTGCTGTCCCACCCGCGCATCTTTGCTCAAGGGAGTTTCTCCGCATGCGCTTGCCGCGCCTTTCCCTCCGTCAGGCCCCGCTGGGCCTGCTGTTGCTGTTCATCGCCGTCGGCTGTCCTCCGCAGCAGGCCGAGAAGCTGAGTCGCAAGGAGCTCGAGCCCATCACCCATGCGCGGCTCGAGCGCTTCGAGTCCTCGGACGCGTTCGATGACCACATGAACCGGGTGAAGGACCTGCGCGACCGCGTCTCGGGCGGCGGAGGAGGCTTCTTCGGCTGCGCGAGCAACGAGGCCGCGGACGCTCCCGAGGGCCAGGATCCCCCCAGTGCCGACGAGTCCATCACCAACAACCAGGAGGAGGGCGTCGACGAGGGCGGCATCGTCAAGGCGGTGGATGACTACTTCGTCATCCTGCGCCGCGGCCGGCTCTTCACGGTGCGCCAGGGAATGGGCGACCAGGCGCTGATGCCGGTGCACCAGGTGGATGCCTACGCCCCCGGCTTCACCCAGGGCACCTGGTACGACGAGATGCTGGTGTACGGCCGGCGCGTCATCGTCATCGGCTACAGCTATGACGTGGGCGCCACGGAGCTGGTGCTGTTCCGCCTCGGAGACGACGGGCGGCTCACCCACGAGTCCTCGCACTTCGTGCGCTCGAACGACTACTACTCGAGCCGCAACTACACGGGCCGGCTGGTGGGCAACACGCTCATCTTCTACATCCCCCACATGCTCAACGATGCGGAGAACCTGCCCGCCGTGGGGCACTGGCAGAGCGGCAACGGCACCTCCCCCTGGAGCAGGGTCCTCTCCAAGGTGGACATCTACCGCCCGGTGCAGCCCTCCGTGTACCCCATGTTGCACACCGTGGTGCGCTGCGACCTGGACGCGCCGGCGTTCAGCTGCTCGGCGCGCGCGGTGATGGGGCCCGGCTCGCGCACCTTCTATGTGGCGCGCGACGCGGTGTACGTCTGGGTCTCGGGCAGCTACGAGAACTGGTACATGGAGCAGCAGCCGCAGGACCCGAAGCATCCGGACGCTTACGTGTACCGGCTGCCGCTGGATGGCGCCGAGCCCACCGTGATGCGCGCTCGCGGCAGCCCGATTGATCAGTTCTCCTTCCGGGAGAGCGCGGACGGGCACCTGGAGGTGCTGCTGACGGGGCAGGGCTTTGGAGACGCCATGTGGGGCCCTGAAATCACCGAAGGCAACGGGGAGTTCGCCCTGCTGCGCGCGCCGCTGTCCTCCTTCACCAACGAGGCCCAGCCCGCGGCGGGCGAGCACTACACGCGGCTGCCGGGGCCCACCACCTACGGGCTGCAGAACCGCTTCGTGGGCAACCACGTGCTGTGGGGCGCGGGCATGGGCTGGGGCAGCACGCCCGGTACGGAGAAGCGCGTGTGGGTGACGGACGTGCGCTCACCCAAGGCCGTGCATCAGGTGGAGCTGGCCCATGGCGTGGACCGCCTCGAGGCGTTGGGCTCCAACGGGGCGATGGTGGTGGGCAGCGACGGCACGGCGCTGCGCTTCACCGCGCTGGCGCTGGGAGAGACGCCCGAGGTGCGCGGCCAGTACGCCCGGCCCGGCGCCACGCAGGGAGAGACCCGCAGCCACGGCTTCTTCTTCAAGCCGGATGGCACCGGCGGCGGAGTGCTGGGCCTGCCGGTGCGCCTGGACGGCGCGCCGTGGATGCACCTGCTCTACGGCTCGGCCGAGGTGACGTTCCTGCGCGTGGAGCAGGGCCTGGGCCTGCGGCCGCTGGGCGCGCTGGTGGCCTCGGACGAGACGCGCAATGACGCGTGCCTCAAGTCGTGCGCGGACTGGTACGGCAACGCGCGCCCCATCTTCTACAGGGGCCGCGTCTTCGCGCTCATGGGCTACGAGCTCATCGAGGCCCAGGTGGGCCAGGACTCGCTCCAGGAGTCCTTCCGCGCCAGCTTCCTGGAAGCGCCGCGCTGAGCAGGGTGTTCAAGCGCGCGTAACTGCTGGGGAAAACACGCCGCGAGAAAGATTCCCGGGACTTTTTTGTACCCCGCGTGGGACGAAAAACCCGGGAATCCGTCCTCTGGGACGAAGGCGCCGGAAACCTTCCGATGCGCTGGTTTACTCGAGGAGATACCCCATGCGGTTGCTCAAGTCCCTGATCGTGCTGCTGTCGATGGCGCTGTTCGTAGGCTGTGGTCCCGAGGCTGTGGAGGGCGCTTCGCCCGACGTGGGCCAGGTAGTGAGCGACTTCGTCGCGGTGGAGGGCGAGAAGCGCACCGGCTACGTGCTCAATGACGCGGGAGAGCCGGTGGAAGTCACCTTCACCGTCGCCGAGGGCCGGGCCATCGTCGGCGGCGACATGGACTTCGGCGCCGCCGAGGACATCGCCACCACCCCCGAGCAGGCCAGGGAGATGGCCTCCACCGTGGGCGCCTTCTCCAACTACCGCACGGGCACCGCCGCCCGCTGGCCGGACAACGGCACCAACATCATCATCCCCTACGTGAAGGCGGCCAACCCGAGCAGCGGCGCCGTGTTCTCCACCACCGCGTGGAACAACGTGGTGACGGCGATGAACGACATCCACGCCAAGACGCGCGTGCGCTTCGTGGCGCGCACCAACCAGCTGGACTACGTGCGCATCTACCCGGGCAATGACACGTGCCAGGTGGGCCGCCTCGGCGGCATGCAGGACTGCCGCCCCACCGGCAACCTGTGGCAGGTGGCCGCGCACGAGCTGGGCCACGCCATCGGTCTGCACCACGAGCACCAGCGCGCCGACCGTGACAACCACGTGCGGGTGTACCTGGATCGCACCACCATGGACTCGGAGTTCATCGTCTTCGGCTCGAGCACCGCGACGATGGCGGGCGGCTACGACTTCAACTCCATCATGCACTACGGCCCCACCCAGTTCAGCTCGGGCACCGCGCACACCATCGAGCCCAACCGCACCACCTACCCGGACTCGCTCATCTGGGGCACGCAGACGACCAACTGCTCCGAGCCCCGCGCCCGCGTCAAGCCGATGGGCTGCCGCACTGGCTTCAGCCCCGGGGACAACGCCGGCATCAACGCGATGTACGGCGCCTCGGCCGGCCCCAACGCCAAGTTCATCGGGTTCCAGAACCTGCCCACGACGATGAAGGTGGGCACCTCGTACACCGTCACCGTGGTGATGGAGAACAACGGCGGCGTCGCGTGGGATCCGGGCCTGGGCTACAAGCTGGGCTCGCAGAACGGCCAGGACAACACCACCTGGGGCTTCAACCGCGCGGCGCTGCCCGGCGTCATCTACCCGGGCCAGTGGGGCTACATCAACTTCACGGTGCGCGCTCCCTCCACCGCCGGCTCCTACAACTTCCAGTGGCGCATGCTGCGCGAGGGCGTGGCCTGGTTCGGTGACTCCTCGGCCAATCAGGTCATCAACGTGACCTGGTAAGCCCGGGACACCGGAGAGCAGCGGGGCCTCACCGCCCCCTGCAGCCCCGAGGGCTCGGAGGAAACTCCGGGCCCTGGGTGCTTTTTTGATGCGCCGCGTCAGGTCTGGCCGGGCGGAGCGCGGGCGGGGGGGCGAGGGGCGGGGTGCCAGCGGCTCATCAGGCCACCACGAAGGTAGGATCGGGTTGTTCCGATCTGCCAGAGCAGGGGGCGGGGCGAGCGTGGTACACCCACGTGTATGCACGGAGCGCTCGAGGTTCTCCTGGCCGATGGCGTGATCGATGAGGTGGTCGCACGCCTCAAGAGCGGCAAGGAAGCCGATGTCTATATCGTCACCCACGGCGGCCAGTACGTGGCGGCGAAGATTTACAAAGAACGCACCCAGCGCAACTTCAAGAACAACGCCGGCTACAAAGAGGGACGGCTGGTGCGCAACAGCCGCACCCGGCGGGCGATGGAGAAGGGCAGCCGGTTCGGCCAGGAGGCTTCCGAGGACGCGTGGAAGGCGGCCGAGTCCGAGGCGCTCTCGAAGCTGTTCACCGCGGGGGTGGCGGTGCCCGCGCCGGTGATGTTCTACGAGGGCGTGCTGCTGATGGAGCTGGTGGTGGACATGGAGGGCCAGCCCGCCCCCCGGCTCATCGAGGCGACGCTCACCCCGGAGGAAGCCTCGGCGCTGTACAAGGATCTGCGGCAGCAGGTGGTGAAGATGCTCTGCTGCGACATCATTCACGGCGACCTGAGCCCCTACAACATCCTGCTGGGCTCCAAGGGCGCCACCATCATCGACTTTCCGCAGATCGTGAACGCGGCGGCCAACAGCCGGGCGGAGTTCTTCTTCACGCGGGACCTCGACAACCTGCGCTTGTTCTTTGCCACCTTCGACCGGAGCCTCATGGCGCGGGCGGGGGATGCGGCGGAGATCTGGCGGGCGTACTCCAAGCGCGAGCTGACGCCGGACTTCGAGCCCACCGGGCGCTTCGTGCCGGATGCGCGGGGTCCGCGAGGCGCGGGAGCGCGGTCTGGAAACAGGCCGCCGAGGCCCGAGGGAGCGCCGCGCCACGGTGAGGCGCAGGGCCACCGGGGCGGTCCGCGTCACGGCGAGGCTCAGGGCCAGCACGGAGGTCCACGGCACGGCGATGCCCGGGGGCCCCGGAGTGGTCCTCGTCACGGCGAGGCGCAGAGCCACCCGGCGGGACCGCGGCCGGAGGAGGCCGTGGGCCAGGCAGGAGCGCCCCGCCAGGAGGGGGCACAGGGCCAACCGGCAGCGCCTCGTCATGAGGGAGCACGTGGCCAGCCGGGAGAGCGGCGCCATGAGGGCGCACGCGGCCAGCCGGGAGAGCGGCGCCACGGTGAGGCGCATGGGCAGCGGGGCGGACCGCGTCACGGTGAAGCGCAGGGCCCTCGGGGCGGACCGCGTCACGGTGAGGCGCAGGGCCACCGGGGCAACCCTCGGCACGGTGAAGCGCAGGGACACATGGGAGGGCCGCGTCACGGTGAAGCACAGAGCCACCGGGGCAACCCTCGGCACGGTGAGGCGCAGGGCCACCGGGGAGCGCCGCGCCACGGTGAGGCGCAGAGCCACCGGGGCAATCGCCCCCCGAGGCATGGAGGCCATGGCTCCGGCCCGGCGGTGTCTTATGTGGCTCGGCCCGCGGGCCCTTCTTCTCGTGGGTCCAACGAGGGGTCCTGAGGTTCCCGGCTAGGAACCCTCACCCCGGCCTTCTCCCGAAGGCAGAGGGTGGACGGTCACCGGGGGGCTCGTCTGCTTCAAGGGAAGCTCCACCGTGAAGAGTGAGCCTTCCGCCGGCCGGCTCTCCACGCCAATGTGGCCTCCCATCGCCTCCACGATGGTGCGGGTGATGTAGAGCCCCAGCCCCAGGCCACCATAGTGGCGCTCGGACACCGCCCGCTCGAAGCGGCCGAAGATGCGGGGTAGGTACTCCGGCGCGATGCCGATGCCCTCGTCCTTCACCTGCAGCACCACCCGGTTGTTTCCCACTTGCACGCGCACCTGCACCGGTTTGCCGGCGCCGTACTTGATGGCGTTGTCCACCAGGTTGGTGATGACCTGCTCCAGCCGCAGCCGGTCCCAGCGCCCCACCACCGAGCCCTGGATGTCCAGCTCCAGCGTCGAGCCCAACCGCGCCGCCTCGGGCTCGTGGCGCGTCACCACCTCGCGCACCAGCGTGGCTAGATCCACATCCTCGAACTCCAGCCGCAGCTTGCCGCCCGAGATGCGCGTCACGTCCAGCAGATCGCTCACCAGCTCCGACAGCTTCTTCACCTGCCGGACGCCCGTGGCGACGTAGTCCTCCACCGAGCGCCGCAGCGCCGAGTCCGGCTGCTTGCGCAGCTCCCGCCCCAGCATCTGCAGCTTCAGGCTCAGCGGCGTCAGCGGCGTCTTCAGCTCATGGCTGGCAATGGACAGGAACTCGTCGCGCAGGCGGATGGCGTCCTGCGCCTCGCGGTACAGCCGCGCGTTCTCCACCGAGAGGGCCGCGCGCCGCGCCAGCTCCTCCATCTGCGTCAGGTCCACCGCCGTGTAGCGCCGGTCCGAGTGGGTGCTGAAGAAGCTGAGCGCGCCCAGCACCCGCCCGCGCACCAGCAGGGGCACGGCGATGAACGAGAACGCCTGGCTGTTCTGCCCCGCCCGCCTGGGCAGCTCGCCGGGTGAAGCGCCCAGGGCCGGCTCGGGGACGAAGTGCTCGATGAGCAGCGACTCGCCCCGGAGCAGCGCCTGGGTGCGCGGGTGCTGGGAGTCTCCCTCCGGCATGAGCCCGAGGAACTGCGTCTTCCGGGCCAGCACGGCGTCCTCGGGCGTGGCGGTGGCCACCTCCACCCGTTGGAACGTGCCCTCCGGCTGCATCAGGTCCACCAGGCACCAGTCCGCCAGCGCCGGCACAGCCAGCCGCGCCACGTTGCGCAGCGTGGCCTCGTAGTCCAGCGACGAGGCCAGCACGGCGCTGGCCTCGGCCAGGAACCGCGCGTTCTTCTCCGCGCGCTCCCGGGCCTCCTCCGCCTGCCGCTGCGCGGTGATGTCGCGCTGCACGCCCCACGCGGCCACCAGGTACCCGTCCTTCACCACGCCAATGAGGTTGTTGACGATCACCTTGGGGCTGCCCGTGGTCTGGTCCACCTCGTGGGACACCGAGTTTTCCACCCGGTAGCCATTGCGGATGAACGTCCGCATGTACTCGATGTTGTGCGGATCCGACGGGACGACCAGCTGCTCCAACCGCACGCCCACCAGCGCCGAGGCGTCAGGCAGGCCATACATCTGCGCCATCGCGTCATTGCACTCGGCGATGTAGCCCTGCACGAGCATGCCGTGCACCTGCGCGTCCTCGGGCAGTGAGGTGGCCACCGCCTGAGTGGTCTCGACGCGGTAGATGCCCTCGCTGCTCTGCCGGACGAAGGTGCGGTAGCGCTCCTCGCTCAGTTGCAGCTTGGAGGCCAGCGCCTCGGCCTCCTTCCGGGCACGCGCGGAGGCGGTGATGTCGAAGCCGAAGCAGGCCACCCCGTCGACCCGCCCG
>DASVVJ010000988.1:0-10561 GCA_036389955.1 Myxococcaceae bacterium
CCCCAACGTGCCCGAAGTGTCCATTGTCGCGCCGCTGAAGACGAACCCGGCGGAGCGGGTGAACATCCCACTCAACCGGGTGGCGTTCGTGTCTCCCAACGTCATCACCGCGGAGGTGCCCACGTGCTCGGGCAACGAGGCGCTGCCGCTGGAGGACCCCAACTGCCCCAACGGCATCGTCCCAGGCGGGCCCTACGCGCTCCAGGTGGCGGACACCAGCGGCGTGGGCGAGGTGCCCGCCGAGCGCGGCTTCGCGGTGCTGGAGGACGAGCCGGTCATCGACACCCTCTCCCCGACGGAGATCGACACGCGGGGCTGGGACAACCTGGCGGTGCTGGGCAGTTACTTCGGAGCTGGCGCGAAGGTGAAGCTGCTCAAGCAGCTCCCCTCCACCGGCAACATCCTCGAGTGTGAGCTGCCGCCTCCGGAGACCGCGAGCTCCGGCATGCTGATGGTGGATGTCCCCCCCCTCATCCCAGCGGCCCAGTGCGTGGAGTCCACCTCCGCGGGCACGCAGGTACCGGCCACCGGGGACCTGCGGTTGACCTCGGGGCGCTACGTGGTGCGCGTGCAGCGCGCCGCGGACCCGGGCTCCGCGGACTTCGCGAGCCTCACCGTCACCGACCCCATGAACAGCCTGGGCCAGGGAGAGCCGGTGAGCGCCCGGCTGGCCACCGCGCGCGCGGACTTTCCTCTGGTGGTGGCGGCCAATGACGTGGGCCAGCGCTTCCTGTACGCGCTGGGCGGCACCGATGGCACCCAGACGCTGGCCTCCGTGGAGGTGGCCCCGGTGAACGCCTTCGGGGAAGTGGGCGACTGCACAGGCGCTCCCTGCACCTTCCAGACGCTGGAGCGCACGCCGCTGGCAGAGGCTCGCAGGGGCCTGGCGGCCGTCGTCCGGACGGTGCCCAATGACACCTCCTATCTCTACGTGCTGGGCGGAGTCCGCGGCTCGGATGGAGCCACCCTGGCCACGGTGGAGCGCGCACAGGTGCTGAAGGTGTCCGGTGCGCCCGTGCTCGCGCCGCCCGAGCGGCTCTCGGAGGAAGGCGGCATGCTGTCCCCGGGCGCGTTCTACTACCGCGTGTCCGCTGTCCTCGGCGGTACGAATGTGGAGAACCCCCACGGCGAGACACTGCCCTCGGAGGAGTACCCGGTGAAGGCGAACGAGGCCCTCAAGTCGGCCCGCCTCACCTGGAGGTGCGTCCCCGGCGCCGCGAAGTACCGCATCTACCGCACCGCCACGGCCAACGAGCGCTCAGGCGCCGAGCGGTTGCTGGAAGAGGTCCCCGCCCCCGCCACTCCGGCCTGCACAGGCTCGCCGCTGCCGCAGGTGAGCTACGTGGACATGGGCACGAAGGCACCGGCCGCGAACGCGCCCCGGCCGCTGCCTCCAGGAGCGCTCGGCAATTGGGTCAGCGCCGGAGTGCCTCAGCTGACCGTCCCCCGCGGCAACGCCGCCGTGCGCATGGTGGGAGACCGCGTCTACGTGTCCGGCGGGTTCTGCTCGGAGGTGGGCCCCGGCTGCCCGTCCGCTAATGCCACGCTCGCCAGCGTCGAGGTGGGCAGCTTCGTGCCCGTGGGCCCGGTGCTGCCGTTCTTCAAAGTGGCGGGCATGCTCACCCACCCGCGCCAGCGGCACTCGATGGCCGTCGCCAATGCTTCCACCGCGCCCAGTTCCTTCACCTCGTCCTCGCCGGACAACACCCTGGATGAGTGGTTGGTGGTCGTCGGGGGTGATCAGGGCGGAGCACCGCTCACCGGTACCGGCGTCATCGAAGTGGGGCGGATCCGCCAGCTCGGCAACGAAGTCGACCCCATCAGCTTCACTGACAGCGGCTACAGCGCCGCCAGCACCCACGGCGGCTGGACGGAGCTCATCGCCAACTCTCTCTTCCAGGCCGGCACCCAGGGTGGCTCGACGTCCACCCTGAGCTACGGCTTCGTCTGCCCCGGCCCAGGCGGTCCCGGCCAGTGCGGAGTCCCCGCCACCGCGCCGTACAACTTCCAGGGAACGCTCATCACCACGCCCCTGTCGTATCAGCAGGGAGGCTCACGCTACCTGGCGGGCACCACGCCGTTGACCCCCTTCATCTACACCGCGGGCGGCTTCCCCAGTGACGCGGGAGGCCCCCCCACCGCCACCCTCGAGCGCCTCACCCACTAGGGAGCCCTCTCACCATGAACGCTCTTCCTGTCCTCGCGCTCCTTGTCCTCACCCAGACGGCCCCGGCCACGCCGCCGACCGCCGAGCCCTCCTCCGAGTCCGAGGGGGACAGCATCC
This sequence comes from Myxococcaceae bacterium, assembly GCA_036389955.1. Classification (GTDB taxonomy): domain Bacteria; phylum Myxococcota; class Myxococcia; order Myxococcales; family Myxococcaceae; genus DATHBR01. The sequence goes on from DASVVJ010000988.1 coordinate 2,285, forward strand.
TGCTGGCACCCAAGGTGGGCTTCTTCAAGAGCACCACGCCGCTGAGCGGAGCGCCCTTCTTCGCCGTGGAGGCGGGCTACATCACCCCGCTGCTCGAGCGGCGCCTGGCCATCGTGGCGGAGGTGAACTTCTACCAGGCGAAGGCCTCCGGCACGCTCCGCGAGCCGAACGTCGTCCTGGGAGATGAAGAGTACCGGCTCACCCAGCGGGAGATTGCCGTGCTGCTCTCGGCGGTGTACCGCTTCGAGGGAGCGCTCGGCTCCATCACCCCGTATGCCGGAGTGGGCCCGGGCCTCTACCTGCACCAGGCCACCATGCAGGCCTTCGGCGCCACCACGGTGGAGAAGGAAGGCACGCTGGGCTTCCAACTGCTCGGGGGCGCCGAGCTACGGCTGGGCCCCGGCGGCCTCTTCCTCGAGGCGCACTACCACTTCACGAAGGTGGACTTCGTCTCCACCGGCAACGTGAATGTGGGCGGCCTCCTCGCTGCGGGCCTCGGCTACCGCCTGCGGCTGTGAGGCCCCACCGCCTCTCCCTATATAAGGAGAAGCTCACTTCGCTGGGGTGAGCTGCACCTGCGTCTCGCCCAGCAGCTTGCCCTTCTCATCCACGAAGCGGGCACGCACCTCCAGCGGCGCGGCGAGCCAGCCGCCCTCCACCGGCGTGCTGTACTCCAGCGGAACGTCCACGCCGGGCCCCACCGGGGCCGCATCGCCCTCGCGCGGGAAGAACTGGAGCACCTCGCCCGAGGGCGACTTCGCCGCCACGGACAGCCGCGCGCCCTCCGGCGCCGTGTAGCTGAACTGCACCGCCGCGCCCTCGGGGCACGCCAGCGTCCCACCCGGCCGCGCCTCGCCCTGCACCTGGCCCTGCGTGGACACACAGAAGGCGCGCACACCGTACGCCCCGTCCTTCGAGCCGCTGCGGGCCTGCCACTCGCCGCCCGCCGCGCCCGGGCCCTGCTGCATCCTCGGCAGCACCACCATCATCGCCACCGCGGCCATCGCCCCCACCGGCAGCGCTATCTTCCAGAAGTCCCAAAAGGAGCTCCGGGCCGGCACCGCCGCGCGCTCCGCCGCTTGAAGCCGGGCCATCAGCTGTGCCTCAAGCAGGGCCTCGCGCCCCTGGGGCAGCACCCGCTTCTCCAGCGAGGACTCCACCCGCGACAGCTTCTCGTAGGCCTCACCACACTCGGCACATGCCTTCGCGTGCGCGCGCAGCGCTCCGTGGCCCTCCGCCTTCAGCTCGCCCATGAACAGCGCCCGGAGTGCCGCCTTCGCCTCGGTGTTCGCGCACGTCATGCCTCACCCCTGCCCTTCAGAAAGCCCCAACCCTTCGCCTGAATGCCCTGCAAGTACCCACGCTCCTGGAGGAACTCGAGCAGCCGCTGCTTGAGCCCCTTCTCCCGCCGCCTCACCTGAATGCGCGTCAGCCCCACCCGCTCCGCGGCGCTCTCCTGCGCCAGCCCCTCGTTGAAGCGCAGCTCGAACAGCTGCCGCTCCTCACTCGTGAGCCCCTGCTTGAAGACCACCAGCAGCTCCTCCACCTCCCGGTCCTCCAGCTGCTGCTCCATGTCCTCCGCCTCCCCCATCACCCCCGACTCCCAGTCCAGCGCGGCGTTCTCGTCCTGCGGCCCCAGCCCCACCACCACCTCGCGCGTGCGCGACTGCTCCAGCAGCACGTTGCGCGCAATCCCCATGAGGAATTGTGCGTATGGGCGCACCCCGTCGTACGCCAGCCGCGTGCGGGGCTCGAAGGCTCTGGCGAAGGTCTCCAACACCGTGTTCTCCACTTCGAGCGCACCCTTCAGGTGGGAAAATCCCCTCCCTCGGTAAGCCGCCGCGCGCAGCGTCCGGGCCAGCCTTTCGGCGTGCGCGCGATACACCTCTCCCAACACCTCCGGTGCGCCGTCCCGGAAGCGCCTCAACCTTTCCTGATCCCACTCCCACGCCATCAAGGCCACATAGCAGCCGCGTTTAGCCGCCGTCACTTATCCTTGTCATGAGCTGCCCCGAGTGGATCGCGCACATGCGAACGTGGCACGCTCTTCGACCCCATGACCCCCCTCCGCTCTGCTCCTCGCGCTTCGCTGTGGCTGCTGGTGGCCGGTCTCGGACTCGTGCTGACGGGGCCTGCCCGGGCAGCGCCCCCCGAGCGCGTCACCTACGCGCTCATCATCGCCAACAACGCCAGCCTGGACCCCAAGCTCGCGCCGCTGCGGTACGCGGACGACGACGGGGCGCGCTACTACGAGCTGTTCGCGCCGCAGACCCAGGAGACGGTGCTGCTGAGCGTGCTGGATGCCGAGACCCAGACGCGCCACCCCGGGCTGGCCGCGCGCACCCAGCCGCCCACCCGCGCGGCGCTCAAGCAGTCGCTCTCGCGCCTCTTCTCCCGCATGACGGAGGACAAGGCGGCCGGGCGCACCCCCGTCCTCTACTTCGTCTTCACCGGCCACGGGCAGCGCGGCGCCGCCGGCGAGGGCACGGTGAGCCTGCTGGATGGGGCCTTCACCCGGACCGACCTCTACAAGGAAGTGATTGCCCCCAGCACCGCCAGCTTCCTGCACCTCATCGTGGACGCGTGCGACTCGTATTTCTTCGTCAACTCGCGGGGGGCACTGCCCATGGGCCCCGCGCAGAAGGTGGCGGTGGCGCAGCACCTGGCCTCGCGCGAGCTGGACCGCTACCCGCAGGTGGGCGTGGTGCTGTCCACCTCCACGGCGCAGGAGAGCCATGAGTGGAGCGCCATCTCCTCGGGCATCTTCAGCCACCAGGTGCGCTCGGCGCTGGCGGGCGCGGGCGACGTGAACGCGGATGGGCGCGTGGAGTACTCGGAGCTGATGGCATTCATCGCCTCGGCCAGCCAGGGCATCGAGGACGTGCGCGGCAAGCTGGACATCTTCGCCCGGCCGCCGCCGCTGGACCGCAGCGCGGCGCTGAGCGACCTGGGCCGCAACTCGGAGCTGGGCTACCTGCTGGTGCCCGAGGGGTTCGCCGGCCGCATGTGGGTGGAGGACTCGCGCGGCGTGCGCGTGGCCGAGTTCCACAAGGAGCGCGAGCGCCCCCTGGCGCTGGCCCTGACGCCGGGCCGGGGCTACTACCTGCGCTCGCCGGGCCGCGAGGCGCGCCTCACGGTGCCCAAGGCGGGCGCGGTGGTGGACGCGGGCGGCCTGGCCTGGGGCCCTCCGGAGCTGGCCAGCCGGGGCCCGGTGGAGGACGCCTTCCGGGACAAGCTCTTCGGCGTGGCGTTTGGCCCACGCTTCTACAGTGGCTTCGTGGCGAGCCTCGGCGAGGCGCCGGTCGCCATGGATGAAGGGCCCGACCTCTCGCCGTGACCCTCCTGCCCCTCGCGCTGTTGCTCAGCCTGGGCGCGGCTCCCCAGGGCAGGCCCTGTGAGGGTGAGCGCCTGACGCTGCTGCCGTTCGACGCGGTGGCGGTATCGCGAGCCGACGCACGGCGGGCCGAGGAGGTGCTGCGCCGCGCCCTGGCGAGGAACACGGCCACCCCGGGCGTGTGCCTGGAACCGCGCAAGGAAACGGTGGAGCGGCTGCTGGCGCTGGGCGGCAAGCTGGCGCCGTGCTCGGATGAGACGTGCCGGACCGCGCAGGTGAAGGCGCTCGCCACGCAGTGGGTGGTGCGGGGGCGGGTGCTGGGGCTGGGCGGCGAGCGCACGGTGGCGCTGGTGCTGGTGGGCCCCGAGGGACAGGAGACGCGGGAAACCTTCACCCTGCCCGTGCTGGAGGCAGGAGCCGAGGACGCGGCGTCCCGGGCCTTCACCGCGCTGTGGAGGACCCGGTCCCATCAGCCGGTGGCGCGAAAGACGCTGCGGCCCTGGCCTCAGGTGCTCATGGGCACGGGGGCCGCGGCGCTCGCGGCGGGCATCGGCTTCGGCCTGGCATCACGCTCCACGGAGCGGCGGCTCTCTCAGGGCACCGAAGGCTGCGCGGGCGTGGGAGACGAGTACAGCCGCTGCATCGCCAGGGAGCTGCGCAAGGGCGAGCGCCAGAGCCTGATCGCCAACAGCCTGCTGGGAACCGGAGTGATGCTGGGAGCGGGCGGAGCCATCCTCTTCATCTGGGAGCTGCCGTGAGCGGGCGTGCGCTGGCCGCGGGCCTGGCGGTGCTGATGGGGCTGGTGCTGGCCTCGAGCTGCCAGTTCCAGCCGGACCTCTCGCGCTTCCCGGCATGCACCCCGGAGAACACCTGCGACGCGGGCTTCACGTGCCTGGCGGAGGAGCGGATCTGCCTGCCGGACTGTGGCTCTCAGTGCACCCCGGAGCCTCCCGACGCGTCCACGGACGGGGGCATGGATGACGGGGGCCCGGGGGACGCAGGTCCGGAGGACGGGGGTACCGACGACGCGGGCACCCCGGATGCCGGCGCGGACGGACCGCTCTCGCTGGTGACGACGGGGCTGCCTCCGGCCACCGAGACCGTGGCCTACTCGGTGACCCTGAGGGCCCAGGGCGGCAAGCCGCCTTACACACTCCGCCTTCTGGATCCGCTGCCCCCGGGGCTCTCGTTCAACGGCGGCGTCATCTCGGGCACGCCCACCACGCCGGCCACCGCCACCGTCACCGTGGAGGTGAGGGACCAGGGCTCGCCATCCGCGACACTCACCATCCCGTTCGAGCTGCGAGTACGGCCGCTGCTGCGCATCGCGGGGCCGCAGATCCTCGTCAACGCGTACCTCAGCGACGAGTACGTGGAACAGGTCTATGTCACGGGAGGAACCCCGCCCTACGCCTTCTCGCTCGCCTCCGGAAACCCACCTCCCGCCGGCCTCAGGCTGGAGACGGATGGCGGCGTGAAGGGCACCCCCTCCGCCTCGGGCGCGTATGAGCTGAAGGTCCGGGTGACGGACTCGGATCCCCTGCCGCAGACGGTGAGCCGGGACCTGGAGCTCAACGTCCAGTCATCACCGCTGCTGCTGGCGTGGGCCACCCGGAGCGTGCCGGACGGGCGGGTGGGAACGCCCTACCACTACGTGCTGAAGGTGGCGGGAGCCTCTTCGGCCAACTGGCAGCTCGAGGCGGGCGTCACGCCGCCGGGCATCGGGTTCGACGCCTCGAAGGCGACACTGCAGGGAACGCCTACGCAACCCGGCTACTACAGCTTCACCATCAGCGCATCGGCCGGCCTGAGCAAGGTGCAGGAAACCTTCGGCCTGAGGGTCTACTGACAGAAGTGGCCGGGCTCAGGCCTGGCCCACAGGGGTCCGCAACAGGCGCACCACGTGCTGGGCCAGCAGCCCCTCCAGGGCCTCCTTCAAGGTGCTGAGCAGCTGGTGCAGGCCCTCGGCCGACTCGGTGTGCAGGTCGCGCACGTCGTGCACGCGCTCATGGGAGCCATCAAAAACACGGAGGCTGCCGGGCACCATCGCGATGACGGGCTGAGCGGGGTAGCGCTTGCGCAGCAGGGCAAGGAAGAGAGGATGGTCCTCATCCGGGCGGCGCAGGTCCACCACGACGACAGCAGGAGGCGTGGAGGCAAGGGTTCGCAGCGCGGCATCCGCGTCTTCGGCGGCGGACACACCGAGCTGCGGCTCCGCGAGGAAGCGCTGGAGCAGCTCCCGGGAGGCACGGTGTGGGCTGACGACGAGGACGCGGCGCATGACGTTGGCGGGTAGTTTAAGCACTCCCCGGGCAGAAAGCCCGGGGTTCAGCTCTCGGGGATCCCTGTCTGCTCGGCAAGGAGCGGGTCCAGCTCGGGTGCACGCAAGGGGCGCACGGACGTAGCCAGGGTAGGCAGCGCAGGCAAGTCCTCCCCCACGGCGGCGCCCAATTCCTTGAAGCGCCGGGCGCCGGGCAGCACCCGCACCTCCAGGGAGCCCACGCTGGTGTTGTAGGCATCCACGGCGCGGTCCAGGTTGCGGCCCAGGTCCGCGAAGTGCCGGGAGAGGGTGCGGATGCGGTCATACAGCGCGCGGCCCAGCTCGCGGATCTCCTGGGCATTGCGGGCCACGTTCTCCTGGCGCCAACCGTAGGCCACGGCGCGCAGCAGGGCGATGAGGGTGGTGGGGGTGGCGAGAATCACCTGCCGGTCCACGCCCGCCTCGATGAGGGCGGGGTCCTGCTCCAGGGCGGCGCTGAAGAACGTCTCGCCGGGCAGGAACATCACCACGAACTCGGGAGTGGCGGGGAACTGCTCCCAGTAGGCCTTGTCCCCCAGGGCCTTGAGGTGGGCGCGCGTCTGGGCGGCATGCTCGCGCAGCTTGGCGAGGCGGGTGGGCTCGTCGCGGGCGTCCATCGCCTCCAGGTACGCCTGGAGCGGAGCCTTGGAGTCCACCACCACGCTCTTCTCTCCGGGCAGGCGCACCACCAGGTCGGGGCGCAACCGCCCGCGCTCGCTGGTGACGGTCTCCTGCTGGACGAAGTCGCAGCACTCCACCATGCCGGCCATCTCCACCACGCGCCGCAGCTGAATCTCCCCCCACCGGCCGCGCACGGTGGGAGCACGCAGAGCGCCCACCAGGCTGGCCGTCTCCGCGCGCAGGGACTCCTGGGTGCTGGCCAGGGACTGCAGCTGCTGCGCCAGGCTGCCGTAGGCCTGGGCGCGGGCCTGCTCGAGCTGGCCCACCTGCGCATCCACCTTCTGCAGCGACTCGCGCAGGGGCTTCACCATCTCCTCGATGGAGCGCTCGCGCTGCGTCAGGTCCGCGCGGGCCCCGTCCTGGAACCGGGAGAGCTGAAGCTGCGCCAGCTCCAGGAAGGCCTGGCTGTTCATCCGCAGCGCATCGGCGGACAGCGCCTTGAAGGACTGGGCCAGCTCATCCCGGGCGTCGGTGAGCAGCGCCAGCTTCTCCTCCATGGCCTGGCGCTCCTGGGAGGAGTAGGCCAGCTGCGAGGACAGCCGCACCTCCAGGCCGGTGCAGGTCTCCTGAAGCTGGCGGGCGCGCGAGCGCTCGGCCTCCAGGGCGCGGCGCAGCTCGTTCACCTCGCCCTCCCGGCCCCTCAGCCGCTCGGCGAGGGTGGCGCGCTCGGCCTCCCCCTCCATCCGGACGAGGCGGGTTGTCTGGGCGAGACGTCCCTGGAAGAGCAGCCAGGTCATACCGCCGCCGAGCAGGCTGCCAACCACGAGGAGGGCAAGGGAGAGGACAAGGTCCATAGGGCCCCAGGCCGTTAGCACACCGGTCTGACATGCCCTGGCTCCACCCTGTTGGGAGTGGCGCCAGGGCGGGGAAAGGGCTACTCACCAGGTTCTGCGGATGGCGACGGAGCTTCACTTCGACTGCGGCACCCTGGTGGCACCCACGCTGCCGGATGATGCGCGGTTGCGGGGCCTTTTCCAGAAAGACGGCCGCACGGGGGTGTACCGCGCCGCGGCATGGCGCTACCGCGAGGTGGTGCTGCGGCTGCGCGAGCTGGGAGAGCCCTATGAAGACCGGGCCCGGCGCTACGAGCCGCTGGAGGTGGGGCTGACGGCGCCCCTCGAGCCGTTTCCGCACCAGCGGGAGGCGTTGGAGGCCTGGAAGAAGGCGGAGCACCGGGGGCTGGTGGAGCTGCCCACGGGAGCGGGGAAGACGCTGCTGGCGGTGCTGGCGATTGCGCAGGTGAAGCGGCCCACGTTGGTGGTGGTGCCCACGCTAGACCTGATGGCGCAGTGGCAGACGGTGCTGTCCAAGCACCTCGGGCTGCCAGTGGGGCTGCTGGGAGGTGGGGTGAGCGACCGGCAGCCGCTGACGGTGACGACGTACGACTCGGCGACGGCGCAGACGGAGTTCCACGGCAACTGCTTCGGGCTGCTCATCTGCGACGAGTGCCACCACCTGCCGGCGCCCAGCTACCGGTTCATCGCGGAGGGCTCGCTGGCCCCGTTCCGGCTGGGCCTGTCGGCGACGCTGGAGCGCACGGATGGCGGGGAGCGCGTGTGCGAGGAGCTGATCGGCCCGCTGGTGTACCGCGCGGAGATCCGCGAGTTGCAGGGGCGCTACCTGGCCCCGTACGAGGTGAAGCGCATCGAGGTGCCGCTGCGTCCGGAGGAAAAGGAGCGCTACGACGTGGCGCGGGCGCGCTACCTGGGCTTCGTGCGGAAGATGGGCATCGCGCTGTCCGCGCCGGAGGGCTGGGCGCGCTTTCTGGCCCAGAGCCAGCGCAGCGACGAGGGGCGTGCGGCATACCGGGCCTACCGGGAGCAGAAGGGCATCGCCCTGACGTCGAGCGCGAAGCTGGACGTGCTGTGGCGCCTGCTGCTGGAGCACCGCGAGGACCGGGTGCTCGTGTTCACGGAGGACAACGAGACGGTGTACACGCTGGCGCGGCGGCTGCTCTTGCCGG